>CAMFHA010000093.1 GCA_945952115.1 uncultured Legionella sp. | reverse complement strand
TCAATTATGATGCGTATGCTACTTTGTTATAGATACTTAATGAGGTCTGCTTAGAGCGCGATCTTTTTTTTCGAGTAATGTTCATACGTTTCATTGCTGTATGAATTGCTGGGGCGGTGACACCAAAATGGGATGCTATTTCGTTTAGAAAAGCGTCAGGACGTTCTTTTAAGTATAATTTTAATGCATCTGAGTCAATTTTGTAAGGATTGCAAGGCCGACCTGAGCCCTCTAGTTTGCCTGTTTGTGCTCTCAGTCGCTTCCAATTTTTTATTGTTGTTGTCCCAACGGAAAATAATTTGCTGACAACCTCTATCGTACTACCCTTGTCAATATGGTGTAATACAGTCGCTCTAAAATCTAATGAGTAAGTCATATCTGAAAAACCATAATAATACCAAATCTTATGGACATTTCAAATTTTAAATAACTATAAAATCCTATGTTCAATCGCAATTGGTAAATACAAGAGATTGGGTGAAATTGTATATTCAATCGCAACTAGCAGGTACAAGCTATGAACTTTACCAACAGGCTCAAGGTGGGATTATTTATTATTTAGATAGCAGTAAAAAGCATGGTTTAGTTGCAGCAACTTCAGATATAGCAAGCCAACAGCAATGGTTAGTAAATGATCCTGGGACTTACACTGGTGCAATTTTAGTACAGTTATTTAAAGGCTTTCAAAATACAACATTGATTCTTAATTCTCAAGGAACTAATGCTCCAGCCGCAGAAAGTTGCGCTAATTATAGTAGTCCTTATTCTGGATGGTACCTTCCTTCTCTACAAGAATTAAATCAAATGTATTTTCTCATGACAGAAATTGGTGGCTTTACCACAGGTAATGCGTATTGGAGCTCCTCAGAGAATACAACTACGCCGTCGCAGGCATGGGCTCAAACCTTTGGTACTAGTGGGCAACAAACTCAATCTGCAAACAAGGTTTCTTTTGCGAGTATCCGGTGCATTCGAGCTTTTTAACTTTTAGAATACTTACCCAGAATTACACAGTTGAGGTGTGTCCAAAATTCAGTGGGTTGCGTTTTTATAATTATTTACAACGGAGCTGTATTAACTTTATTAGATGAGGAAAATAATGAAAACTTTAGCATATTTTATTGAAACAGCTCCTCCAGCATGGGTATTCAGCCAATTGGCCAAATATGGCATACCTAGGACTCTTTCATGGGGTTCAGTCTCTGATATGGGTATGACAAGAGGTTCCATTGAGATTTTATCTGGAAAAACTTGTGTTATTGTGCCATTTCCAGCAGGCCAAACTACTATTGTTTGGGGTGATACAATTGAAAAACCCCGTGATAAATCATATCTTAAAGTGGATGGCGATATTATTTCTTTCGCAGAGTATATTGATGTAATCAAGGTAACTCCTATTATTAAAAGCCCCGTTGCACCAACACAAGTCTCTGCAGCTCAAATTGTATCTCGAATAGGTATTCATCCTAAAAAATCCACAACTCATACGGCTACTATTAGTATGATTGGAATTATTGCCACATATCATCCTCCGGAAATAAGCTTCAATAATATTAAGACGGTCGGTAAATTTATAAATGGCCAATATGTACAGGAAAAAAGTGGGACAGTGACTTTCAAAAATGGCGTACAAATGACTATTCAAGAGTATGATGGTATGTCAGAAGACGAGCGAAAAGAAATCGATTCTCAGCCATCTTTTTCAGCAAGCATGAGAAAATAATAATTAATTGTTTTTATTCTTGGATTAGGATGACCTTATTGCAAAGTAAATTTTAATATTTTATGAAAAGTTTCTATTCTCCACCTCAAGGAATACCTGTCTAACTTTTCTATAGCTTCAGACATTGAATTGACTGATAGGCTCGTTGCTAGCTTCCATATAATTTTGTATTAAAATGAGTAAGTTAAAGTCAGTTTGATAAATTTACGCTATTTTGATATCCTTTCTTCGGACCTTCATGGAAGGATTTATTTGTAAACATTGATGTATTTAAGGAAAAATCATGCCTTTGCCTTTATTAGTTCCAGCTGCGGTTGCAGCCTCTTCTGAATTCAGTCTTTTAACTCTCATCACCTCAACTACGATTGCGCTTACCGGTGGTGTTGCTTTGGGTTCTCAATTGAGTACTTCTAGCTCTAATGAGAAAACCTATGATGAGCAGTCATTCAGTTCTTTGATTACAGAACTAAAAACCTTTCCACTGCAAACCAAAGTAATTTTGACTGACATATTTCGCGATTTTAGAGAAGATTCAAAACAAGTTGTTGAGAGCACAGAAAAATTAAGTACCTTGAGCGTTCAATTAACAGAAGCCATACAAATTACGCAAAACAATACAAAATGCTTACAGGAGAAGATTCAAGAGCCGTTTGTACGAGTGGGGAATGCTCTAAATGCTACGCATATAAAAACCGATGAAGTAACGAGCCAACTAAAAAAAGCACAAGAATCCTTAGAGCAGGCGAATAAACAAATTGATGTGCTTAGTGCTACCTTAAAAGAACAACAAGAAACAGTGACGCGACTTAATGCACAAGTGGTTCCTTTAACTAAAGCGTTAACTGTTCAAACCAAAGAAAAAGAACAAGCGCAGAAAAAAATAGAGCAAATGAAGAAACAGCAAGAGGGAATGAGGAATGGATTGACGACACAGGTTGAATTAAATAAGCGCTTAAGTGAGCGCCTTAGCTCCTTAGAGCTTGAATTGGAGCGCGTTGATACTCTGTATCAAAAAAGCCTTATTCAAAAACAAACTATTGAAGCACTTTTATCAGATTATAAGAAACAACAAGACAGTTTGTTACAGCGCATCAACGAATTAGAAAAAGAAAGTGAACACTTCGCCTCTCACAATAAAGAGGATTGTCTTAAATCACAAGGAGCAGACGAGCTGCAAATAAACGCATTGACTATGGAGCGAGAGCAGCTTCAAGAGTCGCTCAAACATCAAAATTTAATTAATAAAAAATTAGAAGAAACACTTCAGTTGCTGGAACAGCAAGCTATCTCATTAGAAGCTTCATTGATTCAATTGAAAAAAGATTATGATATTAGCCAAAACAATTACCAAAACGTTTGCTTATTAGTGACTTCATTGAACTCGGAAGCCCAAGAGCAAGAAGCTCTAATTGTTGAACAAGAAGAGATGATTGCAAAGTTGACTTCAGGGCGCTCTTACACTGCAATGAGTTCGCTGGGCTTTTTTTCTAAAGAAACAGCCCTTGCTGGTGGAACAGCAGCATCTAAAGAGCATTCTTTTAACCCTCATTGAATCAAATTATTTAAAAAGGAGTTTAGTATATTATGGCAACCTCAACGAGTGGTTTTTTTTCTTTCTTTACCAATACCATGCCGTCCTTTGGACGTTGGATATGGGCTACTCCCCAAAAACTAAGTACTATTTTTTCTTGGTTTAGTTCAAAGAAAATGGATTTTCCCGATACGGAGCAGGGGCATCGTCTGCAACAGGCTTTAAGACCTGACAGCCTATTTGATAAGGTGGCGCAATCATGGGCTTATGCTTCTTTTTTGACGAAAAGTGCAGTACTTGCAGGAAGCACTTTAGTCTTTGGCTTGCTAGGCTTGGGTTTTGGTGCATCCATTATATTGTCCATCGCATCGATGGTTATAGGCCTTGGTGTACATGGACTTTTGATGGCACATCATGAAGGGCGAGCGAGGCGCCTCTCTGGGCTTTTTAAGGCTCAAGAGTTGGTACGAGAAGAGCTAGGAGATGCTTTGAAATCTGTTCAAGAGGACGTGGTTGATTTTATTCAGACTCAAAAAAAGGAAGCTGAAGATAGCTTGGTTGATTTTAAAAAAGATGCAAAGACGTTAACTAAAGTGGTTGCAGCTGTTGATGAGCAGGTTGGTGTGGTGGTGTCGGCTAATAAGCAGTTAGAGGAAGTAGGGCAACACATCGAAACATCGCTCCATCAAGTGGAGGAGCAAACGCGCTCTTGGAATAAAGAATTAGACCAGCATCAAGAAGTGCTTAATACTGTAATCGATTCTGCTCATGTCTTTTCCGATTTGGTGGATAACCTAGCTCTCTCTCATAAAGCGTTTGATACCACAGTTGGTGAGCTTCATGAAGCGGTTGTACAGCTTACTAGGCCTTCAGACGAAAGCGGTGAAGAGGTATGCGATGTGCAGCTTGATGATTTAAGCAGCCAAATCGAACAAACTCATCAAATAAATGAACAAATTAATGCGTTTGATAGGCGTTATGAGCAGTACAAAGACAAAGCGATTAAAGAGGCCGATTTATTAATAGAGGAGTCCCTAATCATCGCGCATCAAGAGGGCATTGAGGCTTCGAATTTAGCGCTTGAGCAATTAGACAAACGTCGACAAGCACTTGCTGCACAACGCGCAATGAATGAAGTAGCGCTGCAAAAAGTACTGGACGAGTTGCCTTCACAGGCGCGTCACCAGCCAAAAGCTCAAGTGGAGGTGAATAACGTTTTATCAAATGAAGAGCTTGCCAAACTTGCTTGGTTTGAATCTGTTCATCAATCAATTATTGCGCGACAAGAACGGATTGAGGCATTTAATAAAGAGCGAATAATTCATCATGAGAAGAGTGTATTACAAGAGCCGCAAGCTTTTATTGATTCTATTGAAGCAGATTTAAAAACACGCTCTGAACAGCGAAAAGCTAGACGTGCGAAGTTAGATGCTGCATGCCGCTTCTTTGCAGAGGCTTCACACAATACTTCATTGGATGAAGCATCAACATTGAGCGTTCGTGTGCATTAAGAAGTACAATTAATCAGCCTTTAATGACGCAAAGTCAGCCATAAACTGAGCTCTTTTATGGTTTCTTGGTTGACTTTAATAAGTTGCTTATAGAGTGGCTCAAGCATCAAACGATGTCCTGCTTTGTAATAGCGCTCAAAGTATTGGCAAGCGTAGAACATTTTTTGTATGCCAAGATAGGCCACTCCTCCTTTGATTTTATGAGCAAGCTTTTCTACTTGTTCCCAATTAGTTTTTTGGAATTCCTCTTGCATCTGCACCATATCTTTTTGTATTTCATCAGAAAGAAAAGTATGTAACAAAGTAATGAGTAAATTTTTATCGGGAATTTGCTCTAATGCTTTTTGCTCATTAAAAAGAGGGAAGCTATCTAGTTGAAATAACTCTTCTTCACTATTGGGTAGGTCAATGCCTAAAGAGGAATGCTCTTTTTCCTGTTCTGCTTCTTGTTTTTTAACAACGCTTGTATTGATTATCTTTTGGATACACTGCTCTAGTAACTCAATTTGAGCAGGCTTACTTAAAACCTCATTTATTCCAGCGCGTTGACACTCCTCCCAAGCAGCTTCTTTTGCGTGACCTGTAAGTCCAATAATAGGAATAGGTGACCTATTTAACGCGTGTTCTTTAGCTCGAATAAGCTGTGCTAATTCAGTTCCTGAAATACCAGGAAGTCCAATATCGCTAATAATTAAATCCACAACATTAGTTTCTAATAAAGCTAAAGCTTCTTCTCCAGAGCATGCGGAGATAAAGGAATAGTCTTTTTGAGACAGTATTAATTCCAGGGTTTTTAGAGCAATGAGATTGTCTTCGATTAGTAAAAGATGAATATTTTTTGATGGTAATTGTTTTGAAGAAGAACTAGGTTCATTTAATACTTGTTCAGTAGAGCAAATGGGTATCTTGCCTAAAGGACATTCTAAATCAAAATGAAAAGTTGAACCTTCACCTACTTTGCTGGTTAGCGTAATATGGCCGCCTAAAAGCGTGATATAAGATTGAGCAATATGTAAACCTAGGCCATGCCCTGTATAAATGCCTTTATAAGAAGAGCTTACTTTAAAAAAGCGATTAAACACTTGAGATTGCACTTCCTCTGGAATTCCAATACCAGTATCTGCCACCCCAAATTTAAGATGAACCTTGTTTTCATCTTGATGTAACGCTTCAATACTTAAGGTAATGCTTCCGGATTGTGTAAATTTAATGGCATTTCCTAGAAGATTAAGCAAAATTCGATGAATTTTATTTTTATCACTTTGGATATAGCGTGGAACATCAGAGCTAATGCATGCTTTCAAAACCAAATGCTTTATCGAGGTAACCGGGGTTTCTAGACGAATTAGCTCATTAATGCATTGATGCAAATCAAAGGATTCCTGCTTCACATCTCGCTCATTTAAGCGCTCTGCACGCACATCATCTAAGATTTCATTAAGCATGTGAAGCAATTCCTCTCCACTATCATGCAGCATGTGCGCCTTTTCTTTATCTTCCGGATTATTTAGAGTTTGTTCCATTAGTTCGGATAAACCAATAACTCCTGTTAACGGGGTTCGGATGTCATGGCTCATGTTGGCGATGAATTCGGTTTTGGCGCGGTTGGCTGCTTCTGCTTGTTCTTTGGCTTTTGTTAATTCAGCTTGAGTGTTTTTTAGTTCGGTAATATCAAGTGAATTGCCCAAAATACCGATAATATTTCCTTCTTCATCTAAAAATGGCACTTTAATAACAGTAAAATAACGGTCACCCTTTTGGGGCATTGTAATTTTTTCTTCTAAAAATATGGGTTCACCTGTTTGTATCACTCTTTGATCGTTTTCTTTTAATGTCTCAGCGTATTCTGGCCATAAATCTTTATCTGTTTTTCCTATGATCTCCGTCACAGAGGTTAATCCTAGCGTTTTTAAGAGTGTTTCATTGCAACCTAAATACTGAGCATTTTTGTTTTTCCAATAAAAATTTCCTGGAACACACGCTGCAATTTTTTCTATTTGCGAGCTAAATGTTCTATGATCTATATCTAGTTTTTTCATTGGGGTGATGTTATTGGCTATTAAAATATGACCAAGATCGCCAGTAATTGGTATAATAGACCAAGCCAGATATATCTTTTCATCGGATTTTTCTACAATAGAATGAACGCTTTCTTTGGTCTTAATTAGCTTTTTATACTCAACTAAGGAAAAGGGCATTATACAATTAGGTAGTTGATATAATGATTCAAATGATTTACCGCGAACCTCATTTAATTGCCAGGAGTAATAGGTTTCAACTATAGGACTTAGTTCAGTAATAACCTCTTGAGGAGATAAAAAAATATAAATATTATTGAGCGTCTTAAGCAAAGATTCAAGATATATTCTGTAAATTATATCATTTGTGAATGCCAAAGCTTCTTCCTTTTAATTAGTAGGCGTGATAAAACCTTGTTTCTCAAGATAATTAAAATAGATATCTAAAAGATTTTTGTGTATTTTTGGCATTTCTATTTCAAATTTATTAAATAAGTTATTAGTATTATAGCTATTTGCTTTAGAAATCGTTGCAAGGCCTTTCATCCAATCTTGATGAGAAGCATTAATATATAGTGGATATAAGCTAAAAAGGGCATTATCTTCATTAATAAATTTTAAATGTTGTTCTTTCCAGATAGGAGGGGCAATTAAGGAAATTTTATACCCACGTAGGTTAATATATTGGATCAAATGATCCCAAGATATTTTATTGGGATTGATCAAGTTAAAAACAGTTTTTTCATGAGTATCTTGAAAAATGTTTTTTATAATAAGTTGACTTATGATATCGACCGGCAACATATCGAGCATCATATCCCAACAAGGAGCAGCTTTTAGCTGTATACAGCCTTTAATTAATTTAAATAAATGATTATTTTCTGTATTGATAGCTCCAGTTTTACTTTGCCCTACTATCCAGCCAGGCCTATAAATAGTGATGGGTAATCCGCGAGAGTAGGCTTCAGATAACAGATGTTCAGAGACCCATTTTGTTTGACTATATCCATCTCCTGGAGGAGTTGTATTATGTTGTATGTGTATAAAATCTTCTAGGATATTTTTTGATTCATCAAGAAAAGAGCTTGCTGCTGATAAAGTAGATATATAGTGTATGGATTTTATTTTATTTCTCATAGCTAAAAGTATGATATCTTGAGTGCTGCAAACATTTGCTCTACGAAGTTGTTCATAATTGTAAAGATGATTTACTGCTGCTCCATTATGAACAATAAGATCAATCATATGTGATAGATGGTTAAAGTGGCTTTCTTGTAGTCCTAATTGTGGACTAGCTAAATCACCAGATAATGGTTTGATGCGCTCATTACATTGTATGCTGAATTGATATTTAAACAAAGTTTCATTGAGTCTATTTCGCGCTTCAGTACCATTATTAGCTCTTATGAGGCAGTGGATTATTGCTGAAGAAGAATGGTAGAGCTCATGAAGCAAATGAGCTCCAAGAAAGCCAGTAGCGCCTGTGAGTAAGATATGTTGAATTTTTTTTGAGCCCTGTATTGTTTCACTCAATTGTAATTCTTTCGGTAAAATACGATCAGACAGTAAACCAAAATAAAAGGAATGTGTAGGATTTTCGGATTTATTGCCTTCTATTAATTGATTCAGATAATGAATAGTAGGTCGTTCGAGGAATTCATGTAAAGGTAAATCAGTTTTATATTGTTTTTTTACCTCCAATATAAGCTGAGTAATTAATAATGAATGCCCTCCTAAATCAAAAAAATTATCGTTTATGCCAATAAATTCACAACCTAGGAGTTTAATCCAAAGCTTAGTAAGAGCTTGCTCTCTCGCTGTAGTAGGAGGAACATATTCTTTGTTTAGCTCTTTCTTATTAAAGTCAGGTTTAGGTAATTTTTTGTAATTTATTTTGCCATTGGCAGTTAAAGGCATTTTTTCAAGACGAACAAAAAAACTTGGGATCATGTAGGTGGGTAATTGATTGCTTAAAAAAAGGTTTAATTCATTATCACTTACAGATTTATTACAGACTATATAAGCAATAAGTATTTTCCCCTGAGGCTTTGAGTCTTCGGCTCGCACGCAACACTGACTGATTTCATCATGATGTAATAAATGAGTCTGAATAGCTTCAAGTTCTACTCTAAATCCTCTAATCTTTACTTGATTATCCTGCCGACCAATATACTCAATATTTCCATCCGGCATCCAGCGTACACTATCTCCAGTTTTATAAAGGAAGCTCGTTTTTTCTAAACAAAATGGATTATTAATAAAGTATTTTTCATTTAAATCAGATCTATTGAGATAGCCTAATGAAAGCCCATCACCACCCGTATACAGCTCGCCAATAGAGCCTATAGGAGTAGGCTGTAAGAATTCATCTAATATATATACGGTACTATTTGCAATAGGTTTCCCTATTGGTAGGCTTTCGTGAATTTTATCTTTTTTAGTAATACAATAAGTGGTCGTAAAGGTCGTATTTTCAGTGGGCCCATATCCATTTATAAGCATTTTAGGCGATCCGTACTTACATTCTAAAACGCTCATAATGCGCTCTTTATTAAGTACGTCTCCGCCTACTAGTAAATAAGTTAAATTGCGAAATATAGAAGGATCGTGCGCGGCATATTGATTAAACAAAGCAGAAGTTAACCATAAGATAGTAATACCTTTTTGCTCTAAAAAAAGCGCAAATTTTTGAGGACTTAATAAGGTAGCATGAGGTACGGCTATTAAAGTTGCACCATTTAATAAGGCGCCCCAAATTTCAAAAGTGGCTGCATCAAAGCTAATGCTTGCGGCTTGAGCAATTTTATCTTCTTTAGTAATATTAATGTAATTGGTGTTGATAACTAAGCGATTTACCCCTTGATGTGGCACCATTACTCCTTTAGGTTTCCCTGTGCTGCCTGAGGTGTAAATAATATAAGCAAGGCTTTTAGCTGTAGCAGTAATGCATTTTAAGTTCTTTATGGATTCGCGCTTCATTTCTTCCGACAAGATGGTAAATTGGTAAATGGGGATATTAAGAAATCTGCAATCTTGTGCTATTCGTTTATTTAAATGATCTGAAGCAAGAAGCAATCTTGGTTTGCTATCTTCAAGTACATTTTTAATATGTTGCTTAGGGTAATTTGAATCAATAGGAATGTATGCAGCTCCCGATTTTAATATAGCCAAAATGCCTATTATTAAATGCAGTTCTTGAGCAGTGCATAGAGCTACAAAATCGCCAGGTGCTAATCCTTTTTTTTGTAAGCAGCGTGCTAGTTGATTGGCTTTTTGATTAAGTTCTTTATAGCTAAGTGATTTTTTAGCATAAAAAACTGCCGTATTATTGGGAAGATGGATAGCTTGGTCTTCAAAAATTTGATGTATTGTTTTGTCTTTAGGATAATCGGTAATAGTAGTATGCCATTGGGTTAAAATTTTTTGTGATACTTCTTTTTCCATTAGAGGTAAATGTGATATGGGTTGATATCCATTTGAAGGCAAATAATTAATTAACTGTTGAAGATTAGAGATGCTGGATTTAATCCAAAGCTCTAACCTTGGTTCTTGTTTCACGAGAGGTTCTTGAACCCACCATGTTAATGTTGGAGTATCTGTAGCGAGAGTAATTAAAATCGAAGAAATAGTGCAATGAATTTTACTCATACACTCATTAGTTGCTCCCATGAGTAAAGCTAAAGACAGTTGCTGATGCTCTCCATTGGCTAACTCAGGATAACGGCAAAATACGTCGTTTTGAAATGTCCCTTTACTTTCAATCAATGAACGTTTTTTTTGAACCAATTCTATTGTTTCATGAAAATTCATTTGAGGTTCTAATGATATGATAAAGGGAAGAAAGGAAGCAAAAAAAATACTTGGCTCATAGGGCAAATTTGGGATCTGTAAATTACAAAACCAAATATCAGCATTTTTTTTATTACATAAGCGGTATAAGTAAATTAATAGAATAGTTAATAAAACATCTTCAAAATTAGAGTAATTAGATAAATGAGCTTTATATTTATTTATTTGTTCTTTTGATATGGAATATTGTGCTAAAGGAATTAAATTATTTTTAGTTGAGTACTGATTGTTTTGTGACTGAAAAGGCAGTGTTATTGATTTGAACGTACTTAATTCACGAACCCAAAATAATTCTGAAGCACTAAAATATTGACTGAGTTGACGGTATTGTTCAAGAGCCTCTACTGTTGGAGAAGGTAAAATATCACCGATCTTCAAATTTTGGCTGTTTAATAAAGCCTCAAGAGGGCATGCTACTCCATCTATTGTTGATACTTGTTCTAAGCTAATTAGATTTGTTTTGGTACTAATATGTAAGGCACTAGGATGAATGGCACTAAGCGTTCCAGGGAGAGCAACGGATGCTTCCTTTAAAATATGAAGTCTGTTGATAATATAAATATTATTACCCAGAAGAAACTTAGGTGTTGCAAGACGATTTTCATGGTAATGT
>CAMFHA010000092.1 GCA_945952115.1 uncultured Legionella sp. | reverse complement strand
TCGAGACGGCGCTAACGCGCCTCCTCAGCATGAACGGACTTTATAGTCAACAAAAGCTTAAGGCTAATTGGAAGTGCTTACCTCTGCGGTTTTATTCATAATTCACGTTAACTTAGTACTAATCTAAATTTTGTTGCACGGAACTCCAACTTTTTATACTTGCTCCTTGTTTTATATCCTCTGGAAGTGTATCTAATGCCTTTTGAGCAGATGCAGCATCTGGATACGTTCCGTATACTCCTTTGTAATAGGGTTTTCCATTAGCCTGATATTTTACTTGAGCCATTCTATCGTTTTTAGGTGCTTTATAAAGCTTTTGCGCTATTTGAGAGGCTTTATCACCTTCTGCTAATTCAATAGTATAACTTTGAGGATTTTGATCATGTACCCATGTCCTATCACGATCTTTGAAAGATACTGGCGAATGGTATTCACCTACATGATAAGAGTTAGGAACGTTTACTATCTGGCCATTATTATATCGATCAGAATCATTAAATTGAGTATTTTGAGGATACAACGAATTATTATCATAACTATACATTTGATAACTAGGTGAATAACCTTCATTATCAGTAACCATACAAGAGCATAAATTAAATGCGGATAAACTGATTATAACCAGCGTTCCTTTACTATTCATTTTACTCCCTCTCTTTTATTTTTTATTCTTAATTTTTATTATAGAAAATTTTAGAAATTTATGTTGTGCAAAGGGTATATATACCCAAAATGTTTCAAGATATAATTTTTGGGTATATCATAAAGTCCATTATTTATTTCTATTTAAATTAAATTATGTGGACTCATAGACGCTCAGGCCAAACCAATCAGCGCGGTGCTCAAGATCACCGTGATCCTTATGAACGAGATCGGACTCGTGTAATACATTGTCCCTCATTTAGAAGATTACAAAGAAAAACACAAATTTTAGGAACAGATGAAGGTGATTTTCATCGTACACGTTTAACCCATTCACTAGAAGTTGACTCTATTGGCAGAAGCATCGTCCGTAATTTGACTACAAATCAACACCAACAACCTCTCCTCGGTAATTTATTACCTAATGATGATTTAATTAGTGTGATTTGCTTATTACATGATATTGGTCACCCTCCTTTTGGGCATGGTGGTGAAGTTGCCTTAAATTACATGATGCGCAATTATGGAGGATTTGAAGGCAATGGCCAAACGTTAAGATTACTCACCAAGGTGGAAAATAGTTATGGGGCTTATGGATTAGACCTTACGAGACGTGCTTTATTAGGAATTTTAAAATACCCTGTTGCGCGTTCTATGGTACTTGCTCCTCAACAAGCTCCAATCCATGAGTCCATTCATAAAACAATTAAAGTAAATGATTGGCTACCGCCTAAAGCTTATTTTGATTGCGAACAAGAAGAAATTGATTGGTTGCTAGCTCCATTTACTGAATCTGATCGTAAATTATTTCAAAGTTTAACTAAAAAACCGACAGGAACTCAGGCAGGTAAATCTGCTTATCGAAGTTTTGATTGTTCAATTATGAATATTGCTGATGATATTGCCTATGGTGTTCACGATTTAGAAGATGCGATCCATTTGCGTTTAATTCATCGTACTCAATTAGACACGCCAGAGTTCAGACAGTTAATTAATACTAGTTCACTAGTTAGTCACCAAGAACGCTTGCTTGATTCTTTATTTTCCAAAGAACTGTGTTTAAGGAAACAAGCCATTGGAGAGATGGTCAACTATTTTATTACTTCAACACAGATTATTACGTCTCATGAGGATTTTGAAAATAACTTACTAAAATACAATATCGAACTCCTTCCTGAAGCCAATCTTCTTTTAAACTACTTAATGGAGTGTATTTATCACAATGTAATTGATTCGCAAGAGGCGCGTACTTTTGAATATGGCGGCCAGACAGTAGTATTGCGATTATTTGACGCGATTAGTTCTAATCCAGGGAGTTTATTAGATAATAAAAATCGAATTTTGTTTAAACAATCTAAAAATGAAACAGAAGCATTTCGAGTGGTTTGTGATTATTTGGCGAATATGACTGATGAATATGCTTACCGGATGCATGAACGTTTATTTGGATTTAATACAAGAACTATTTTCGAACGATTATAGTCATTTAATTATAAAAATCACAGTTTGTAAAAAAATCGTATCTCCACAGCACGTCATCCTGAAAACGGTGTAACCGTTTGAAGGATCTCCTGAGGCGAGGTAAGGTTAGTTATGAACGCTTGGAAGCAGAAAAATGTTTAATAGATTATGGCGTCCCCAAGGGGATTCGAACCCCTGTTACCGCCGTGAAAGGGCAGTGTCCTAGGCCTCTAGACGATGGGGACCTAGATAATGTTACTATTTCGCTACAATTTATAGCATTTCTTACTAAACTTTATAATTCGTTGCGCTCTCACTCAGTTTCAGTCATGTACCGGTGTACACTCCTTAGCTTCATTCAAATACGCCCGCCTAAAATTTAGTAGGCAATGCTATATACAACTTCTATTCACGCCAAAATGGCGTCCCCAAGGGGATTCGAACCCCTGTTACCGCCGTGAAAGGGCAGTGTCCTAGGCCTCTAGACGATGGGGACCTAAGTGTTTCTCCATCAACATGCAACCATGTTGATGGTGGAGCTAGGCGGGATCGAACCGCCGACCTCTTGCATGCCATGCAAGCGCTCTCCCAGCTGAGCTATAACCCCAAGAAGGTATGCAGTTTAATGAGCGCGCCTCTAACTGTCAAGAGATTTTTAGTTTTTTCTACTTTTTGAGGAAAAAATATTTTACAATAACGCTTAGCTAAATTCCCAATTGAGTTAACTAACTATAAACAATGAGCATTTCTACCGTATTATCAGCAGATATTGAAACAACTATTTTAGTAGCTGTTTGGTCTAATCCTGTGATTTTTCAAGGTTATTTTAAAATAGTACCTTCTGAGTCCTCAAAAGAGTACTTTATTTATTTTAGAGCTTTATGTGAGGAATATCAGCAAGAGCATTTTATTCAAGAAGAGTTTTATCCCGATCAATTACTATTTACTCATCTTTATAATCAAATGGGTATTGCACAGAAAGAAACAACTGAAGATGCGTTATATTTATTAAAATATGCACTCTATACTACAGTAACTCAAATGCTAAAAAACAAAAAACATTATTTCACCTACGCAGATGAGGTCGCTTTAAGTTCCTTAATAAAAAGAACTGCTTTAATCATTAATGAACCTCATGAAACTAAAGTTCATGAAGATTTAGGTTTTGCAGTCAATATGCATTTTCAAGCGCAAGAAAAAAGCAGCGAAGAAGCCCTTTTAGCACTTCTTCAATTAGCTTATTAATAATGAGTAATAGGATCGCTTGCAGGAAAAGTGTCTTTTAAGGCTTGATCTAATTCTTTATCTTTTTTGGCTCTTTTTCTTTTATTTTTAAAAGCTACTTTGGTGTTATCTTTAAGCAAATCACAAATTTCTTTAGCACCTTCTGCATCAGGAGAAATGGCACAAATATGTACAAACTCAATTATCTCTGGATGATCCATTTTATCACTTGTTCTCATGATAATCTCCTTCGTCTCTTGCCCTGTATATTAATTATACACCATCTGGCGCTCCTTATTTTTAAAAAAGATATAACTTACTGTTTATTAAAATTTTTATTTTTATAGTACTAAAAAAAAGCAGTTGAATCATAATAAAAATAGTTAATTTCAGGATAAATGTATCTAAATTTTGAGCACTAAAAGCGTCTCTGTTGCCTACGTGCTGTGCTTTATGCACAACAACGGCCAGGAGTGAGATAAACGCTGGATTCTGCGCATAAAGCGCAGAACGTAGGTGTTTTGGATTTATAATGTACGTTTAGATGCGCTTATCCTGTAGTTAATTTAGATTCAATTGCTTTTTTTAGGATAATTAAACACTATATTGAATACCCAACATAAATGAATTAGTCATAGGATTTTGAGTATTTACATCAATAGAAAGGTTAGTAACAGCTGCTGGTGAACGTGTATAAGTAGTTCCTGTAGAAGCACCAAATGCAAATAACCAAGATGCAGTAATAGCCCAATTCTCATCTACATGATACGCACCGCCAAATTTTAGAGCAGGCAAGACAGCTGTAGTGTTGCTTTTTTTATTCAATGTATAAACACCCAAACCAGTGGTAGGATCATTAAAAGTAGCGGTATTATTTATTTGCATATTTTGAACAAGCCCACCTATTTTTAAAGATAAGCTATAATAAGGTTGAACAAAAGCCATTCCCACCAGTGCATCAAAGCCGTATAAAGTATATTTTGTCGTAGTATTTACTGGAAGTTCAATAGTCAGGGTAGGAAGATTAAAGGTAGTTCGACCATAATATCCCCAGCCTATTTCTCCAGTCAAACCAAACGTATCATCAATCATATTCATCAAGCCACCGGCTATACGAACAGTATATTGGTTTTGTTTTTTTTCTGAGTCTATTGTAGTAGTTAGTGCGTTTGCTTCAGTTCCCGTTGTAATTTCAAAACCATTAATCTTATTGAAGGTATATCCCCCCTCTACAGAAGCAAAAGCAGCTGGAGAACACCCTGTTTCCCCGCAATTATCACCCATTCCTCCAGCATAGATAAGTGAGCTTAATGAAGACATTAATGATAGTAAAATAATTTTTTTCATAATTAGGTAACTCATTCCAATTGATTAAAATTCTTTAACCTAGAAAACGCAGTTGAATCGTAGCGAGAGTGTTTAATGTGCTGGTTATTCAAGAGATTTTGATGATTTTTTGCTGAAGGCGTATCATCCATACGGTGAAGTAAAAAATCATCAAAATCTCTTGAATAATCAGTGCAGTAGACACTCATAGTAGATTCAACTGCATTTTCTGAGTTTAAATAAGAGCACTACTAATTTAAATCAGTTAATTCTGAATTACTAGTGCAATAGACATTTTATTGAAGAGGAATGCTTTTAACCTAGAAAACGCAGTTGAATCTACTATGAGTGTCTACTGCGTTTTTTAAGTTTTAAGGTGAGTAAGTTAAATTCTCTTCCATCAAATCTAAATCTCTAGCTCTTATAGGCAGATTAATTTCCCAAGGTCTAATCGGCTTGGGTAAAGGGCTACAATATTTTTTTAATTCTTGAGGAGAGGTTTCTATAGAAAATTCATCCTTTAATAATTTACACCCCTCAGTCCAATCACTAATAGTTTTTTGCGTAAAATTTCCATCTTCCTCACGCATAAATTTTAATTGTTTATTTATTTCCCAAAATAAAGATTTACTTCCTTTATCAGTGATAACAGCGACTAAAGTTTTTTTATCGCGAATAGGCAGTGCTTGAGGAAATCGCTCTAGTTGTAATAAATTCCGCTCTAAACTGTCTTTACTCGCTTCTTTTAAAGAAGTTTGCATTAAAGTAAACCAAAAGCCTCTCATATTTTTCTTAAGAACAAAAACATCTTCATATTTATAAAATAAAAACTGCTCTTTATCTTGAATAATAGGTGTTTTGCTGTCACGCACTAAAATCGGATAACGAGGCGATTGCATCCCCATTGCTGGCTCTAACAGATAACGCTCCTTATCTATTGTAACCATTAAAACCACATGCGTTGCGGGTAAATTAAGTATATTTTTATTGTTTACTGACTGACCAATAAGTCCTCGAGCCTCACAAAAAATAGAGCTAAATCCCAACTCTTCCAATACTGAATGCAGTAAGGCATTAGTTTGAAAACAATACCCTCCTTGGTTCATTATTTGAGCATGATTAAAAAAAGTTAAGGTATTACGTTTGCCTATAAATTGATGAGCAGCTTCACGTATTTCAAAATTACTATAAGGAAAACTTTTAACATGAGCAAAATATAATTGACTTAAAGCAATAACTTTATCTTGGGCTACCAAGATTTTAAACTCCTCTAAATCAAGGTTTATTTTAGCAAAATAAGCACACAACTCTTCCTGATTCATAAGAACACCTCGATAAAAATAATAGTTAATCGGACTTCATTAAATACCTATAACTTTGTTCGCTCTGGACGTGCAAAAAACCCCCTAGATCGAAGCAAAAGCTTGTTTTAATGAGGGAGTTTAGATGTACTAAATGACCGAATTAAAGCATGCTTTTAACGAAGAGATTGGAAATTTTTCGTAAGCCCTATCGCTTATTCTTTAACTTGAGGATACTCTACTTTATATCCTCCCGCTAACTCTTGATAAAGACTAACAACACTTAACAATTGCAAAAGTTTATCTTCATTTAAGTTAATATTTATTCTATCCAAAGCAACCTTTGCTTTAAGCATCTCAATATAATTTTGGATACCTTGTTTATACAAACGCTGATTCAAACTATAAGCTTTTGTTAAATAGCGTTGAGCTTTCGCTGTCACTTTATATTTATTGGTAAAATGCTCATTTGCCGCTAAAGCATTGGTCGTATCACGTAAAGCCTTTTGTAAGGTATCAAGATAATTATAATAAGATAGCTTATCAAGGCCTTTAGCTGCTGCTATTTCTCCTAAAACAGAGGCTTTAAGAACTGGCGATCTAAATAATTGATCATTAAAATATACATTCTCTTTAGGCCAAGTATAAGCATTATTTCCAGCTGCTTTACCGCCAATCAAATCGAAGGTTAAAGTAGGCAATAAATGAGAACGAGCAATGCCAATTGCTTGATTTGCTGCGCGCAAACGACTATCGGCTATTTGTAAATCAGGTCTATTTTCTAATACAGTGAGCGGTAATGAACCAGGAATAAGTTGTCTATTGTTTAATTCAGAAAAACGACGGGTTGTTTTAATCTCACCAGGATTTAAATTAATTAAATAACGCATCGCATTTTTACTGACAATTATATTCCGCTCAATAACTTCAAGCTCTCCTCGAATAACTTGTGCTTGACTATATAATTCTTGTTGTTCAATATCAGAGGTTAACCCTCCTTTATATGTATTTTGAGCAATTTCAGCCAATTGAGTTAGATCTTTAGCTAAAATTTGAAGCAATAGTTTGCGTTCCATTTCTGCTTGATAAGTAAAATAGCTCGCACAAAGCGCCGAAATGATAGTAAGCTTTAATGCATCATCCTCAGCTTTTACCTGAGCTAGATTATATTTAGCTCTTTTTTGTTCTTTAATTTGTTGATAAATATTAATCACATAACTCGGAATAATTACTCCTAAAATACCTGGATATCCCGTTGCAGGATTACGCGAATAGCCCATCATGACATCCACTGTAGGAATCCATTGATAATTAACTTTTTTCAGCTCTCCTTCTGCTGCTTCAATAGCTCCACGCGACATATTTAAATTATTATTATATTTTAATCCTTTGATAATTAAGTCATCTAAGGTTGGATCATTAAAACCTTTCCACCACGCTAAATAAGGAAGATTTTTCTCATCAATTTGATTAATATATTTATTTTTTGTGGGCCATTGTTTCATAACTGGAATCACTGGAGTGTGATATTCTTTTTTAGGCAAAGTACATCCAGTTAAAAGAAAAAATAAAAAACAAAATGTTTTAATTTGGTAGGACATGTAATTCTCCACCATGTCGTGCATATCGCTCCGCCCTTATTAATTGTTTTAAATTTTTAAGATCTTTTTGGACTTGCTCAAGCAATAGATTAAAATCATATTTTCCATGACGCTTTGTATAACTTGAAATATATAATGCTTTTAAAGTCACAAAAATTCGTGAATTTAATGCTAAAAACTGATTAAACTCCTTCCCTAAAGTTCCTTTTGTTCTTATTAAAAATTGTGCATTTCTAGCTAATCGTTCCATTTCAAATAAACTATCAGTATAAGAGATACAGGCTTCAAACCAATCGGTGCGTCGAATTTTATTTTGGTTAAGTAGATGCACTAAACGATACAATTTTCTCACTACTTCAGCTTGATTGTCTTCAATAAATAAATTGATTAGCTGATAACGACTGAACCAAAAATATTCAAAACTTAAAATAATTACAAAAGCAATTACGGTACACATTAAATAATCTGTTAAAAAAAAAGTTAATGGGAAAACGCTAATTGAAGTATCAAAATAACCAGTTCCAATAATTGAAGTATTCACGGTAAACACTGTAGGTACACTATAAGCTTGGCCTGCAAAGAAATAAGCAAAATAAATAGTAATTGGAATAATTATAAGTAATAAACGATAATCAACATGCCCCGAAAACCAGAGTAAATAACCACTTAATAAACCTAAAAGCATTCCCCAAAATCGATGATAAGCGCGCAAAATGGTTGTACCATTATCAAAACCACCATAAATCATCATTACCGCAAAACCTATCCAACCAGCTCGTGGATAAAGAAAACTTTCTTGAACAATAATAGTAAAACCAAATACTGTACTGATTTGGAGTGCCCGTAAGGAACGATAACTTAATTTACCAAACATTAACGATCGACGCATAAATAATTCCAGCTTAAAATGAGTTGATAGAGAGTCTTTAGCTCAAAACTTTGCTGTAATAAAATACAATCTTGCTGGCTAAGTAATATCGGTTTATTTTTTTTACACGCATCAAGTACTTTTTTTAAATAAAAATTAAATAATTTAATATAGGCCGTTTTAATTTTTCCTCGAAAAGACACTAAATAAGAAAGAGACATAATTAAATCAAACGCTAATAAAGTAATTTTCAATACACTGTAATATTTTATTTTTTTGGGCAACATCTTAGAATAACGCCCCATCACAATAATTCCACTAAAAATAGGTACTGTTTTTATCTCATCTTTACAAATTTCCAAGCTTAAAAACTCTAATTTACTAAGGACATCTAAAAAAGCTCTTCGCCATATGGCAAAATAATATGTTTTTGGAAAAAGATACAAAGCCAAACAAATTAAAATTAAAGCAGCCAAAGTTTCCAATACATTATTAAGAGCAATATAAAAATTGCTGTCTGCATTTTCATAAATCAAAGAATAGACGGCTAAGCCTAAAATAAGAGGGACAAGAACCAACATCTTTTTTAAATAATGGATCACTACATAATAAAGTAAGAGAGAATAAAAAAAGACGAAAAAAACAAAAAACAGCTTATAAACAGAAAATACACCAAAGAAGAAAATAGAAATGGTACAACCTATTAGCGTACAAAAAAGAAATAAATACTTTTCCTCTAAGCTAGTACCCACAAGTTCCCCAGCAAAAGCGCTCAAAGGAACATAAAAAAAATAAAAATAAGGATTAGTTACGGTATAAATAAAATTAAATAAAAATAAAAACTGCAAAGCAAATAATATTTTTAATCCATTAGTCCGATGCTCTCCATATTGATCATAAGCAAGCAATTTAGGTTTTAGTTGAGATATAAACATAAGCACTAGCGCCAGGATTTAAAGGGTAATTAGGATCTGGATCTAAAATTTTAATCTGTAACGGAAAACGCTGAGGAAGCAATAACCATTCATTTTCATTACGAACTAATTGTATTTGACTCTTAGATGAAGTTTTTTGCCTTTCGGCAGCCCATAATGAATTCACTACTTGGCCATGGAAAATTTTATCAAAATAATACATCCGCAGAATAATATAAGCCTTATCTCCTAATCGCACCCTTCGTAAATCAGTTTCGTTAAAATTAGCTTGAATATAATAATTAGATGTATCAATAAAAGAGAATATCGGCTCATGAATTTTAATCGGCGTATTAGGAGATAAATACATATTATCAATTACACCATCGCTGGGCGCACGTACTGTAGTTAAGTCTAGATTAATTTGCGCATTATCCATTTTAGCTTTTAGGCTTTGAACAGTATGGTTTTGTTGTTCAATTTTTGCTTTTAATACTTCTACTTCTTGTTGCAATGCATTACGTTTATTTCGTAGAGTATCAACATCATAAGCTAATTTTTTTACTTCCAAAATGGATACGGCTTGAACAACATAAGTGCCTTTTTTTAAATTTAATTCATAATTAGCTTTAGCCAACTCTGAATCAGTAGATTTAATTAAAGCTTCAGTACGCTTAATTTGTCTTTCAAAAACCTCTATTTTTTTTATACCTTCTAAATAATCTGCTTCTGCTTGCTTGAATGCAAGTTGATAAGGTATTTGATACACAGTAAAAATAGGTTGATTTTTTTTCACATACTGACCATTTTTCACATAAATATCAGTTATAAAGCCAGAAACATCTGCAGCAACGGGGGTCACATTAGTAACAACAAATGCATTATCAGTAAAAGGAATTAAATAAGAAAAAAGATGAAAGCAACCTATAACCAAAGCGATAGCAAGCACTACCACAGGTAGATTAATTTTTTTTTTAAAACGACCAAAGCTTTTAGACGCTCGTGAGTAAAAGCGTATCCATTTTCTTTTTAAAGTACTCATCTCTATAATCCGTTACAATACTTTAATTAAGATAATCTTTATTTTTCCTAAAATATATACTTCTATTTCAAATTTCTTATTGAAAACATACAGCTATCCTCATTATCTTTGGAAATGCTCGTTCTATTTCGGGTACCGATCCTTCTTTGCTTAAAATTTACACACAAAAATTTAATATGATCCTATACTTAGCATACAGGACTACACGTTTGTGTAAAAAAATGTTGCAGCCTTGTAACTGAAAAAAGTTCACAAATTAAGGAGGATATTATGAAAACACGCTCACTGTGTTTTTCAGGAATAGTAAGAATTGCTTTGATGTTAAGTGCTCTCATGTTAGCAGCTACCTATACTTCAACTTCTGAAGCAGCTCAAGGCTGTGGTCATGGTATGCATAGAAGTTATTATGGTGGATGTATTTGGAATCATCCTGGTGCATGGTCTCGACCAGCTCCTTATCATCCTGGTTGCTGGCGAAATGCTTGGGGTCATTTACGTTGCTATTAATTTCATAGAACTAAGCAAGTTGTATCGATTCGTCTATTGAAGGAAAGTAGTCTGGGCTGAAAAGCCTAATGGCGCTGCCTTAAGGCTTTATCCCAGCTTGCTACCTCCTTCACTGTCGTTAAGTTAAGAGGTTTTACACCGAAACCGTTCGGCCTGAGGAGCAGCGATAGCAGCATCTCGAAGACTTAGCACTGCATCACGCCTTCGAGACCTCCTCAGGCCGAACGGCTCAGTGTAAAGCAGGAAAAACGTCCTTAAGCAGCGCCATTAGGCTGAAAAGCCCAGCAGCTCTATTAAATAATTTTAGGGTTAGAAAATTCCTGTTAAGGAAATATTGAGAGTAAATGTGCTGAGCATTTCAGCCCAGCCTGCGGGTCACTGCCATTAAGTTAAGGAATTTTTATAGCCGTTCGCGCTGAGGAGTGTGC
>CAMFHA010000091.1 GCA_945952115.1 uncultured Legionella sp. | reverse complement strand
AAGCCAATTTAGAGCAAGAGCGCCAAAAGCAAGAACAAGCCAATTTAGAGCAAGAGCGCCAAAAGCAAGAACAAGCCAATTTAGAGCAAGAACGCCAAAAGCAAGAACAAGCCAATTTAGAGCAAGAGCGCCAAAAGCAAGAACAAAAAAACTCTCTTGAAGCAGAGTTAAAAATCTTATTACAAATACATAACACTTTTGCTGAAAAAGTCTCAAAATTGCAAAATAATAAAAAAAATCACACGGTGCTTGCTGTAGCTAATAAATTAAGTGGCGAATTAAAAATTGCAATCAATGTATATAGTGCTGGGTAAGCAAATCAACCAGTAAATGAAAAGCAAATAGCTCTTGCAAAAAATAAATTTATAGATTCTTGTACTGCAGCAATAAATAAAGCCAAACCTTTATTGGAAAAAGAACTAAGCTGGGGAGATTATTTGATCAACCTTTTAAAATCACTTGTAAATGTAATGATCTTAGGTGTAAATGCAGTTGTTCGGAGTTTGGGGGCTGAATCCAAGCTTACTTTTTTTAAACCAACTAAAGCTCTTTTGATAGCAGATGTGGAACAAATAGAAAAAGAGTTGGATGAGTCTTTTAACGCTAAGAAGATTTAAATAAAAATTAAACGCAGTTCCTAAAACGACAATATTTTCTTGTAGGTTGAGCCTTGGTCTAATAGCACTACCTACCTCGTCGTTTTAAAGGAACTGTACCCATAAGAATTTAAGTCTTGATAAAAGCCGCGACCATAAAGGCTTTCATGAAAGCGAAAAGCCCATGTAATTCGCCAAACAGAAATAGACTAAGCGCTATTTACAATGTTCTATTATTTCTAAACCACCTAAATAAGGCTGTAATACTTTAGGAATATGAATATTACCTTCTTTGTCTTGGTAATTTTCCATAATAGCCACCAAAGTACGTCCCACAGCTAAGCCTGAACCATTTAAAGTGTGTACTAATTCGATTTCATTGGTTTCTGGATTTTTATATCGAGCTTTCATTCGGCGTGCTTGAAAAGCTTCCATATTAGAACAAGACGATATTTCTCGGTACGTATTCTGGCTAGGTAGCCATACTTCAATATCGTAGGTTTTAGCAGAACCGGCCCCCATATCGCCAGTACATAATGCCATAACCCGGTAAGCTAAATTTAAACGTTGAAGAATAGTTTCTGCATGCTGTGTGAGCTGTTCTAAAGCATTATACGAATCTTCTGGCCGAGTTATCCAAACTAGTTCTACTTTTTCAAACTGATGCTGTCTTATCATCCCTTTCGTATCTTTACCATAAGAACCTGCTTCACTACGAAAACAAGGAGAGTGGCAAGCATAGCGAATGGGAAGCGCATCTATAGGAACAATAGTATCACGAACCGTATTTGTTACTGGAATTTCGGCTGTTGAAGTTAAATAATATCCATTATCAACTGTAAGCTTAAACAAATCATCTTCAAATTTAGGCAACTGTCCCGTTCCTAGTAAACTATCTGCATTTACTATATAAGGAACATAAATTTCCTGATAGCCATGCTGTTCGGTATGAGTATCCAACATCAATTGAATTAAAGCTCGGTGTAATCGCGCCAATTGCTTTTTCATCACTACAAAACGACTACCCGTAATTTTAGCAGCCAAGGCAAAATCCATTTGTCCTAGAGCTTCACCCAACTCATCATGAGAACGCACGGAAAAATCAAAATTAGGAGCCGTACCCCAGCGTCTTATCTCTACATTTTCTGTTTCATCTTTACCCACTGGTACTGATTGATGAGGTATATTAGGAAGCGTCAGTGTAATTTGCTCAATTTGTGCAAGAATACACTCTAATTGATTCTTTTTTTCATCTAAAAGGTGACCTAATTGAGTTACATTTGCACGCATGGGCTCAATATCCTCACCTCGTGCTTTAGCCTCACCAATTGATTTAGATTTTACATTACGCTCATTTTGCAAAGCTTGAGTTTCTACCTGCAGGCGTTTACGTTGTTCTTCTAAATTATTAAATTGCTGTATATCGAATTTAAAACCACGTTTTGCTAGTTGCATCGCTACTGATGTAGGATCTTCTCGTAATAATTGACTATCTAACATGAAGGATCACTCTAATTAAAGTTGATGAAGAGCGGCTAGAGTATATACTCAAAACACATGAATTTTCGGCTTTTATGCTATTGCTTTTTCCGCCTTAAGCAAAAAAATCAAGTTGCCTAAAATACCGGAAATTCATGTGTTTTGAATATATTTAGCTAATAACGCTCCGACTAATACCATCGCTAAAGAACCTATATTATTTAAAATAATATTAGAACATAGCTTAAGCCATTGGCTTTCCCTAAACATTAATAAATTTTCTGCAGCAAGACTAGAAAAAGTAGTGTATGCTCCTAAAAAACCTGTAAAAAAGAATAAACGCCAATATTCCCCTGCATTATAACGCCCAACGAAGAAAGTAAGAATAAAACCCGCAAGAAAAGAACCGGAGGTATTTACTATTAAAGTACCATAAGGAAAATATAAGCCCCAAATGTTTTGAGCATAAAGAACAGTAAGATATCGCGCAATTGCTCCTATTGAGCCACCTAAAGCTACAAATACATAAGGAGCAATCATTAATCTACCTTACAATGCCTCGCGTGGATTGATTCAACGCATCAATTAAAGGAATAACTTCAGAACATTCTGATTGCATCATTTCTAACTCAGCTACAGCTTGTTGCACGGTTAATCCTTTTCGGAAAATAGTTTTGTAAGCACGACGCAAACTATTGATAGCAGCAGAAGAGAATCCTCGTCTACGTAAACCGACCGTATTAACTCCACAAGCAGAAGTAGTGTGTCCTGCGATCATTACATAGGGCAATACATCTTTAGTCACATAAGTAGCTCTTGCAATAAAAGCATAAGCACCTACATGGCAAAATTGATGAACCGCTGCATAAGCACCAATAATGGCATAGTCATTAACCACTACATGACCAGATAAAGCAGCATAATTGATCATAACAATTTGATTACCTAACATGCAGTCATGCCCTATATGAGAATAGGCCATGAGAAAATTACCATCTCCTATACGAGTGATGCCACCGCCTTTAACCGTTCCTCTGCTTATCATGCAGTATTCGCGGATAACATTATTATCCCCTATTTCTAAACGGGTCGGTTCGCCTTTATAAGTAATATCTTGAGGTTCATCGCCAACTGATGCAAATTGAAAAATTTTGTTATTTTTACCAATGCTAGTAGGACCTTCAATCACGACATGAGGACCAATCCATGTATTATCGCCAATTTCTACATCAGCACCAATAATGGTTCCTGGACCCACTGTAACACCTGTGCCTATTTTGGCAGAAGGGTGAATTATTGCTTTTTCATCAATCACTTTTTTACTTCCTTAGCAGCGCTTAACAGATCAGCTGAACAAGCTAGTTTATCTCCTACATAAGCCTCGCCATGCATACGCCAAAAATCTCTTTTTTTTCCAAGCATTTTCACTTCAAGACGTAGTTGATCACCAGGAATCACTACTTGCTTAAAACGAGCATTATCAATGCCAGCAAAGAAATGTAAAAACTCATAACCCTCTTTAGGTTGACGCGATAAATTGGATAAAATTGCGCAGGCTTGTGCCAATGCCTCAAGCATTAAAACCCCAGGCATTATAGGATTACCGGGAAAATGTCCTACAAAAAAAGGCTCATTGATAGTGACATTTTTAATTGCTTTTAAATAATCAAAATTTTTATAATCTAAAACTCTATCCACTAAAATAAAAGGATAACGATGAGGTAATAAATTAAGTATTTGATTTATATCTATTAATTCACTCATATCTTTGTTCTCATTGAACCATCGGATGTAATGAGCATACATTATCTAGTGTTTGGCAATCTGAATCAATTATAAATTATAAAATTGTACTAATATTTGCTAATCACTATTATTTATTTTACGCTCTAAACTATTCAACCTAGTAATATAATCATCTAAACGACGAAATCGTGCGGCATTTTTCCGCCAGCGCTGATGCTCATGTACCAAAGTGCCTGAAGAATAAATTCCTGATTTAGTTAAGGATTTATTTACTGTCGACATCCCACTGATAACTATATCATCAATTAAACGCACATAAGCAGCAAGACAACTTGCACCACCAATAATACAATGTTTACCTACAATGGCATGAGCGCCAATTACAGCACCCCCAGCAATTGCTGTATGAGCACCAATATAAGCATCATGAGCAATGTGGACTAAGTTATCAATACAAACGCCTTCAGCTAAATAAGTATCTCCTAATGCGCCGCGATCAATCACTGTATTAGCGCCTATATGAACTTTATCAGCAATAGTCACTCCCCCTCTATCAAAACCAGCCCTCCAAGAGCCTTGTTCTTTTAAGTAATTATAGGGCGTTGCACCAACAACGGTACCCGCATTAATAATTACTGACTCCCCAATAAGGCTATGACTGTGCACAGTAACTTGATTAGCGATAGAAGTTTTGTTTCCAATAATTACTTCAGGATAAATATAAGAATGAGCTCCAATATAAACCTCATCGGCAATAATAACGTCTTTGTCTAAAACAACATAAGGACCAATAGTCACCTTGTTTCCTAACCGAACTGAAGGATGTATTTTTGCAGTAGGATCAATGACTATTTTTTTTTCTGGTTGAGGAAACAACTTCGCAATTGTTTTCATTGCTGCTAGAGGTTCGTGTACTACAATAGCGTGACTTGGACACCAAGAAAGATACTCTTCTTCTAGTAAAATAATTCCCGCTTTAGTGGATTCTAAATCTGTTTTTAAAAGAGGATTATCAAAATAAGCCAAATCAGAGGCGCAAGCTCGAGTCAAAGAGGATAAATTAGAAATGGCGTATTGAGTATCACCATACCCTACGCCATTTACTTTTTTTGCTAATTGTTCTAAGGTGAACACTTAGTTAATTGCTTTAATTACTTTATCAGTTACATCAAGAGTTGAAGAACTGAAAGGTGCAGCATCTTTTTGCACTATAAGATCATATTTTTCGTCTTTAGCAATTTTACCAATTGCAGCACGAACTTTAGTATATAAACCTTCCATTGCTTCATTATGAGCAGTACTTAATTCTTGTTGGTATTGTTGACCATCACGTTCAAATTGCTGTTGCGCAGCAAGAATTTTCTTCTCTAAATCTTTCTTTTGAGTAGTCGTTAAAATAGCGCTATCACGCTTAAATTTTTCCATATCATTTTTTAAATTGGTTTCTGAAGCAACTAATTTATCACGACGTGGTTTAAATTCTTTTTCTAATTTTTGTTGAATCGTTTTCATTTGATTAGAGGTTTGCATGATTTTTTGTAAATCAACTACTCCAATTTTTGCTGAATCAGCAAAAACAGCTGTAGTCAAAAAACCAAATAACAATGCGGTTAATAAGGCACCAAAACGTTTCATATTTCTCTCCTAATTTAAAGATTGGAATGCTAGCACAATTCGAATAAGGTTGCGATATATTACAACAACCATTTCATTTATTAAAAACCAGATGACAAAGCAAACTGGAACAACTGCGTCTGATCGGTTGGTTGTGGATTTAACGCTTTTGCAAGGCTAAACGCCAAAGGACCAAATGGAGAACGCCATTCAACAGATACACCTGCTGAATAACGTAATGGACCTGCTTGAGATCCCCTTAATGCAGCAGGCGTTCCCTCAGCAAACACATTACCTATATCAGTAAAAATTGTTGTTCTAAAACTATCGCGACTTAAAGGATAAGGTAAAATAAGTCCAGCTGTTCCATTAACTAAAAAGTTCGCACCCATTGAGTTACCCATGTTATCCAAAGGTCCCAAAGAGTAACTATCATAACCTCGAACTTGTCCGGGTTGTGCAGTACCCCCTGCATAAAAGTTTTCGAAGAAAGGCAGGCCATTATCATTAAAGGTATTTCCATACCCTATATTGCCTAAAATAGAAAAAATCCATCCTTTAAAAAGAGGATAATATAAATGAGCTTGATAAGAACTCTTATAGTAAGTTAATGATTGTGAAGTTGCTGGCAAAGCAACAAAAGCTAATGCTTGTTGGTTAAAACCACGTGTTGGATAAGGCATTTGATCGTATGTGTTTCTACTCCAACCTGAACTTAAACGAACCTCTTGAAAATGTTGTCCATATAAGTTAACGAAATTTTGAATAGGAATAACAAGACCAACTGATTTAATATTAACATCTTGGTAACCATAACCTAATTGAAAACTACTGGCTTCGCCTAAAGGGAAGTTATAGTTAATATCCCCACCGTAACGATTAGAGCTATAAGTACTTACATTAAGGTTTTTAGGATCAATTCTTGAGTAATAAAGGCTAGCTCCTCGCCCAACACCAGTATCGGTATAAAACGGATTATAATAATTTAATGAATAATCTTGCCCCCATTTACTGGCATTAAATGCCGCGCCCATTGAGCGCCCTGATCCCATAAAGTTATGTTGATTCACAGAAGTATTAAATTGGTAACCATTAGTACCATAACCCACTGAAGCACTTGCTTCTGCAGAAGGCGCCTCTTCTACTTGAACATCTAGATCTACTTGATTATTTGTTCCTGGAACAGGATTTGTCTTGATATCAATATTTTTTAAATAGCCCAATAATTTTAAATGACGTTCAGATTCTTTAATATTATGTAAAGATAATAATCCACCCTCATCCTGACGAATAACATTTCTTAATACATAATCACCTGTTTTAGTATTCCCATGAAAATTAATTCGCCGTACATAAACATGACGCCCAGGCTCTATCATAAAGGTAATAAATACGGTTTTCTTTTCTTCATCAATGCGAGGTTCGGCATTAATCGCTGGAAAACCATAACCAACATCACCTAAAGCTAAACCAATTGCAGAAATAGTTTCCGTTACTTTTTTACGCGAAAATACATTCCCTTTTTTTACTTGAACTAAGGCGTCTAGCTTTTCACGAGGTAAAATTAGCTTACCGGCTAGATCATAACCGGAGAAATGATATTGTGGTCCCTCTTCAATATGGATATTGATATAAACATCTTTGCGATCAGGAGACAATAAAACTTGAGAAGAGATAATAGTGAACTTCAAATATCCTCTATCCAAATAGAAAGACCGCAATGCCTCTAAAGAAGCATCCATCCCTGCTTTTGAATATTGATCTTTTTTATTGAAATAAGTAAATATATTGCTAGTACCTAAAGCAAATTCTGATAATAATTCATTTTTGCTAAAATCATGGTTTCCAATAATGTTTATTTCTTTAATACGGGAAACACGCCCTTCTGACACAGTAACAGTAATCGCTACTCGATTATCAGTTAATGAAGTAATTTTTGTATCTATACGTGAATTATATTTACCTCGCGAAATATAAGCTTGTTTTAATTCTTTTTCTAAGCGCTCTAAGGACGATTTTTGAAAGATTCGACCCTTAACTAAACCCATTTCCTTAAGAAAATCTTTCATTTTATCACTAGGAATTTCTTTATTGCCTACAATAGAAATGGAACCAATAGTTGCTCTTTCTACTACATTAACAATTAAGGTATTCCCTTGACGCTCTAGAGAAACAGATTGAAAAAAACCAGTATCATATAAAGTCTTAATGATTTGGCCTGTAGAACTTGGACCAATTTCTTCCCCTACTTGTACAGGAATATAGTTTAATACCGTACCGGTAGAAACACGCTGTAAACCTGTAACTTTTATATCGCGTACAATAAAGTTCTCTGCAGCTATAGTTTGCGTGGACCATGCCAAAAGGGTAGAACAACAAACGCCTAATATTAAATTATTACTGACTTTTTTCATTATTATTTTACGTCCACTACTATAGGAATTCACTTACAAGCAAAAGTTGGATCTCCTTTTATAGGAAGTAGTGAGCACTGTCAAGTTTCGCTTTAATTAATTTTGGATTGTTGCTTAAAAATCAAACATTGCCTTAACTAGTCAATCTGGAAATATCATTGGTAAGTGCTATAAACATTAACACCATAACAAAAGCTAAACCAATATACACCCCCACTAATTTCACAACTTCTGATACAGGCTTTCCTCTAAATAGTTCTAAAACATAATAAAGCAAATGCCCGCCATCAAGCATAGGGATGGGTAATAAATTTAAAGCGCCTAAACTGACACTAACTAATGCCAAAAAAAATAAATATGATGCTAAACCGCTTCGACCCGAATCTCCAGCTCCTTGTGCAATACCAACAGGTCCGCTAATCGTATTTAAGCCTAATTTTCCAGTAAATAAACGTCCCATAAGAACAAAAGTTGCCGTAGTCAAATCAACTGTCTGTTTAAAAGCAGTACCTACAGCAGAAAAAGGATCTTCTTGCTGTAGACGTAACCAATGAGCAGGCCAATCTATTTTTTGAGAACGAACGCCAATAAAACCCATCACCGTCCCATTATGATTTTGAGCACCAATAGTTATAGGTAATTCAATTATTGTTTTATCTCGTTTAATACCCACGGTGATTTTTTGATTAGGATGCTCACGCACAAAATCAACTAAATACATCCAATCATCCAATGCCTTATGATTCAAACTGACTATTTTATCATTTACTTGAAGACCTGCTGTTGCTGCTGGTGAATCAATAATCACCTCACCTACTATAGAAGGAATTTTAGGAATAAACGGTTCAATACCTAAACTATCTAAAGGATCAGGTCTTTTATCATCTAATTTCCAATGAGCTAGAGGTAAAGAAAGATGTTTTATTTGTCCATCATTTAGTGATTTTACTTTAAGATCAATAGATTCATCTGAACCGACTAAAGGCATCATTGCATATTGAAAATCACGCCAACTATTAATGGGTTGATGATTAAATTCGATAATTTCTTGTTTAGGGGCGAATCCTGCTTGGGCTGCAATACTATTAGGCTTTACTGAATTAATTATAGGCGCTAAAGAATGGACACCGATAATTAAAACCAACCATAAAGCAAAAAAAGCAAAAATAAAATTAAATAAAGGCCCTGCTAAAACAATAGCCATACGAGCAAGAATGGGTTTATTATTAAATGCTAGGTGTTTTTCTGTTTCAGGAACGACTTCCTCAGACTCATCAAGCATTTTAACATAGCCTCCCAAAGGAAATAAGGACCACGCATATTCAGTCCCTTTTTTATCGTACCAACGAAATAATACTTTTCCAAAACCAAAAGAAAAACGTAACACTTTTACGCCACACCAACGCGCTACTTGGAAATGACCATATTCGTGAATGATAACTAAAAGGAGCAACGCTAATAAAAAATAAAATAAAGTCAATAGCATAATACTTTCTCAAAAATGGTTTCAATTGAGGTGTTAACCTCTTTATTATTAAAAGTCAATTCGTTTAAATATAGAACTAGATACCCGCTATGTGTACCTATCACTCTGTCTTCAATCCCTATTAGCGGGTACGTTGTTAAGAAGATCAGTTTAATAAGCTGAGCTATTTTATCACTCTAATCTTCTTATTTACCCGCTAGCACCAACTAGAAACACAGTGATAGGTACACATAGCGGGTATCTAATTCGAGATTTTAACTTAACGGCAGTGACCCAAAGCTTAATGAGGGCTACTATAATTAAGTATAGAGCTAATAAAAAAATAATTTATTCCAAAATAAAAGAAAGGTAGAGCAGCAATTAAACTGTCTAATCTATCTAAAATTCCACCATGTCCCGGTATTAAAGTTCCCGCATCTTTCAAATTACAACGACGTTTTAAAATACTGATAAATAAATCACCAAAAATTGAAATAATTGCAATTACCACAGCTAAACTAAACCAACTCAGCTTAGATGAATGTTGAAAATAAATTGAACCTATTGCTGAAACAATACATACTAGAAAAAGACCACCTAAAGCGCCCTCCCATGATTTGCCAGGACTAACTTTTGGGATTAATTTATGTTTACCACAAAGCTTACCGGCTAAATAAGCGCCAATATCAGCGGCCCAAACTAAGCAAAATAAATAGACAATTAATGCTTTTCCTTGAGGTAGAAAATAAAGATGGATTAAACTTTGAAGAAATAAAGGCAATAAAACCAAGCAAACCAAAGCTACAATAGGCGCATGTCCCCAATAAGTTTGAGATTGAGGAAAACTAAGAATAGCAATGAAAATGCAAAACCATAATGATAAACCCAATATAAGCCAAAAATTAAAAATTTGACTGCAAGCCCATAAAGCCATAAGCATAAAAAATAAAAAAATTAATTGCATCAACACCGTATTTAAAGGTATTAACTGCCAACATTCTCGTCCAGCAGCCAGCAGAATTAAAACTACTATTCCCATTAACAACCATGTTGGTCCGTAAAAAAGAACAAGAAGAACCAAAGGGATTAAAATAATGGAGGTAATTAAACGTTGCATCAACATAATGAATACCTTATCTAAAACGGTTTAGAGGGCTCTATAGGGACTTGACCAAAACGTCGCTTACGTTTCCCAAAAGATTCTAAAGCCTGATCCAATTCTTTTTGTCTAAAATCGGGCCAATGTATATCCGTAAAATAAAGCTCGGTATACGCTAATTGCCATAAAAAGAAATTACTGATTCTCAACTCACCACTGGTACGAATAAACAAATCAGGCTCAGGTAAATCACCAGTGTCTAAAAAAGAAGCAAACTGAGTCTCATTAATTGTATTCAATTCAAGATCACCATTTAGCACAGCCTGAGTTATTTTTTTAGCCGCAGTGACTATGTCCCATTTTCCGCCATAGTTAACTACAACGTTTAAAATAAGATTTTGATTGTTTTTAGTGCTACTTTCTGCCTCAATCATTTGCTGCTGCAATAGCTCAGATAAAGGTGATCTATCTCCAGTAAAACGCATCTGTACACCATGTTGCTTAAGCTCATCTAATTCGTTTTTTAGAGCTTCTATAAAGAGCTCCATCAAAAAATTGACTTCCGCTGAAGGCCTTTGCCAATTTTCTGAACTAAAAGCAAATAAACTTAAACAAGCAATTTTTTTCTCTAAACAAGTGCGAATCGTTGCTCGAACTGATTCCACACCTTCTTTATGTCCTTCAATACGCGGTAAATTTCTATTTTCTGCCCAACGGCCATTACCATCCATCACTATAGCAATATGCTTAGGTAATTTGTAATCCAAAACAACTCTTCCCACAACTTAAAATAATAAGTAGTGTAACCTAAAAAACTCTCTTGAATCTACTCTGCTAACATTACAATCAGGGTAAACGCATCTAAATTTTGAGCACTAAACGTGTTTCTGTTGCCTACGTGCTGTGCTTTATGCACAGCATCCAGACGGCCTTGAAATGAGGTAGAAGCTGGATTCCGCGCATAAAGCTTTCAATTGGCCTTAAGTTTTTGTTGACAAATACTC
>CAMFHA010000090.1 GCA_945952115.1 uncultured Legionella sp. | reverse complement strand
CGAGACGGCGCTAACGCGCCTCCTCAGCATGAACGGACTTTATAGTCAACTAAAAACTTAAGGCTAATTGGAAGGGTTGCCCTTGGCGAGACCTACCTATGGAATTGAGTCCAATGCTCTAACAAGGACGAGGGGTGAAATCATTTTATGTCTACGTTTTAGCGTCCAAACGAAATGGCACTATCTATGTTGGTTCAACATCAGATCTTATCAGACGAGTCTGAGAGCATAAAAATAACATGATTCCAGGGTTTACAGCCAAGTACAATGTGTATCGTCTGGTCTACTATGAAACACATGAAACCTATGTAGAAGCAGCCCGCCGTGAAAAATGTTTCAAAAATTGGTGTAGGCAATGGAAGTTAAATTTGATCGAGACTCAAAATCCGGAATGGTGCGATCTATATGAAGACATTTGCTGCTAATTCAGATCGTCTGGATGCCGCGAACAAGTCGCAGCACGTAGGCGGTGGGGATGAATTGTAAACACGTCTTAAGATTTAGGAATTAAATGTTTTTCAGCAAAATCTTTACCAATGCATTCACCTAGCGCTTTACCCCATTTGCCGGCAGCTTCCGAGTTTATTGTGGCAGGAATATTAGTATAAATTTGTTCCTGGCATTTTTTCTCACTATCAGGAATCATTGTAACACATTGATCATAAGTAATTTTTAGTTCATCAAATCGTTTTTTTAGATCAGGATCATTAATAAATCCTTTACAAATTAATTTGGGCAGCATGGGTTCCATTGCTTTTAACCAAGCATCTTTTGACATTTCAGAGAGGTTGGGAGTAGTTGTTTGATTCGTTGGAGTAGGCGTAATGGCTGTGTCGTCGGCAGCTAGCACATTAGAAATTGCTAGGCTATTTAGAGCTAGAGTTGCCACTATAATTAATCTTTTCGACATGATTATTATCCTTTTTTTTTGTCTTAACCTAATAGTAGGACATAAATCAAAATTTTGCTCTTAAGTTCGTAAAAATTTAACATTCAAAAACTTAACATTTCTAAAGATCACGGATATAAGTGACTCTATATTATTTGAAATGTATAAAAAATAATCTAAAATTTAGGTGTAAGGAATAATAAAGGAATAATTATGGTGTTATCCAGCGCTCGTTCTAAATTTATTTTAAATTTTATTTTATTTTTATGCATCAGTTTCACTTCTTCTACTACTGCGTTAGCTAATACTTTTGTTTTTAATCCTAAAACTTTATCTTGGAAGGCAATAAATGATAAAGGGCAAATAATCCGTTCTGGCAAAGGTTCTGGTGGCCGAGGTTATTGTCCTGATATTCATAGAGGATGCAGAACTCCCTCAGGAGTTTATAGTATTATTAGTAAAGGTGGACCAAGTTGTCGTTCTACTCGTTATCCTGTAGGTCATGGTGGTGCGGCAATGCCTTATTGCATGTTTTTTAGTAAATATTATGCAATACATGGTTCTTATGAAGTGCCAAATTATAATGCAAGCCATGGTTGTGTTCGAGTTAGACCAAGTGAGGCTAATTGGTTAAGTAAAAATTTTATTAAAATAGGTACACGAGTTATTATTCAGCCTTATTAAATAAAAATCGCGTTGAGTTGGTTTGACTCAACACGATCTTTATAGCGCTTAACCGACACCCCGCAGCTTCGTCTTTTTATCTAAAAAATACTGTGCTGCGGAATGTCGGCTTAAGCAACTAAATAATCGGATTTGCGTAAGAAATTCTTATCCGGAAAATAAGCAAAAATAACTGTACCATTTTTAATGGTATTAATTAGGGGTTTAGCTAATGTTTGTGCAATGGCAGGACATCCCCATGATAGGCCAGCACGACCTGCTTTTCTAATAAAATCAGGTTCAACATACCAAGCGCCATGCATTACTACCCGTCGATTGTAAGCATTATCATTAAAGCCATGATCTAATCCTTGTAGATTTAAAGAGTAGCCTTTATGACCAATATAAGTTCCCTTGGTAATATAAGTGCCGAGGCTCGATTGTTTGCTTGATTCTCGATTAGAAAAATGACGGGCAACTTCACCAGAATTTTTGCCGTGAGCAACATAAGTGTTATACAATAAACGCTCATTGCGTACATCAAAAACCCACATGCGTTGTTTATTTGAGGGTAAAGAATAATCGATTACTGTAAGTACCGGCTTTTTAACTGCACCTTCTTTATCAGCATTGTTATAAGCAGTTAAAGCAAGCTTAAGTACATTTTTATTAAGCTGAGGTGCTTTATTGCTTAAATGCTGTACGCGAGTATTTAAATCATTTCCAGGTTTAGCAAAGCTGGATGCGCTTGATGTGATGTTGCTAGTTAATATCACGGTTGAGATTAGAGTAAATAATGTATTCATACTGCTCCTTTCTTTTTGTAATTTCACCGTTATTGGCTATCAAAAAAATGGTAATTATATTAACAATTGAGGCAATTGTAAATTTAAACGACTTATCCTTGCTCATTAAATAGAAATGAATATCAAATCAATAAGTTAATTTCTGCGTTTAAAAATATATGTGCATAAATTAATCTTTTGGGGTTAAATTTAAACTATTAGCATGTGTAAAAATAATTCTAATTAATTAAAATTTAATCATTTTTGTTTAAATTAATTCACAATTTGGCTGAAATATACACAATAATTTTATTTTTTAGTAAGCTTTTTAGCTTAAATTCATACTTATAATAACCGTCTATTTTGCCTTGATCTTGGGATTTTTCATAAGCTCTACTTTAACTAAAATAGTTAAAATACTAGTGAATACATTTCATTTAATCGTATTCTACACTATGATCATGAATTAAATTATTTTTGATTTGGAGAATACTTATGCTTGAAAGAAAGCTTATTAATATGCCGGAGGGTTTACGCAGCTCTATTAATCAAGCATATCGTCAGGATGAACTCTCATTAATTACAGAATTATGTGAAAAAGCAGCTTTAAGTCAAATTCAATTAGAAGCTATTAGAGCTAGTGCAATTAATTTAGTTGAGGCCGTTCGATTAGGCCGTAAAAAAAATACTGGTATTGATTCTTTTTTAACGGAATATGCTTTATCCAGCGATGAAGGAATCGCTTTAATGTGTTTAGCTGAAGCTTTATTGCGTGTACCTGATAATGAAACTATCGATAACTTAATTAAAGATAAATTAGCTGGAGGAGATTGGAAATCTCATCGAGGTCAAAGCGAATCTTTTTTTGTGAATGCTACAACTTGGGCACTCATGTTAACTGGAAAAGTTTTAACTCCTGAGAAAGCAGAAACTACGCTGACTAAAACCTTAATGAAATTAGTCAATCGAAGTAGTGAAGGAGTGGTTCGCACCGCTGTAGACAAAGCAATGCGAATTATGAGTAAACAATTTGTGATGGGACGCACGATTGATGAAGCAATTAATCGCGCACAGAAAAAAGAAGCTATAGGATACCGATACTCATATGATATGTTAGGTGAGGCTGCGTTAACCACAGTAGATGCAGAGCGTTATTTTAATGCATATAAAACAGCTATTGAAGTGATAGGAAAAAGGTCTGATAAACAATCAGATCTTTATAAAAGAGCAGGAATTTCCATCAAACTTTCTGCTCTTCACCCACGCTATAATGAAGCGCAACATGAACGCGTTATGCTGGAATTACCGCCAAAACTTTTAGCCTTGGCTAAATTAGCAAGAGATTATGGCATCGCCTTAACTGTTGATGCGGAAGAGTCCGAACGTCTTGATCTATCTTTAGATGTGATGGAAAAAGTATTTATAAATGATAGCTTAAATGGATGGAATGGCTTTGGTTTAGCTGTTCAATCTTATCAAAAACGTGCCTTTTATGTATTAGATTGGGTTGCTTCTTTAGCGCGCAGTAAAAAACGAAGAATAATGGTGCGCTTAATAAAAGGGGCTTATTGGGATAGTGAAATTAAAAAAACACAAATGCAGGGTTTGTCTGAATATCCTGTATTTACTCGTAAAGTATTTACTGACGTTTCATTTCAAGCCTGCGCTAAGAAAATTCTTAGTATGACGGATGCAATTTATCCTCAATTTGCAACTCATAATGCTTATTCTGTAGCTATGATTCTTAATTTAGTAGGTGATTATCGTGATTTTGAGTTTCAGTGTTTGCATGGGATGGGAACAGAGTTATATGAACAAGTAGTTCCTAAACAAGCATACGGTATTCCTTGTCGCATTTATGCTCCTGTAGGTAGTCATGAAGATTTATTACCTTATTTAGTTCGTCGTTTATTAGAAAATGGCGCAAACTCTTCTTTTGTAAATCGTATTGTAGATGATAAAGCACCCATAAGTGATTTAGTTGAAGATCCTGTAGCAAAAGCAAAATCGTACTTTAATAAGATGAATAAAAACATTCCTTTACCAGAACATATTTTCACTACTAAACGCAAAAATTCTAAAGGAATAGATTTTAGCAATCGCAGTGATCGCTTAAGCTTACAAGAAGAACTAAGTAAGTTGAATCTATTTTGGAAAGCAGGTCCCATTATTGACGGAGCTTTATATTGTGATGAATCGACTCATGTAACTTCTCCACAAAATGCGCATTTAAAAATTGGTGCAGTCCAACAAGCTGAGCTTAATGATGTAGAGAATGCTTTATCTAAAGCGGAGTCAACCTTTGCACATTGGAGTTCAACTCCAGTTGAGAAACGTGCTGATAATGTAAGACGTTTTGCTGATTTATTACAAGCTCATAGCACAGAATTAATGGCTTTAGCTTGTCTAGAAGCAGGAAAAACCTGGGGAGATGGAATCGCAGAAGTTCGTGAGGCAATTGATTTTTGTCATTATTATGCTTTAAGAGCAGAACAGTTAATGAGCAATCCAACTCGTTTACAAGGGTATACGGGTGAGCTTAATGAGTTAAGTTTACACCCACGTGGAACGATTTTATGTATTAGTCCTTGGAATTTTCCTCTTGCTATTTTTATAGGTCAAGTCATTGCAGGCCTGGTAACAGGTAATTGTGTTATAGCAAAACCTGCAGAACAAACTCCTTTAATTGCAGCTTTTGCAGTTAAATTAATGCATCAAGCAGGCGTTCCTACAGGAGCAATACAACTATTACCCGGGCGAGGCGAAAGTATTGGAGCGGCTTTAGTTGCAGATCAACGTATTAAAGCAGTTTTATTCACAGGTTCTACTGATACTGCAAATCTAATCAATAAAACTTTGGCTATGAGAGGTGGAGAGATAATCCCTCTAATTGCTGAAACGGGTGGCCAAAATGCAATGATTGTTGACTCATCAGCCTTGTTGGAACAAGTTGCAGTTGATGCACTAAATTCAGCGTTTGGTAGTGCAGGGCAACGTTGTTCAGCTTTACGTGTGCTCTTTGTTCAAGAAGAAGTTTATCCAAGAATGATCCATCTTCTTAAAGGAGCAATGGAAGAGTTAATTGTTGGAGATCCTCAATGGTTAACTACCGATGTTGGACCAGTCATTGATAAAGAGGCTTTATCAGTGATTAAAAAACATGTCGAAGAGATGAAAAAACATCATGAAATTATTTACCAATGTGATTTAAATGATGAACATCATTCTGGCCATTTTATGCCACCAACAGCTATTGCTATTGATTCCATTGCTTCTTTAAAAAAAGAGGTATTTGGTCCAATCTTGCATGTAATTTCATTTAAACGTAAAGATCTGGATAAAGTGATTGAAGATATTAATTCTACAGGATATGGCCTTACTTTAGGCATTCATAGTCGGATAAACGCCACCGTAGAGTATATAAGAGAACGCGTGCATGCAGGTAATTGCTATGTAAATCGCAATATGATTGGTGCTGTAGTTGGTTTACAGCCATTTGGTGGCGAAGGTTTATCTGGAACAGGGCCTAAAGCAGGGGGGCCAAATTATCTAATAAGACTATGCCATGAACGTACTTATACGGTGGATACTACAGCGGCAGGAGGTAATGCCAGTTTAATGTCTTTGCCAGAAGATATGTGATTATCATTCACGAAACGAGTTATTCACATTTTTTGTGAATAACTCTGTTAATAACAGAAAGATGAGCTCTTAATGTTTTTTAGCAAAAAACCAGGGAACAATGACAAACAAAGCTAAGCCACCAATTAAAAAGCTTTCAAATAGGAAGACATTGTCAATAGGGATTTGGCTTGGGGGGATAAATCCCATGATCATTGCAGCCAAACAGCATAAAATGCCAATGCTACAAACAATCCACATCACTTTATTTCCGCCGGGTATTTTATAGCTACGGGCTTGGTTGGGATGAGTGTAGCGCAGCCTTATTGCTGCGGCGAACATTATAACATAGACCATTAAAGCCATTTGTGCACAGAGATCGCTTAAAAGCCAATAAGCTGCGTTAATTGAATCAAACAGTATGAAAATAGAGCTCAAAATCGTAACAATGATTGCTTGAGTAATTAAAATAGTGACTGGTGCACCATGCTTATTTGTTTGCGTAAAAAATACAGGAATAGATCCATCTTTAGCGGAAACAAGAAGACCTTTAGTTGGACCAATAATCCACGCAGATACTCCACTAACGCCTCCTAAAATGATAAGAATTGCTATAACAGTAGTCATCCCTGAGATGTTATAAGCTTTAAAAAATATTGCATAAGCGTCAATAAGACCCGAAACTACGCTTAATTGATTGCCTGGAACTACTGTAACAATAGCCAAAGAGCCTAGAGTTAGAGTGGAAATAATTATAAGTGTTGAATAAAGCAGTGCTTTAGGGTAATCACGCTGAGGATTGTGAACTTCTTCTGCATGCACAGCAGACATTTCTACACCAATTAAACCAAAGAGTACTACAGAAAACAAAGAAAGATTACTTAATGAGCTAAAATCGGGAAGCCACTCATGAAAATTAACAGCAGGAGGATTTCCTTTAGCAATCCACATAAAAGCTAAAATAATAATAACGAGCATAGGCAGTATTGTACCAACTAATGCTCCAATAATGCTTACCCAGCTTGATATTTTCATTCCAAAACAGTTTAGAATGGTAAATAACCAGAATAAACTGAGTACAGTAAATAATAAATATACTTTATTATTAGCTAAACTAGGTTCAAAAAGATAGGCTAAAGTAGCAGCAATAAACGCTAGGATGGTTGGATACCAAACTACATTATATATCCACTGAAGCCAAATGGTTATAAAAGCAAACCTTTTTCCAAAACCTTCTCTTACCCAAACATAGATACCTCCTGTATTTGGAAAGGCAGTTGCTAATTCTGCTGCAACAAGAGCTACAGGAATAAAAAAAGCTAATGCAGCTATAAGATAATAAGAAATTAAAGAGGCACCTAATTTGGCGCTAATAGGCAATGTCCGTAAACTATCAACGGCAATGACATTAATCATTACTAAAGAAAATACACTTAATACTTTTTTTGCTGGAATCATCTAGGTGCAACCTTATATAGAAGAAATTAAAATAGAGCTTCTAATCGCTGGCATGTTTTGAATGAAAATTAACTATGTGCGTGAATTTTAATCCATAATTAGGTTCTAAAATCTAGCACTATCCCTAGATAAAATCAACAGTGACGGCCTCGGTGCCTGAATCTTGATTTATTATCGAGTCAGGTAAGTAGATTCATTATTGCCAATCGAAACAAATTCAAGCTGAGAGATTATTTTGTTCTTATACATTAAATTTGAATGTATCTAGTGTTATTCCTTCATAATAATCTTTGGTCCTTGTTGATGAATATCATCAATGGTGCTACAACCACATAGAATCATGGTTTCTATCAATTCAATTTTTAATAGGTCAATCATGTTAAATACGCCTTCTTGCCCATTTGTGGCTAAAGCCCATAAACATGGGCGACCTAAAGACACTAGGTCTGCACCTAAGGCTAATGCTTTAAATACATCGATGCCTCTTCGAAATCCTCCATCAATTATAATTGGGATGCGTTTATTAATAGCATTTGCAACTGATGATAACATTTCAATGGTCGAAGGCATGGTATCTAATTGGCGTCCACCATGGTTGGAAATAATAATCGCTGCGATACCTTCATCAATACTTCTTATTGCATCTTCTGGATGCATGATTCCTTTAAGGATGATAGGCAATGAGGTGATAGACTTAATCCAAGCAATATCTTTCCAACAAAAATTTTTATCAAAATGATTGTTAGTATAATTTTGTAATTTTGAACCAGGCATTGGGCTACTAATTTGCTCTAACTCCATAGTTTCAAAGTTTTTTGCAGTAAGATGAGAGGGTAGAGAAAATTGATTTCTAATATCTTGCTCTCTACGTCCCATGATGGGTGTATCTACGGTGATAACAAGTGCCTTTACTCCTGCAGCTTCTGCTCGCTTAATTAAATGTTCTGTAACTAATCTATTTTTATAAATATATAATTGAAAGAACAATAAGCTATCTATAGTTTGAGCAATTTCCTCAATTGTAAATGTGCTCATTACGCTACTTATCATCCCAATGCCTGATCTATGAGCAGCTAAAACCATGGCTTTTTCTCCATCAGGATGAGCTGCACATTGAAACGCCATAGGAGCGATTAAAAAAGGAAGTTGAAGTGTATCCTTGAACAATTTTGTTGTTAAGTTAATCTCTTTAATTCCTGTTAAAACACGAGGCAACAGTAAAAAGTGATGAAAAGCTTCTCGATTACGTCTTAATGTGATTTCATCTTGTGCTCCAGCAACAAAGTAGTCAAAAATTATTTTATCCAGTTTATTTTTTGCATACTGTTCATATTCATCTATATTAATTGGCTGCATAAATGCTCTTGCTCTTGTAATCTTGCTCAATTGCTTTGAACAGAGTCGTTATATTGTCATTGGTAAAACCAATATAATTAATTCGTTGAATGATTTCAAAAAATAAAGAAGTTTCATTCGTGATGTTCTTAGTAAACGCTTGAAATAAATAACTGTTGTTATCGTTGATTCTATCATACAAAATATTTAATGTTTTAAACTGTGCTTCTAAATCATAGTTAAATTTTTGAGCTTGTAAATCATAATATAATTGTGGAATTGATAAGAACTCCATACCTGATTCTATGAGTTTTTTTATACTATAAACTATATCTATAGAAGAAATGGCAATATGTTGTACGCAAGTACCTCCATAATTAGTTAAATAATTGATGATCTGTGATGGTTGTTTTTTAGAGATGGGTTCAACAAAAACTAACTTAACTTTATGGCTGGGAGCAACCATTACTTTTGAATTCATGCCGCTGTGATTGATTGCAACATACTCGGTATGAAAAAGTGAAAATCCATAAACCGTTTCATAATAACGAGTAAAATGATTAAGTTTATTTATAGGAACACAAATAGCAAGATGGTCGATGCATGAAAAATGACTTGCTGTTTCTGGTATTAAGTGGTTTTCAGGTAAAAAACCTGGAAGAAAATAATGATCTTGTGATTCACGTTCAATCAACGAATGGACAAAAGTAGCATTGGTTTCGATTATAGCTGTTGTTAATTTATAATTGTTTGCATGAATTGTATGGGGCTTTAGGAGTGGTGTTACGCCTGCAAGCATGGCCTTTTCAAAAGTAGCTTGAATATTTGATGTTAAGAAAGCAATATCTGTAACCAAACCATCAGGGGTTGTCATTTTGTTTTTATCAGTAACAAGCACGATTCGTATTTGACTATGTTGTAACCGAATGGCATCTTGATTTTTTGTTCTTCCGAGCACAAAAAAATGTAATTTTTTTGTGTAAAATTCACATGCTTTTCTCAGATCATGATAATGAATTTTAATATGATCTATTCCATAGATAAAGCAATCAATCATCTAACGTACCTTTAAAATGATATTAATAAAGAAAGACATCATGTAAAAGCTTTCTCTTTTGACATGAGTATTATAAGATAAATTCATTTTTTTGGGAATTTAAAGAAAAGATATATGGACATGATTGATGAGTCAAAATTATTTCCTCCATTGTTAGATCCCGTTTTACACTCTATGAATTTTTTAAATGAAATTATGGACAAATATCCTGATGCAATTTCTTTTGCACCAGGAACACCTAACCCTTCTCATGTTGCTGAAATTGGGATTCAACAGTCTATAGATTGTTTTGTTCAATACCTTAAAGGAAAAAAAATTGTAGATTCTAGTATACAAAAAACACTCTACCAATATGGTCCTGCAAGTGGAATTATCAATGAATTAATTGCGACAGTTTTGTTAAAAGATAAACAGATTAATGTTCCTGTTGAATCTATAATTGTCACAGTTGGCGCACAAGAGGCGATGACTTTAATCCTTCGAGCATTATTCAATACATCGTCTGATACGCTTGCTATTGTTGATCCTAGTTATGTTGGAATTATTGGTGCAGCTAAACTAGCTAATCTAGAAATAATTGGTATCCCTGAAAATGAAGGTGGAGTGGATATTGCGGCACTGGAAGATGCTTGTCTGAAAGCAAAGTATTTGGGAAAACCAATTCGAGCATTCTACTGCGCACCTGATTATGCTAATCCTTCAGGTACCTTAACCAATCTTAACACTCGATATGAATTATTAAGACTCGCGAATCAATATGATTTTTATATTATTGAAGATAGTACCTATGGTTTTACGGCTATGCCTGAAAATGCATTGCCCACATTGAAAGCCATCGATACATCTTGTCGTGTTCTGTTGATTGGTTCTTTTTCAAAAATTTGTTTTCCTGGGGCAAGAGTTGGTTATGTGGTGGCAGATCAACTAGTGCGAAAAAGTTCCAATCAAACATACTCACTTGCTAGTGTTATTACTCAAATTAAGAGCATGATAACAGTTAACACTTCTTCTATTTCACAAGCTATCATAGGAGGTATTATTTTAAAAAATAATTATTCGCTTATGTCGATTGAACAAGAAAAAGCTAAAACTTACCAAAAAAACTTGCAGCTTTTATTAAAAACGCTTGATGAGGTCATTATAGATCAGAATAATCTAGCAGGCATTTCATGGAATCATCCAAAAGGTGGTTTTTTTGTATGTATGAATCTTCCTGTAAAAACAAATTTATCATTACTTGAATATTCAGCAGGCCATTATGGGGTAATCTGGATGCCTATGTCTGTTTTTTATACAAGTAATAAAGGGGATAAAAAACTACGGCTTTCTTGTAGTTATTTAGCACCAGAGCAAATTGTTGAAGGTACTCGTCGACTAGGAAATTTTTTAAAGCATTTGAAAATTTAATTTAATTTTATTCTTTTTTAGTAAAAAAACATCTATTAAAGTATATGCATAATGTCAAAATATTTTATTGAAGAACTGATGATGACAATTGCCAGAGAGCAAAAACAACGTATTGCTATTGCACGTGTTTTTCTCAAAAATGCTCCGATTCTTTTATTAGATGAAGCCACATCATCATTGGATTCAATGACGGAAAATGAAATTCAAGAAACACTGAATCAAGTGATGCTAGGTAAAACAACGCTCGTAATTGCGCATCGCTTAGCCACCTTGTAATAGGTCACCCCTAATAAACTTCTTTGGAGTTTATTAATGGTGCACATTCGCTTTATACTTGAATCAAATTTTCCGCCAAAAGATCAAATAAGA
>CAMFHA010000089.1 GCA_945952115.1 uncultured Legionella sp. | reverse complement strand
ATAGGATAAACGCTACCACATAATTTTTCTAGATACTTAATGAGGTCTGCTTAGCAGTTTCCGAAGAAGTCTATTTACTTAATTACTACTTGCGCTTTCTAATTAAAAAAATAATAATTTAAAAATTATTATAAAATAAAGACCTGTCTTCATAGACTAATAGGCAGTGAAAACAGGTTCTAATAAATTAGAGTCATCGTGGACAAATATACGCAAAGCTTAAGAACTACGTTAAAACAAGTACGTATGAGTACTTCTGCGCAGTTTCGTACGACTTCATCGCTAAAAATTTGCAATAAAATTAAAGCATTACAACAGTATAGAAAGGCAAAGCATTTAGCACTTTATTTTGCGAGTAATGGGGAAGTCGATTTAACATCCTTATGGAAAACAGCCCCATTACATGGAAAATACTGCTATTTTCCAATAATAAATAAAGATTTGACCCTTGCTTTTGTACGCACAATGCCAAACACTTCATTTAAAATCAACAAGTTTGGGATTCCTGAACCTGATGTTAATATTGAACAGGCTAAATCTCCTGAAGAGCTAGATATGATCATTATGCCTACTTTAGGATTTGATCCTTATTGCTCACGTCTAGGCATGGGTTCTGGTTGTTACGATCGCACCTTAGGAAATAAAAAAAATACTTTCCTTTTAGGTGTTGCCTATCAATTTCAATGTGTAGATTTTTTAAATTCTGCCCCTTGGGATGTTCCGCTTGATGCGGTATTCACTGAAAAAAAGAGCTATTGGCGCTAATCCATCCCGTTTGTGATTTTACCTAAATTGCATCCTCTCCTAGCTCACCTGTACGCACCCTAATTACTTGCTGTAAATCATAAACAAAAATTTTGCCATCTCCAATTTTACCAGTGTAGGCCGACTTACAAATTGCTTCAATTGCTGTATCCACCATATCGTCTGGCAAAGCTAATTCAATTTTAATTTTTGGCAAAAAATCAACTACATATTCAGCTCCTCGATATAACTCTGTATGCCCTTTTTGTCTACCAAAACCTCGGGTTTCAGAAATGGTTATTCCAGGTACACCTATATCTATTAAGGCTTCATGAACATCATCCAGTTTAAAAGGTTTAATTATTGCGCAAATCATTTTCATAATTTAATTTACCTAGTTAATTAATAAATTCTATAGACATATAGTAGTACTCTTTTAGTTTTGTTAGACTGCAATTAAAATAAAATGGAGTGCCTATGTTCGACCCAAAACAATTTGATGAGATAGCAAGTAAACTCTTTGCTGCCCTACCTACCAGTCTACAAAACTTTGAAAATGAAATTCAACAAAAATTTAAAGAAGTCTTACAAATGGCTTTTACACGCATGGATCTTATTACACGTGAGGAATTTGATGTGCAATGCAAAGTGCTGGCACGCACTCGAGAGAAATTAGAACAATTACAAGAGCAAGTGCAAGAATTAGCAAAGCATCAAAAGACAAAGACGAAAAAATCAATGGATTAATAACGCCCAGAGCAAAAAGTGAACCTTTCTTGATGCAAGGCAAACTGACCAGTGAATAATTTGGAATAAACTCACTGAATAAAGTCCAAGTAAAAAAGGAAAAAATATGAATCTCGCATTTACTAAAACGCGAAGTACTCTAGGTATTGCAGCGCAACCAGTTTCTGTAGAAGTCCATTTATCTAATGGTCTACCAAGTTTTACTATCGTTGGATTAGCTGAAACAGCTGTAAAAGAAAGCAAAGATAGAGTGCGTAGCGCTATAATTAATAGTCAATTTGAATTCCCTTGTCGTAGAATAACTGTCAACTTAGGCCCTGCTGACTTACCAAAAACTGGAAGCGGATTTGATTTACCTATTGCCATAGGTATATTGGCAGCGTCTGATCAAATTTCTTCTCAAAAACTTACTAATCATGAGTTTATAGGTGAGTTGGCATTAAGTGGCGATTTAAGAGGCATTTCGGCAATTATTCCAGCCGTTTTAGCAGCCTATAAAGAAAAACATACCTTAATTATTGCCGAAGCAAATGCTCATGAAGCATCTTTAGCTGGTTATCAAGAAGTATTAACCGCACGCAATTTAAGAGAAGTATGTCATTATTTATGCCAAGGAGCATCTTTAAACACGTTACCATCAAGACCTCCAAATCAATCAAACCATTCTGATCTTGATTGGTCAGATATAAAAGGTCAATACCATGCTAAAAAGGCTATGGAAATTGCTGCTTGTGGTGGGCACAGTATTTTATTAAGCGGGGCTCCAGGAAGCGGCAAAACTATGCTTGCTAAACGATTTAGCACTATTTTACCTGAGCTAACAGAAACTCAAGCTTTAGAATGCGCAGCCATTAATTCTCTTCGAGGTAAAACGATAGATTTTACACAGTGGCGCTCCCCTCCTTTTCGCGCACCACATCATACCGCATCACATGTTGCTTTAGTTGGCGGTGGCAATCCACCTAAACCAGGAGAAATATCACTTGCACACCATGGAGTATTATTTTTAGATGAATTACCAGAGTTTAATCGCCATGTTCTTGAAACATTAAGGGAACCACTGGAATCAGGCAATGTGTCTATTGCTAGAGCAGCTGCTCATCTCGAATTTCCCGCTCAATTTCAATTAATTGCTGCTATGAACCCTTGTCCCTGTGGCCAATGGGGCAATACCCAAGCGAATTGTTTATGCAGTCCTGATCGTATAAATCGTTATTTAGGAAAATTATCTGCTCCCTTATTAGATAGAATTGATATGCATTTAACAATACAAGCTTTATCTCAAGAAGAATTGTTAACAAAAAACTCTAGCGAGGAAAAGCAAAGCTTATTAATCAAAGAAAACGTAGTGAGGATTCGTGAAATGCAAAAAGAAAGACAACATTGTTTAAACAGCCAGTTAAACGCAAAAACATGTGAGCAATTATGTGCATTAGAAGATAAAGAGCTTCATTTTCTTCAACAAGCAATGAGTAAATTAAAATTATCCGCACGAGGCTATCATCGTTTATTAAAAGTGGCACGCACCATAGCTGATATGGCAAATAATTCAAAAGTAGAAGTAACTCATTTACAACAAGCTTTGTCTTATAAACAAATGCTACAAATGCCAAAATAAAGGTAAATTAGTAAGCTAAAGACTCCAAAATAGCCATTCTAGCATACACGCCATTAGTTACTTGTTTTAAAATAAAAGAATTTTTACCATCAGCAATTTGGCTATCAATTTCAATACCACGATTTATAGGCCCAGGATGCATTACCATAACATCAGGTTTTGCATAGGCTAAAGTTTTTAAAGTTAAAGCAAAATGGAGGCGATAAGTCGCCAAATCTAAGTGTTCATGTTCTAATAAACGTTCTTTTTGTACTCGTAAGCACATAATTACATCAGCATCAGCTAAACCCGCTTTAAGATCATCCGTAACACGACCATAATGAATTTTTTGCGGTTGCCAAATAGTAGGAGCAATCATTACCAACTCTTTAACCTTCAATTGTTGTGCAATACATTGAAAAGAATGAGCTACACGAGAATGCCTAATATTCCCTAAAATAGCTATTTTTAATTTGGATGGATCTTTTTTTTGTTCGATAATCGTCATCATATCTAAAAGAGCCTGACTTGGGTGAGCATGCGTACCATCACCCGCATTAATAATATGACTGTTATTTAGTTTATTGGCTAAAATTTGAGGCAATCCTTCATGTGAATGCCGAATCACAAAAAGATTTATACCCATTGCAGCAAGAGTATGTACTGTGTCTTCAATGATTTCACCTTTTGTTTCTGAAGAGGTTTGCAAGTCCACATTAATTACTTTCATTCCTAAATGCTTTGCAGCTAACTCAAAACTTACCCGGGTTCTCGTACTGTTTTCATAAAATAAATTAGCTATGCTGTAGTGATTTAACACAGGATACTGGCGATGCTGTTTCAACTCTAAGGCTCGTTCAATTAAATGAAGCGTTTCTGCGGTATTTAGTTGGCTAATTTCTAAAAAATGTTTCATGATCTCATTCTGGATGTTGTAACCACTGCTCGAGTATAACACAAGCAGCTATGCTATCCACCTCAGAACTCTTAAGTTTGCGATACCCTCCTTGAACAAATAACTGTTGTCGAGCCTCCACAGTAGATAAGCGTTCATCCACTAAATGAACTGGTAAGGAAAATCTTTTAATTAATTGCTGTGCAAACCGACGTGCTCCTTCAGTAGTATAAAGCTCGCTATTATCAATACAAGTTGGAAGTCCAACAATTAAAGCTTCAGGCCGCCATTGATTAATGAGATTTTTTATTAGATCCCAATTTGGAATTCCTTGTTTAGCAATCAATGTAGTTAAAGGCGAAGCACTCTCAGTTAAACGTTGCCCCACCGCTACACCGATACGTTTATATCCAAAATCAAAACCTAAATAAACCTCAGGCATGACCAGCATCAGAAATAAGTTGATTCATTTTAATTCCTAAAATAGAACCGGCATATTCCCAGCGTTGATTGAAAGGCACTTCATAAAGAAGTTCAGATTTATAAGGGCATACCAACCATGCATTATCCATTACTTCTTGTTCTAACTGCTTTTCAGCCCAACTGGAATAACCTAAAGTAACCAAAACGTCCTTAGGGCCAAGATCTTGAGCAATAGCACGAATAATATCATTAGAAGTAGTAACAGTCACATCATCTTGTAAAAACAAACTAGATCGCCATCCCCCTATCTGTTTATGAATTACAAACCCTCTCTCAGGCTGAATAGGCCCACCAAATAACAAAGGAAGTGTATTCTGTTCAACACGAATAGGCTCAATTTGTAATTGCTCGAATACAATTGAAAGAGGATATTGCATCGGTCTATTAATGATCAATCCAACCGTTCCTTGTGTCTGATGCTCGCAAACATATACTACAGATTTCTCAAAATTTGGATCATGTAAAGAAGGCATAGCAATTAATAGATGGTTGGCTAATGATGCAAGGGATGCCATATCTTCCCCCTTAAAGTTAATCTTATTTTAAGTATATACCACATATGAATTAATTTTGCCCTCAAAGACCTTATTTTACTCAAAAACAAAAGAGACTTTTATTTTCACAAAACTTACGAAAAATTCCAAATAGTTCAAAATGCAAGATTTTGGGCGATTTGATTTTAAGGAAGAGATTGAGAGTTTTTCATAAGTCCTGTTTCATTAAGAGAGATCTAATATTGTAGCTAACTATTAAAAAGCAAAAATCACCTATTTTGTTCCAATAAAAGTTTAGGTATAATTGCTTCAACCTCTTTTTGAGATCTAGCAATTATGGGTAGCATATTCAATATGTTTGGGCCATCACCAATTAAGCCTATTGAACAACACATTCGTAAAGCACATCAATGTGCTAAACAACTATACCCATTTTTTGAGGCTATATTAAACAAAGATTGGAAAACAGCTAAAAATATAAAAGAGAAAATTATAACCTTAGAAAAAGAAGCTGATGTAATTAAACGCGATTTGCGGCTTAATCTTCCAACAGGTTTATTTTTACCCGTATCACGCACTGATTTATTAGAGTTATTAAGTGCGCAAGATAAAATAGCCAATACAGCAGAACATATTGCTGAGCTTATTGTTAGTCGACATATGACTATTCCAGATGAATTAACTTCTTTATTTATGCCTTTTTTACATCGTTGTTTAGATGCATCAAAACAAGCATGTAAAGCAATTAATGAGCTTGATGAATTGCTTGAAACAGGTTTTCGTGGCAATGAAGTAAAAATCGTTAATGAAATGATTGTAACTCTGGACGAGATTGAACATGATAGTGATGAGCAATTATCGGAAATAAGACACGCTATTTTTGACTTAGAGAAAAAACTATCGGCTATTGATACCCTGTTTCTCTATAAACTGGTTCAATGGATTGGAGAATTAGCCGAGCACGCCCAGACAGTAGGTGCTCGCCTTCAAATTTTAATTGCACGGTAGTTTACTTTTATGGATTATTCATTTTTTTATCTTGCTTTTGCTATTCTTCTTTGTTTTTTCATGACTTGGGGTGTAGGAGCTAATGATCTAGCCAACGTCATGAGCACTACGATGGGCTCCAAAGCTGTAACAGTGAAACAAGCAATGCTTATTGCAGTTATCTTTGAGTTTGCTGGTGCCTTTCTTGGAGGAAGTGGTGTTACTGAGACGATGCGCGATGGTATTATTAATACAAGCCAGCTTTCTACTCAACCACAAATTCTTATTGAAGGGATGTTAAGCGTACTTTTTGCCTGTACTATCTGGATGAATTTAGCAAGCTATTTGGGAGTCCCAGTTTCCATTACCAATGCCTTAGTAGGCTCTATGGTCGGCTTTGGCGCTATGGTTTTAGGGGCTGATGCCATTCACTGGAATCAGGTAAGCCATATTGCAATAGGTTGGATAACCTCTCCTTTAATATCAGGAATAACAGCGTATATTTTATTTATTAGCATCCAACAAACTATTTTTATTAAAAGCAATCCTCTGGCTAAAGCAAAGCTTTATATTCCTATTTATCTTTTTCTTATTGGTTCTATTTTATCATTTATTACTGTATTTAAAGGACTTAATCATTTTCACATTCATTTAAATATTAAACAAAGTCTTGCTGTAACATTAGCAACCAGCATTATCATTACTATCATGGGAATGGCCTTTATAAAAAATATTCCTGAAAACCCTAAAATCAAACGCCGCGAACGTTTTGTTCAAGTAGAAAAATATTTTGCTGTGCTTATGGCTCTAACAGCTTGTGCAATGGCCTTTGCACATGGTTCAAATGATGTCTCTCTCGCTGTAGGTCCTTTAACTATTGTACATAGTTTGCTCATGAATTCGCAGCAAGGTTTTGCCGCTACTAATTATCCTTCTTGGATTATTTTATTTGGATGTGTTGGTGTTGTTTCTGGTTTGTTAATCTACGGTAGAAAAGTAATTGAAACCGTTGGCAGCAGTATTACTGCATTAACTCCCAGCCGCGCTTTTGCTGCAACATTAGCCGCAGCAACAACCGTAGTAGTCGCTACCAGTACAGGAATTCCTGTATCAGCAACTCAAACATTAGTGGGTGCAGTTTTAGGTGTTGGTCTTGCGCGAGGTATTGGCGCATTAAATCTCATTGTTATCCGCAACATTTTTATGTCATGGATTTTAACGCTACCAGTAGCATCTCTACTCACGATTCTCTCTTATAAAGGCCTTCATGCTTTTTTAAACTAACCAGCACATCAATTCCGTATTACGCTTACGCTAATACGGGCTACACTTGGCCGGAGGATCCATAACTTCAGTAGGAGCCTGGATCTTTCGGTCAAGCCGGAAAACGACGAGAACATTACTTTTCACCAAGAATTTAGCACGCTCCTTGAACAGTTAATGGCGTCAACTTAACCACTATTTCTTTAAATTATTCTCTTCTCCCCTTTATAAAGAAAGTAGGTTGGGTCATTTTGACCCAACAATGAAGGAGCATTAATTGAAATGTTGGGTCAAAATGACCCAACCTATTCACCAATAAACTTAGTTTTTTCCTTAAATTAACGCCATTGCTTGAACAGTTACACACTTGCTTTTAAGCCAATTAAGGAAACCTAAGATTTTTTTTATTTGACTCATTTAATATTTCTCGTGCCTCATCAAAAATCAATTGTCCCACAGCCATACCTAAAGCTGCTCGACCTGTTCCAATACCTATACGTAATTTTTTCTGGAAAAAAAGCAACTGTCCACCTATTGTGCTGTAACTACGCGCTTCTGTTAAAAAATTTTTTAAAATAGCAGACACAGTTGGTAGTGTTTCTTGAGGAGAAGTAGCGAACTGTATGGTTCGAGCATAATTAAATGGAGAACCAAGGCTAGTTCCTATGCACGCAGCACAACAATTATTTATAAAATGAATGCTATTTTGATACTGGGAATAAACCTCTACGGATAGATGTGTTTGACTTTGTTTATTCAATTCATAACGAAGTATTTCATAAGTACTACCGTGAACTGTATCACGCGATAAACTTGCTTTTTGACCCCGCGCTAAAGCGCGCCAACCTTGTGTGGATATTATATCTTTAAAACTTGTAATAAAAGTTCTAGAACTATCTGGCCAAGTATGCGCTTTAATCATTGCGGCAGTATTGGTCATTAAACTATAAGAAGCTCCAGCCGAAAGACCGACCACACTTCGTTGACCTAAATCATTTGCAGGTACATTAGACGTGATAAAATCGTTCATTTTGGCTTGTACAATATAATAGCTACTTCCAATTATAGATCGATGCAACAAAGTTTGATTCAAACCATGCCAAGGATGAATAAAGTTAATTTTAGTCAAAAATGGACGATTTTCTTTCATTGATAAATAATAAGCTCTATCAATAGGATGAAAGATTCCAGCACAGATAGTTCCAGCACAGATAGTTCCAGCACAGATAGTTCCAGCAATAAATCCACTTATAAAATCAACAGATTGTTGAGCAATAAAATTATTCTTTTCGGACATAATGCAATAAAACTAAAATTCAGTCCAAATCTCGCTCTTCTCTTCTGAATAATTTTTATTATCCCGCATTAGGGCTATACACTCATGCTTTTTTATTTCTTTTATTTGAGAGGCTGATTTTGCATGTTTTGCATCAAATTCAAATAAAAAATGATCATAAGGACTTACATAGGCTTTATCGATATCAATGTCATTGCTCATAAATTAAATCTCATTATTTTTATTAATTCTATTTTATCGTTTTTTCATCTAAGTTACCATTATCTAAGAAAAACATAGGGAAGCCGCAGCATGAATTTAAAAAAAGCAGAATTACATGTCCACTTGGAAGGTACAATTACACCCCAATTAGCTGAGAAAATAGCGTTTCGAAATAAACTCACTCTTCCACAAGGTTTAGTGGCGCCAGATGGAGCAAGTTATTTATCAAAAAATTTTCTTGATTTTTTAAAAGTATATGACATCTTGGCAGCGCTTATAAAGCATCCTCAAGATTATTATGACATTACTTTTGATTATTTAAAAAATACAGCAGAAACTCAAGGAATTTATGTGGAAATGATGTACTCACCCGATCATGCTGAATTATCTAGCCATATTCCTTCCGCTGAACATCTCGTTGCAATTCAACAAGCTGTTGATGATGCTAAAACCCAATTCGATATTGTTGGACGTATTATTCTCACTGCGGTACGTCATTTTGGCAAAGAATCTGCAGAACGCGTTGCTATGCAAGCTCGCAAAGATCGTTTTCCCTGTGTTACTGGATTTGGCCTAGGAGGCGATGAAGCAAAATTTCCGCCAAAACTATTCAAAAAAGCTTATGAAATTGCTGCAGATGCGGGCTTAGAATGTACTGTTCACTCAGGAGAATTTGCAAGTGCTGTTGGCATGATGGAAGCAATGGACAATCTACCCATCAAACGAATTGGCCACGGAGTAAATGCAATTCACTCGCCTGAAACAATGGCCAGACTCAAAGACAAAGAGATTGCATTAGAATTATGCCCGACCAGTAATATTTTTTTAGGTTTATTTAAAAATATGAATGAACACCCTTTTCCACAATTTTATGATTATGGGATTAAAGTGAGCATTAATTCAGATGATCCTCCCTTTATGAGCACCAATCTTGCAAATGAGTATAAAAAGGTCCAAGAAGCTTATCAATACACTGATGATACCATGAATAGAATTACTGCCATGGCAATTAATTCTGCTTTTGTGGATCAAAAAACTAAAAATGAACTCTTAGCTAAATTAAGATAACTATGAAAACTAATAAATATGATTTAATTGTACTTGGAGGCGGTAGCGGTGGAATTGCCAGCGCTATTCGAGCTGCTAAATATGGAGCAAAGGTAGCCGTTGTTGAACAACATTATTTAGGTGGAACCTGTGTAAATCTCGGATGCGTCCCTAAAAAAATTATGTTTAATGCAGCAACTATTGCTGAGATGGCCTATAAAGGACATGAATATGGCTTTTCACCACAAACAATCAAGCTAGATTGGCATAAGCTAATTAATCGTCGAACTCACTATATTGAACGACTAAGAGACAATTATGCTAAACGCTTTCATGAACATAAAATAACATCCATCAAAGGAAGAGGAATATTTGCCACAGTAAACTCTATTGTAGTCAATGAAAAATTATATAAAGCAGATCATATTATTATTTCCACAGGTGGAGAGCCTTCTCTTCCAAACATTAATGGAATACAACATGTTATAGATTCAGATGGTTTTTTTTCATTAACTAAACTACCTCATAAAGTGGCCATTATTGGCAGTGGCTACATCGGCGTAGAATTAGCCGGGATATTAAATGCTTTGGGCAGTGAAACTCATCTTCTCATGCGAGGCGAACTTCCACTCAATCGTTTTGATTCAATGCTCAGTACTGCTTTATTTGAAATCATGAAAAAACAAGGAATAGAAATTCACTGTCAACATAAAGCTCAATCCATTATTCTACAAAGTGATGGTAAAAAAAGCATTTCCTGTCAAAGTGGCTCTGTGATCCATGATATTGATGTCATTATTGCGGCAACAGGTCGCAAGCCACACACCAATAATTTAAATTTAAATAAAATTGATGTGCATATGGATGAACATGGATTAATTGAAGTAGATGCTTATCAAAATACTTCTGTGCCTGGAATTTATGCTATTGGTGATGTAACAAAAGCTCCCGCGCTTACTCCAGTAGCAATTGCAGCAGGAAGACGCTTGGCTGATCGACTTTTTGGTGGACAACCGAAAGCTTGTTTAAATTATGAAAATATTAGTAGTGTTATTTTTAGTCATCCACCTATTGGAACAGTAGGTTTAAGTGAACAAGAAGCCATAAAAAAATATGGAGAAAATGAAATTAAAACATATCAAACACGCTTTAATCCTATGTTTGATGCGTTAAGTGATGATAAAACCCCTACTGCAATGAAGTTAATCACTCTAGGTAAAGAAGAAAAAATAATTGGGCTTCACGTCATTGGTTATGGCGCAGATGAAATGTTACAAGGATTTGCCGTAGCTGTTAAAATGGGGGCTTGTAAAAAAGATTTTGATAACACAGTAGCCATCCATCCAACCAGTGCAGAAGAATTTGTTACTATGGTGTAAAAAAATGAACAATAATATACGAGCTTTTGAAAATAAATTTCCGCGCCTAGGTAACAATGTATTCATTGATCCCTCTGCTGTACTCATTGGTGATGTGTGTATTGGTGATGACAGCTCAGTCTGGCCAATGGCAGTCATTCGAGGAGATGTTAATTCCATTGTTATAGGAACTGCTTCTAATATTCAAGATGGTGCTATTCTTCATGTAACTCATGATGGGCCATATACTCCAGGAGGACAAGCATTAACGTTAGGCAATGGTGTTACAGTAGGCCATCAAGCGGTATTGCACGCGTGTACTATTGAAGATTACTGCCTTATTGGAATGGGGGCATTAATCCTAGATAAAGTTTATATTGAACATCATGTAATGATTGCTGCAGGCTCAGTGGTTGCCCCTGGAAAAACATTAGAAAGTGGTTATTTATATTTAGGCAATCCCGCAAAAGCAATTAGAAAATTGTCTCATCAAGAGTTAGAACAATTAAATTATTCTGCAACACATTATGTGAAGCTGAAAGATCGCTATTTATCTTCCAATTAGCCTTAAGTTTTTGTTGACAAATACTCAAACGCACAGGTTTAATCCGTTCATGCTGAGGAGGCGCGTTAGCGCCGTCTCGAAGCAT
>CAMFHA010000088.1 GCA_945952115.1 uncultured Legionella sp. | reverse complement strand
ATTCTAGGTTTTCTTTTCCCGCCAACGTAGTTGGCTCTGAGCGAAGCGCCTTGTACACGGCACGGTGGGTATGGGGAAAAGTCAATTAATTATGAAATTAATGGATGGGTTGCGTGCACGAGGTGATCGGGTGATTGTTTATGATAAGGGCTGCACTTTTACTCAAGCCTATTTTAAAGAAGGGAATGATGTTTTGTTAAATCCTTTTGATGCACGGTGCGCCAATTGGGACTTATGGAGTGAGGCCCCAAAAGATGAATTATTGGAAAATATGGCGGAAAGTTTAATCCCCATGCACGGTGAAAACGATCCCTTTTGGGTTAATGCAGCACGCACCGTATTTTCTTGTGTTGCAAGTCAAATGCGCACCGATAAAGAACGCTCATTATCTAAGTTACTTCGCCTTTTGGTAACCGGTGAATTCAGCGAGTTAGAACCCTATCTTGCAGGAACAGCAGCAGCCACCCTAGTTAGTAATAAAATAGAAAAAACAGCTATATCTATTCGCTCGGTGATTAGCACCTACCTAAAATCAATGCACTCTTTAAGTGGCCTTGAAGAATCAGAGCAAGCTCCCTTTTCAATTCGTGATTATCTGCTTAATGAAGAGTTGTCAGGATGGCTCTTTATTTCATCCAATGGAGAGCAGCACAAATCGTTAAAACCCTTAATCTCCATGTGGATTGCTATGGCCTCATTAACCCTTTTAAGTTTGCCAGAAGATGCTAATCGGCGTATTTGGTTTATTTGTGATGAGTTGCCAAGTTTACATAAATTACCTCTTTTAGGTGAAACGATTGCAGAAGTCAGGAAGTTTGGCGGGTGCTTTTTATTAGGCATGCAAAGCTTTAGTCAATTAGAGAAAGTATACGGACGTAGTGGGGCTGCTGAGATTTTTGACTTACTAAACACCCGAGCTTTTTTTGCAAGCCCAAGTCATCAAATGGCGCAATTGGTTAGTAAAGAGTTAGGGGAAGAAGAAATTGATGATACTCGAGAAAATTACTCCTATGGCGCAAACTCCATTCGTGATGGTATTTCTTTGGGTAAAAACCGTATTACTCGCCCCTTAGTGACCTACCCTGAAATCATGGATTTAGATCCCTTGAGCTGTTATTTGCGTCTACCAGGCCAACTTCCCATTACTAAATTGAATTTATTGTATCAAAAACGTGCGGCCGTATCGGAAGGCTTTATACCAAGAACACTGCCTTTACCCTTAGACATCAACAAAGATTCAAAGCCTAAATCTGCTTCTAATGAATCAACGGACACACGCTTTGATGTGTACCTTAATACGTCAACGATTAGCAAAAATCGTAAAAAGCATGCGACACCCGAATGCGATATGGAATCCATTTTTTAATGAGGAATACAACATGCTCAGTTTACAAGTAAAACCAATTAATAATCCACGGTATTATTTTAATAAAGAAAATTATTATTTTACCAATCAATTAACTACCGAATGGGTGGGATTAAGTGCAGAGCGTCAAAACCTTACAGGAGAGGTCGAAGAGCATGTACTAGAAGCGCTAGTGGGGGGCACGCTGCCTAGTGGTGAGGTTATCGGTTTAAAATCAAAAAGTGGTGAAATAAAACATCGAGGAGGCTATGATTTAACGTTTTCAGCACCCAAATCGGTCTCTTATCTTGGATTAGTCTGTGAGCATAAAGAGTTTGTTGATTTGCATTTAAATGCGGTAAAAACTGTATTAAGACTCATTGAAAAAGAAGCTGCAGAAGCTCGAAAGTCAAGTAAAGAAGGTATGGAGTATGAAAAAACAGGCAATCTGTGTTTTGCAACCATACTTCATGATACGTCGCGCGAACAAGATCCCCAGCTTCATGTGCATGCTCTATTGATGAATTTCACACAGCGTCTGGATGGACAATGGCGAGCACTGGCCTCAGACATCAATCGTAATCATGGAACCATGGAATGGATTATGGACAACCAAATCTTTTTAGGCCTTGTATATCGTGCAGAAATTGCTATGGGTTTAAAGGAGATGGGACTAGAGATTGAAACAACAGGCTCACCCCATGGTTTATTTGAAATAAAACATTTTAATAAAGAGTTGTTGGCGGATTTATCCAAAAGGCGCGGGCAGGTTGAGGCACAAGTTAAGACCATGCATTCTAACTCTTTAAAAGCACATGATAGGGCCACTTTAGATTCTCGAAAACCCAAAGAGGAAATTGATTCTGAAGTGTTAAGCGCGCGTTGGAATAGTGAAAGTAAAGCTCGAGGCATTAATCCAGCAAGCTACCTTGCTACCTTAAAAGAACAAACCAAAGACGCTAAATTGAATAAAGAAGCTGGTGAGTTAAAGAGTCGTGAGTACGGCTTTGGCGTGCTTGATGCTATTTCCCATTTAGAAGAAAAAAAATTGAGCTTTACTTACCAGGAATTAGTGCAGACAAGCCTCTATTTTTCTTTAGGTGAGCAAGGTTATCAGTCGTTAATCACCCAAATTGATACAGCAATTCGAGCAAAAAACCTGATTGCTCTTGATACGAAAGACATGCGCTTTACAACGCCAGGACTCATCCAAAAAGAACAAACACTAATGAAACACCTCTTGGAATTTAGACCCCAAAGCAAATCCATAGAACGCAACGTCGATAAAATACAGGAATTGACGAACAATGAAACCATTCAAAAGGCTGTGACGCAAGCCTTATTTAACAAAGAGGGGGTAGTTCGAATTAAACAACAAAGTGCTGCATCTAAAGAGCTTTTAACTACCTTAATGGATTATGCGCAAGACTCAAAAAAAATTCGCGTGCTAAGTCCAGCCGCGTTGTCTGCATGGAACATCAATCAAGATAGGAATAAACCCTCATCCAATCTTTGGCAATGGATAATCTCCATTGGAAAGCAGGATGTGTGTGAAACAGTAGCAGGGTTTAATCAGCGTCATGAGTCAGAACATCGCCTGCCTTTTTTCAAAAGCAAAAAGGAGCGTGAAATACTTATCATCGATGATTCACAACGCCTCTCACCTGATGAGTTAAGTACTCTATTAGGCATTGCAGATAAACGCGCAGCTAAAGTAATTTTATTGGAAAAGTCACACGCATTGTCTTTTTTTAAATCAGATATCCCTGGGCTTTTAGATAAAGCCCAAATAAAAACATTTGAGGTAGATGATAAAGGTACTCAGACAAACAACATCAATCTAATTGAGGTAAAAAAACAAGAAGATCGTATATTAAAAACAGCAGAAATGTTCTGTTCACAAGATGTAAAGACGCGAATAAATACTCGTGTTTTAACTGTATCAAAAAGTGAAGCCCAAGCGCTTAATGAAGCAATAAGAACCCAGTTAAAAAAACAAGGCGAGCTGTCAACAGAAGAAAAAACTATTAATACATTAAAGCGAATTTCATTAACTGAAAGCGAGAAAAAATGGGCTAAAAGCTATGAAAAAGATTGGGTGCTAATTCAAAAAACGCGTACTGAATCTAAAAAGTTCACCATTATTGGCGTTAATGAACAAGATAATCAGTTAGTTGTACGACAGCAAAATGGGATGATTTCCACATTATCCACCAAAAACATGACTCAAACGATGCAGGTGTATGAACAAACAGCCTTATCTGTTGGGGTCGGTGATAAATTACTGGCCACAGGCTCTCTTTCATTTGAGGGAGTAAAAATGGGAACGCACTATGAGGTATCTGCTTTCACTCGTCATGGAGTAAAGATAAAAAATGGAAAACAAACCATTCACTTAATGACTAGCTCTGATAAACACATCCCATTAAGTTATGCTTATGCAAAAACGATGCATAGTCATGAGTTCAAACCGGTTGCACGAACTATTATCACGTTACCCTCTTATGCGCTTCGTCAAAACACGATGTCACTATTAGCGGAGTCCAGTAAAGAGGAATTAAGCATTGTTACGGAGGATGTGACTAAAGCGAATCGATATGCCAAGAAAGCAAATTCACCAGTTTCTGCCATTTCTCTGGCCATTGATGCTGCAAAAACACATTATGGGGCACACCTCATTGATAGCGCCACCTCCTCAGAGCTATTAATCACACTGGAACAGGCAATAAATCTTTTATCCAGTGAAAAACCTATAAAAAATGAGAGTGAAAAAGCACTGCAATTCGCTATTGCCCATTGCTCTGAACGAGAAGCTGCATTTTCTCGTGCTGAGTTACTTAAGGTCGCTCTTAATAAGGCTATAGGGAAGTCTGATTTTAGGCAATTAGATGAGATGCTAGAAAAAGCATTAGAAAAAGGAGAATTACTTTCTGGGATGCAAGGAATGCTGACTACAAAAGAGGCTGTTGCATTCGAACAAGCCATTATTAATACAGTCAAAAATGGAATAAATACTCTTAATCCTTTAATGAATAAAGAAGAAGCACATAATCAATTAGCACAATCAAAATTAACTCAAGGTCAGCAGGAGGCTTGCGAGTTGATACTTACCACAACAGACCAATTTGTTATGATTCAAGGCTATGCAGGCACTGGTAAAACAACCATGACTCGAACTGCCTTAGAGATGGTTAAAGAAGCACAAACACTCGCCTCCCAAGGCTTTGATATCATCGCCGTAGCACCAACACATCAAGCGGTTAAAGAAATGAAAGCCTTAGGAATACAAGCTCAGACATTAAAAAGTTTTCTCATTGAACAAGAACAGGAACTGACGTTAACCAAGCAGTCACTTGTGCTACTTGATGAATCATCGATGGTGTCGAACCGAGATTGTGCCAAATTAATTGATAACATTTATCGCTCTGGCGCACGTTGTGCGGTATTGGGCGATATTAGTCAGCATCAGAGTATTGAGGCTGGAAAACCAAGTAAAATCTTAATGCAAGAGGGAAGCATTAGCGTTGTGTGCATGGACAATCTAGTAAGGCAGCGGATTGAAGGATACAAAATAGCCATCGAAACACTTATCAGCGGTGATACAGACAAGGCTTTGAATCAACTGGGTAAACTACCCTTAGATTTAATTAAAAGGAATCAAGCAGATAGTCCATTCCATACGCTTGAATCGTCAGTGATTGAAGCAGGTTCTCTTTTAAATGGTGAATCAAAACCGATGGATCCCATAAGTGCGGCTGTTGGAGATTATCTATCACGAACACCAGATTGTCGTGATAAAACAATAATTATTATCCATGAGAATAAAAAAAGAGAAATTGCAAACCATAGAATACGAGAAGCATTGATAAAAGAATCTGCTTTAGGCTCAGAAAACAAATCATTCCAACGATTACTAAGCACGGATTACACTACCGAAGAGCTCTATTATTGTGAAACTTATAGAGATTGCTTGAATAAAGCAGAGCCACATTTTTTGAAAAAGGAAAATCAATACTTCAAAGTTGTGGGCGTTGATGAATCCGCTAAAGTAGTTATTTTGCATGATATGCAAGGGAATAAAACGGTATTTATACCCGAAAAAGAACAAAAAGATTGGAAGATAGAGTTATTTCGTTCATCACCAGGAGCTCTTTCTGTGGGTGAAAAAATTCATTTTAAAAAATCGGATAAATCTTTAGGACGGTTTGCGAATGAAAGGCTTCAAGTAGTTGATGTTCAGGAGCACGCCTATACGGTGAAAGACGACTCAGGAGTAGAGCATGTGCTACAAAAAAAGGAGATGAATGATGCGCACTGGGATTATAGCTATACCGCTACCAGCTACTCCATACAAGGTGCTTCATCGCCCTATGTAATCGGTGTAGCAGAAACCACAAATAAAAAGCTAAATCATCTACGTTCATTTTACATCATGGTCACACGAGGCTCATTACATGCAATGGTGTATACCGATGATTATAGCAAAATGAAAAAACAACTTAAGAATAGTCCTGATAAAACATCAGCATTGGAGGCATTGGCTGGGATTAATAACAGTGTGAACCTAAAAACAAAATCCAGTGCATCAATAACAACAGACAGTAACTATAGTAGGATTGAAATCAAAAAAGAAACAACGGCGATAAAGAGTGAGCAATGCATGGGTGTTGCTAAAAATAAGGTGGCAAATAAATTAAATACTAAAGATAAAATGATTCATTACAATGCGAAAATCATCTCCAAAAATTTATCTAATAATACGGAATTAGTTGTTGAATCATTACTTGGTCATCCTAATAAAGAACTGTCTTCAAAAAAGGAATATCGCTATGTAACCAATGGAAGTTTAAGCATTTGTTTAAGTGGAGAGAAGAGGGGCACATGGTTTAATTTTGAAACGCTAGAAAAAGGAAACATGCTCCATTTGATTCAAAAAACATGCAGTCTTAATTTTAAAGAAAGCTTAGCTTACGCGGCAAAAATAACGGGAGATGACTTAAAAGAATCAATTAAAAACAGAGAAAAATTATCCATGAATAGTAAAGAAAAAAGAAGCAATCAACACAGTAAAACAAAAGATTATGCTTTTCAATTAGCACATGAATCAATGCCAATTAGAGGCACAATTGCAGAAAAATACTTAAAAGAAATCAGAAAAATAGATAACGTCTCTGGTGAAAATATACGATTTCATCCAAGGGTGTATACAAAAAAGACTGAAAAGGTTAAATACAGACCGGCATTATTAAGTTTAAGTCGGGATAAAGAGCATCAATTAGTAGCTGTTGAGGCAATATATCTAGATAAAGAAACTGCTAATAAACCTGTAATGAACATGAAAGATAAGAAAACATATGGATCAAAATCAGGTTCTGCGGTTATTTTAAATGAAGGTCATGGAAAGGACAGTGTGACCTATATTGCAGAAGGTATTGTAACAGGCTTAAGTGTTCGAGATGCCGTTAAAAATGAGCGGGTTATAGTCTCACTTGGCAAGGCAAATTTCCCTAATATTGATATGAATTTATTGACTAATAAAGTCGTTCTTTGTCTCGATAACGATGGGAAACACTTTAAAGATGATGAGGTACTAATCAAAACCATTGAGCGCTTACAGCAACATGGAACACGTGTTGAAATAGCTGTTCCTACCAAACTAAAAGATTTTAATGACGTTAAAATATTAAATGGATTAAACGGAGTATTTGATACGTTAAATAAAGCTATTAATATAAATTCGCTAATTGGAAATACTAGTAAAGTAGATATGAATGAACAGCAAATAAAGCATAGTCTCCTGAGCATAGAACGAGAATTAAAAATAGAAATCCCAGAAAAAAATAACGTCTCAATTGAAAAAATAAAAACGTTACAAAAAGCAGAAATGGAGATTTAAGGATGAAGTGATGTGATGTTCCATTCAATTCATCACATCATTTTATAGGCGTGAGGCTTACTCAAAAAGACCAATAAAATTCTTAAACTAAGTCATCTTTTAGTGTTAAAAAATGTTGAAAATATCTTATATACACCCTCTAATATTAATCAATAAAGCATATAAAACCGTTTATTAGTTATTAATATATCCCTCAATGTAATGGTCTACCTTTTCCTTGATTTCAGCGATACGCTCATCTGCGTTTTCCACCCCTTCCGGAAATTTATTTTTATCAAAAACACAACGAAAAATATCAGCGCTAACTCCTAATAGCCTTAAGAGACTCGTGGTATGCTGTCTATTGAGTTCTTCTTCTTTTTCAAGTCGTCTTTTTTCTAAAGGATCCGGTTGTGGATTTTCTTTGTTGTGCGTATAGATTTTAATTCCAAGTTCAATCATTTCCTTCATTGTCTGTGATGAAGATTCATGCTCTTCTTCTTGTTTAATCACTTCTAATTGATCGATTATTTTTTGACTTAAATAACAATAAGCTTTGGGCATAAAGACCTCTTTTTTTAATTACTCTATAAAAATTGCATAGGGGTGGATTAGGGGTGCTATGAAATTTTAACTTAAATTATAGGTGTTGAATAGGTGTGCAATGTAGAATTTCTCATCAATTAATGGGTATGCTTTAGGTGTGCTCCGTGGGTGGATTAGGGGTGAAATTAAGATAACTACATGATTTATATAGAAGAGTGGATCAACACCTATGAGAAATTAAGATGCTCATTAGTTTTAAAAAGCTAAAAATGAAGTAACATGCTGATTTGTATCATTTTTTTATTTGCAATGACTATTGCGAGGGGTGTGTTCTTGCTGTTGATTTGTCCTCTCTATTATTCTGCTGCATTGTATTATTATTTTTAACTTTTTTGGGGTTCATTTGTTTTGAATAGCGCATATAAATTGCGTGCTTGTGACTGACATTTATTTGAGAATACTCTTCCTTGCTATATACTTAATTTAATTATTAATTAATAGGGATATTTAAAACATGAAAATCATTAAAACCATCTTAAAAAAAATTGCTAAAATAATTCATTTTAAACCTGCAACTAAAGAAGAAATATTAGAATATGCTAAAAGACAACGCGCTATTAACTATCGCTCTAAATCTTCTGATACGATAATAAATCCTTCAACTGGACTTCCAATGGTTGGCTGTCTTGATGTAAATGGAAATTCATTTGGTTCTAATAGCTCTTATGAGTACTATCGCAGAAGTAGTGAAGACTGCTATCGCAGTTTCTCATCTACGAATTACAATAATAACTTCGATCTGTTTACTAATCGTTATCAATAAAATGGCATAGAATTTTCTTTTAACTTGCCAAAAAATTAATTAAATGTATTGTGATATACAAAGGACTATTATATCTCTTATGATTTAAATCATTTTTAATGATAAATTAGCTCAAAATTGATAGAATTATCACCATAATAAATGGAGAGAACAATATGGCATTAATTGCAGCAAAAAAGATAAAAAATAAAGAGAAAATCAAATTAGAAATAGACAAGGATATTTATTCTGAAATTCAGAAATATTGTTCATGGGCCGAAATTAATGAAATCGATTATTTTTTTGAAGAGGCGGCTCAATTAATTTTCTCTAAGGATAAGGACTGGAAGAAATTAAATTCACGAAAAGTTTCATCTCAAAAAGAATAATTATTGAATAAAATTTACAGAACCCATGAGGCCATAATGAAAAAAATAATCGCGTTTCTCATGTTAATAACACTTACAGCGACAGCAGGCCAGGTGGAGCAGGATAAATCTTTAGAGAAATTTGAAAAACTTTGCACCTTAGCTAAAGATTCAGTAACCCGTACAACAAATTGTAAATTAGCCCAGATGCAAAGAAAGGCAATGGCACTTAGCAAAACGCAAGACATAAAGTAAGTGAACAATGCATAGTGTAGTAATGATAAATTATAACGTTTTATCAGCCGGTCGAGCATGATTTTTTAATGAAAATACTAGATGAGGTTCTAAAAGGAATTGTCAGCAAAGTAACCTACCATAACCCAATAACAGGTTGGTCTGTGCTTAGGGTTCATCCGCTCAACGCGCCGCAACAACAAGAAACAGTCACCATTCACCAAACCAAGGTATTTGCAGGTGCTACAATGGAGTTTGTTGGCGCATGGACAATCGATAAAAAATATGGTCGTCAATTCAAAGCAATTAAAGCCGTTGAAAAAAAGCCAGCAACTGCAGCTTCCTTGGAAAAATATTTAGGCTCTGGTCTTATCAAGGGCGTTGGTCCAAAAACTGCAAAAAAAATTGTGAAGTACTTTAAACAGGATACCTTAGAAATATTTGAGTCCAATATCAATCGATTAACTGAGGTTCCAGGAATTGCCACCAAAAAATTAAACATGATTGAGGCTGCATGGACTGAGCATAAAGCAATCCGAGATGTAATGATGTTCTTACAACACCATGGAATAAGTACTCTTTTTGCAGTCAAAATCTATAAAAAATACAATGATGATGCCATAAAAGTGGTCACAGAAAATCCTTATCAACTTGCTAATGATTTTTATGGGATTGGTTTTTTTTCAGCAGACAAGGTGGCCTTAAGTCTTGGTGTGCCTCCTGATAGCCAACAACGAATCATTGCAGCAATAAAACATGTCTTAGCAGCCAGTCGAGAACAAGGGCATTGTTATTTAACTCGGCCACAAATCAATGCGGGAATCCTGGAGTTAATTGGTCTAAACCTAGAGACTCAACTTAGTGAGCACCTTACCTTGATGGAGCAAGAGCAACAACTTAAAACCCGTGTAATCGAAAAAGAACATCAAGAACTCATCGCTTATTATTCGAAAACGCTGTTTTATGATGAACAAACCGTAGCTCAACAAATTAAAGGCATGAATGGTGTTGCTTCCTCCGATCCAGAGCGGGTAGCCTTGTGGATTGACACCTATTGTCAACGCAAATCAATTTCCTTAAGTGACGAACAACGCGCTGCGGTAAGCCAGATTGTTCAGTATCGTTTTTCGGTGTTAACTGGTGGTCCTGGGTGCGGAAAAACCACAACGACTCGGGTTTTAGTCAAGCTTCTTGAGGCGATGAAGAAAAATGTTCTTCTTGCAGCGCCTACGGGGCGTGCCACCCAGCGCATGACCGAAGTGATTGGGCGTGAGGCCAAAACCATTCATCGCCTTCTTGAGTGGAAAGGTGGTGAGTTTAAAATGAATGAAGAAAACCCACTCGATGCCGATTTTTTAATAGTAGACGAATGCTCCATGCTCGATATCAGCTTAAGTGCTTCCTTACTAAAAGCAATACCACAACACTGCCAGGTTCTTTTTATTGGCGATGCAGATCAGCTCCCTCCGGTTGGCGCAGGGAACGTTCTTAAAGATGTGATTGCCTCAGGAGTTATTCCCTGCTTTCGCTTGACCCAAATATTTCGCCAAGCACAAGCCTCTTCCATCATCAAATACGCCCATGCTATCAATAAGTCTCAAGTACCCCCTATCAACTCGCCATTTCACCAGCCTTTATTGTGGCAGTCGGGAGAGGATTGTCTCTTTATTGACACGGATGAGGCGACCAAAGAACAGCTTCACTTTATCTCTAGAGTAAAAAATCATTTCCAGTGGAACAATAAGGATTTAGAAGAACCATCGCTTGGAACCCCATTTGAATTCAGGGCTGGAGAACTAATTACTTCCCCCTATGAGCATGATTTTGAAGTACCCAAAAAATTTAAACATGTTGACTTAGATAAGTTGCAACACACCGAAAGCGAACTACAGGCTTTAAAGCTGTTATTAAAAAAAATCCACCCTTGGTCGTCTTTGCACTATGGACTTAGCGCCGTAGAAGTGGTCGTGCAACTCTATTTAAACTGGATACCTAAATATCATGGAGCTACTACTGAAATTCAAATTTTAACCCCCATGACCAGGGGAACTTTGGGTTCGGCGAACTTAAATAACGTCATTCAAGACAAGGCAAACCCCTACTCCGTAAATAAAAGTCAATTAAAAGTGGGTGAGCGGATTTTTCGTGAAGGAGATAGAGTAATCCATAGGCGCAACAATTATGATTTGAACGTGTTCAATGGGGACATTGGAACAATCATCTGTATCGATAATGAAAATCTGACGTGTCTGGTTTCTTTTTTACCCGACAATAGAGAAATTCATTACCAAAAAGAAGACATTATGGAATTGGATTTAGCCTATGCCATTACCATTCATAAATCACAGGGCAGTGAATTTGCAGCAGTAATTATTCCCGTGCTAACCCAACACTTTAAAATGCTGTATCGAAATTTAATTTATACCGGATTAACTAGAGCTAAAAAATTGGCCGTCCTTGTGGGTACCAGGAAAGCAATAACCATGGCTATTAAACAGCAAGACACAAGCTTAAGGCAGACCGCATTAGAGTTGCTAATTAAAAAAGACCAGTTGGTTAATGAACCTTCATGAGACTCTGTTTCGCCAGACCAAGAAATCTCTTACACAAAACTCAGTATCCCAGATAATGGATTAGTGCCGCATTTTGGCTATACTGAATTTGTTTGGCGCAGCTTAGATGTTGACAGGATGTTGAAACACTAGCGGGTTCAAGGATGAACTCAAATCAATGGCATTCTAAGCTGCGCGCAGGCACAAAAAAACGACTATTACC
>CAMFHA010000087.1 GCA_945952115.1 uncultured Legionella sp. | reverse complement strand
ATTTTTCAGGGCAAAAATCTTTAGTCTTTGCTAACTACCCCTGACCTATTACGAGTAACAGTCTTAAAGAAGGATCCCATTCATAGGCTAATAAAAAATACTGTTGATGAATTTTAAACTTATAGACGTAAACTCCAGCTAAATCTCCTTTTTTCGCCTCTCCAATTGTAGGATTGCTGCTAATTGTACGTATCGCTTCATTGACAGTAGATTTATATGAATCAGGTAGTTTTTTATATGATTTTTTAAAAGCAGGCATTTGCCTTATTTCAATATCACTCACTCTCACCCTCAAATTTAAAAGGTTCTGCTAATGATTTATCTTGAAGCTTAGAAAGCAAAACATCCTTTATAAATTCAATAGGTAAATCAGGATTATCCAATGCACATTTTCCCAATTTAGCCCAATATTCTATTTGATTTGGAATAGAACGAAATTCAGCTGAAGCTACTTTTTTTGCTTCATAATAAATACTCTCATCTATTCTAATTGGAATTCCCATAAGCACACCTACAATAGTAATTGATTGCTACATTTGTAGTATACACCCAAAATGACGAATAGCAAAGAAACCGCACCTTTAATTCATAGCAATAGCATCAACTAATTCAACATGTTCTTGGCGAAGAGGTGTTCCTAGGAATATTTCGCCTACTTTTTGAAAACGCTGTACAGAGTCGGTTACTAAATAACTAACTTGTGCTGTTTGCACTTCATTATTTAATAAATGATGAGTTTGTAATTCTTTATATAAAGCAAGTGCTGTTGCTTGAGCAGAGTCTACAATGGTAACGTTAGATGGAAGTAAATCAGCCAAAAGCGTTTTAAAGACAGGAAAATGAGTACACCCTAATAAAAGAGCATCTTCATTTTGAATGTCCGCTAAATAATGTTTTAGCGCTTCCCGTGCCACGGCATTACTCGCCATTCCTTCTTCAGCTAAAGCCACTAAAACACTGCATGCTCTGCTGGTAATAGAGGCATCGGGAAGGTGTTTTAAAATCAATCGTTGATAAGCTTGCGAAGCAATTGTAGTTTCTGTAGCTAAAACCATAATACGGCGATTTTTGGTAGCAGCCACTGCGGCTGAAGCTCCAGGCTCAACAACTCCTAATACAGGGATATCAGGTAACATGGTTTGTAAATGAGGTAAGGCTGCGGTAGTTGCTGTATTACAAGCAATCACTAGCGCTTTAATTTTTCGCTCAATAAGAATACGAGCCATTTGCATCGCATATTGCTTTACCGTCTCTGGACTTTTAGTACCATAAGGTAGACGAGCAGTGTCACCCAAATAAACAAAAGATTCATTGGGTAGATGTGCTTTTAAAGCCTTTAAAACCGTTAACCCCCCCATTCCGGAGTCAAAGACTCCAATGGCTAATTGTTTTGAGTTCAATATATCTCCTTAATGTGAGAACTTAGATACAGATGGATTAAGATTAACTGCTCCTTCCTCTGCTTGGATGCTTGCTGCTTTATGTAAGGCCTCTTCTTTTTTTGCCCTAGCATCACCTGTCATTAATCTGTTTTTATAGTTATTAACGGTGTTAAATAAACCTGTTTTATTCTCAATTTTATGCTCATCTGCAATAGCTTTATCAACTTTTTTTGCATTTCGAGTGATTTTTTTAGCATCTACAATAGTCTTATCTAGTTTGTCTAATTTAGCAGCAAGAGCGTTTTTTGCGTCTTCCGATTTAAAAACTGCTTTATAAGAAGAGGCTTCCTCGAATGAAGACCCAGTCCATCCAGAAACTCTCACCTTCTCAGGATTAAAACCTCCTGTTCGAATTTTAACTGAATCTTTGAATTGAGAATAGCTATAGCCTTTTTTTTCACAGATCACATATAAAGCCGTCCATAAATGTTGCATTTGTTTATCGGTTCCACCTTTTAAATTATAAGGTTTGTCTTTACTAGGAAGCTCTCCTCCATGTTGCGCGATCATCGCTATAGCAGCATTCATATAATAATTAACTATCTCTTCTTTATTAGCTACTGGTTTTCCATTAGTAGCATCTTCATTTGGAGGATCAGTAAGCTCTATTTTGACGCTAGGTTTAGTAGTTATTATCCTATCTGAATTTATTTGAGAACGAGACGATTCACCAAATTTTTGTACAAACTCACCTATTCTTTCATTGTCCTTATTAAAGACTGTAGATACAAACGCTTTTTTATCCTTACCTAGTTTTGCTTCTTCCGCTGGACTCTCTATATCATCGTTTAGAACTAGTCCACCCTTACCATATTTACGTTGGAATTCTGCTGTATCAATTTTCTCATTAATTAAATCATCCGATGTATACAAATAACGATCTTCCCCACGAGAGATCTTATCAATAGTGTTTATAATTGGAATAATCCTTTTTTGAGCCGTTGTATATTCATCTATAGCTGTCTTTATTTTACTTAAATTTTCTTCAATTTTTTTCTTATTAATTGTTGGATCATTATCTCTAATAGGTGCAGCCACGCAGGGTTCTAACATTCTGCGTACTCGTTCCAAACGATCTAGAGCCAAAGTAATGTTATTTAACTCTTTAGTGTAATTAGCCTTTTGGATTGCTGGATTGTTGGCTGCAATATGCGCATCAAAAGCAAAACCCGATAATTCATCCTGTTCTAAATTCTTTAATGTAATGACTGATTTAGAAGGAGTTAATAAAGGTTTAATCTCGTTCATCGTTTTATTTATACTAGTCAGTACTTGCTTTTTTTGCTCAGTATCTGTGCTTGTTAATCTTTCAGCTTTCCATGTATTAGCTATTGCAGTGAACTCAGCTTGAGAGAGTTCTTTTGTAAGGCCTTCTTTTAATATCTCTCCTGAAGCCTGGCTTCTTACTATAGCGCTACTTCCAACATTATGGTTAGTAAGTGCTCGAATAAAAAGCTCAACCTTAGGCTCTTGTTTATCAAGCTGCTGATCCAGAGCTTTTTTTATATTTTCATTAGTTGCGTGAGAATTCATATAACCAATTGAAGGATCGAGTCGAAATAGAATTTCTAATACTTGTTTGACAGCAGGAGAATCACCATTCTTTTTTGCTTCTATCAGTTGTGAGTTAGCTTTGGCTCTGGCTTGAATACTCACTTTATTATCAACAATAATCTTAAATAAACCCTCAGTATTTAAGCCATCCTTTAACTGATCCAAGAAATTCTGCTTATCAATATCAGTAAAATCCTGTAGATTCAAGAACTCTATTTCCTCGTCTTCCAACGCTGGAATACCGCTTTTTGTTAATTCTGTAGCTAATACACTATTATGCAGCTTTTTAAAACTGAGAAGTCGTTCATTTTCTTTTGTAATGTCAGTTATTTTTTTTGCATCTATCTCAGGATTTCCTAAATAATAGTTGATATGATTATCTTCATTGGCTTTTAATAAATGTTCTAAAGCTTTATTATTTGGATCTAAAAGCTCTCTTTTTTTATCAAAACTTACCGCATCACTCTTTAAAAGTGTTATAAGTTCATGATGCTGATTTTCACCAGATAATTCCTTTATTCTTATTTCCAAACCAATAGTACACGCAGCTTTTTGTAATTCAATCTTTTGGTTTGCATCAATCCAATCAGTAGGGGAAGCAAGTTTTTTGTTGTTTTTAAATTTTTGTAGATCAGTATTTTTAGTTAAATCATAGAGCTCTTGAGGTGTTTTATTATTAAACTCTCTTATTTGAGCATCTCTCTTCTCATTTCTTATTACTTTTAACTGTTCTCGACTTGTTTTTCTAATTAAGTCCAATGATTGAGAGTTCAACCAACCATCAGGGTTAATTCCTAAACTATGCAAAATTGGTTTAGCTTCTTTTATTTGTGTAACTGTATTTAATTGCTCCAGAATACCAAGTCGATCCTCACCTGCTTGTTTTATATAATTTTGTACTAATGCTGCTTTAAAAAGTGGCAGCCTCTCTGGAGTAATAACATTAAGAATCTTCGGGTTTCCTTCTCCGCTTAATGCTTTTAGTGAGTCAACATCAACCACCCCATTAATTTGCGCTGTTGTTATAGCCGGCGGAACCCTAGGTAGTTTCTGTTGTAAATAATAAATAGCAAGCTTAGTTCGCGCACTGTTTATTTGATTTTCATTTAGAGTTACATGATTCTCTAATCCAAGAATTTGTCTTAGATTGTGCGTAAAATTCTCATCGGATTCTTCAATAGCAGATTTAACCCGCTCAAGAGGTAGATTTTCCAAATTAGCTATCCAATTAGAAAAAACCTTATCAACATATAAATTTTTTGCACGTTCTAAAGCCACTGGTATTGCAGTTGCATCATACTTCGCGCCTAATTTTTGAACGGCGTTTTCAATTTGCGCTGGTTCATTCGCATTAATAAGATTTTTTAATAAATCCAATAAATCCTTTTTAAGAGCCTCATTAATTTTTTTAACTAATAATAATCCAGCCGCATTGTTTTGAATCTTAATTAAACTATCTTTGGATAGAACCGCTTCTCTTATTTCTTCCTCCTCTAATTCAACAGAAGAATTCCATAACTTCTGTTTTTTATCTATTATATATTGTCTTAAGAGATCATCATTAGAAAATGGTTCTAAAATACGCAGTAAAATATTCTCATCGCTATTTTGTAAACCTAAGAGAACACGTTGCTTTGCTGCTTCTTTCTTTATTTGCTTTAAATCCTCTGCATCATCCTCAAGATTATTACTTTCTGCTTCACTAAACCCCGGCGACCAAGCATTCAAATTAGTTCTTACTGCTTTTTTAAGACTGTTATTATCATCTGCCATCAATATCGCATCTAAAGCAGGTAATACCAAAGCGCCCCTATTTTTTAGGTCAATTCTGTTAATAGCATCAATAAGCTTCTGATTATTTTCCTTGACGGGCATAGTGTTCCCCAAAAACTATTCGTATATACTAATTTTAAACATATTTTATCAATTTATCCTTAACTTTGTATTATTTTTCTCCATTTTTAAATGATTAACCCAGTAAAAAACGAAAATTCTTTTGAATTTCATTTAAATCAAATTGGTTTAAATAAAGAGAAAAACTCATCCATGCACTTAAAGCAGCGAGATCTTGGAATGGTGGAGGTAAATAAACGGGATTGGTTAAAATTCCTCGTTCTTTTAATTCACCGAGCAAAGGCAAATCATCTAACACTAATTTACCAGTAAATAACAGAGGAATAGAATCTACTCTTTTTTGACCAATAGCAAAACGAATGTAGTTATAAATTAATACAAAGCCTTTCGCGTAAGACAAATCTTTAGTAAATGGTCCTCCAGTGGGAGTACTGCCTCGAAATACTCGTACAGTTTGATTGTAACTCTCTAACTCATTTAAGCCACATTCAAGAAAGTAGTTATAAATATCAATAAAATTAGCCCCTTGAGTGACTTTATCCAAGGCAATCACTCGATTAGTGATTTTTAACATGCGACCTGGATAAGAAGAAAAAGTGACTACTTCGGTAATCACCGCAAGACCTTCTTGAATCACACTGCATGAAGGAGATCCTTTAGAAAGAAAAAAACAATAAGGTTGCATCGCTCCATTTAAAGTGGTACCCACATGAACCCACCCTTCATGCACTTCTAAATAACGGAGATCTCTATCACTGAACATGGCTCGTTGACTTAATTTAATACTGTCAGCGCCTGCAGAAGCATCAGCAATCATTCCATCACTGATCATCACGGTGACTTTTCCTGGATGTTTATCGAAAAATGAACCTAAACGCGTCTGCAAAATTTCTTGGGCTTGTTCTGGAGTATGGCGCTTTATATCGGCTTCTGATTGCAATTGCACCGTTAAATTGGTCAATACATCAAATAAAAGCGTGCCCATTTCACACATGCGAGGACCGCCTGCATAAAAGACATCATTTGGGCTTCCATATAATTCCATCGCTATTTCACTAAACGCAGGAGTTCCACGAACAGCAAGCATTTGCGCTGCGCGTGAATACTCTTCGCATTGACGGCGTAATAAACGAGTTACCGTAGAATATTGGCCTAATTGATTTTGAGCATCGCGCAAAATAATACGAAACTCTTCTTGTTTTTCTGCTACATCAAAAGGTAAAGGAGTGCGGTCATAATATTCTTTATCGATCAGAGGAAGTTTTTTGCCTTTATTTTTTAAAAACTCTGTCCTTATTGAATCATCCCATTTAATGCTATCCAGAATCCTTATTTGCCGTTGCGCTTCAACCATACGCTGAGATAACTCTTGTATAATTAACAACTCTCCTGATTCTGATGGTGTCATCATTCACCCCTTATATTCTTACTCTCTGTCTCTTGTGCTCAGTTCACCAAAAAGCTATATTTGGCGCATCTTGAGAAAAAATGCTTCTAAAAAATGCTCACATAGCTATCTATGCTGCGCTTCTTTAGAAGCATTTTTTCTCAACCTGCACTCAAATCTGACTTTTTACCAAGATTATATATTTGTGACTAAGAGCCAGGCTTATCTTGGAGGCTCGATATTTACCTTAGCATTTTGAGTTTGTGCTGGCAAATCATAAAAACTACTTATATTAGAGCTAGTTAAAGGAGGTGGTACCTCAATTTTTAGTCCATTCTGGCTTTGTAAATACAAGTTTTCACCATTACTTGAATATTTAGAACAACTCATTACAAACAACGAACAAAGTACCATACAACTTAATTTCTTCACACAATTCCCCATCAAATTAATTCTAAATTTTTTAAAACAGAGTTTAAACCAGCATGATGCTGGTTTGAAAGAGGCGTTAATGGCAAACGTATCTCTTCTTCAATTAATCCCATTTGATGCATCGCCCATTTTACTGGAATAGGATTAGACTCAACAAACATTAATTCATGTAAAGGTGATAATTGTTCGTGTAAACGTAAACAGGCTATATTATCGCCATCCATTGCTGAATCACACATTTTAGCCATTAATTTTGCTGCGACATTCGCCGTAACAGAAATAACACCTTTTGCTCCAGCCAACATCCAATGAGCGGCGGTTAAATCATCGCCACTGTATACATCTATACTACCTTCAGAAAGACGTAAAATGTGTTGCAAACGAGTCATCTGCCCTGTTGCTTCTTTAATACCTACGATATTCGAAATTTTTGCTAAACGAGCCACTGTTTCGGGCAATAAATCACAAGCTGTTCGACTTGGTACATTATATAAAATAATGGGTATAGGAACGGATTGAGCAATAGCAGAATAATGTTGAAATAAGCCTTCTTGAGTTGGTTTAATATAAGCTGGTGTCATAATTAAAGCAGCATGAGCACCACATTCCATTGCCTCTTCCGTTAAAGTAATACATTCTTTAGTCGCATTCATTGCCGTTCCAGCAATAACAGGAACGCGCTCTTTAGTTTGTTCTACCACGGTTTTAATTACGAGTAATTTTTCACTATGAGATAAAGTGCCTGATTCTCCAGTAGTACCTGCCGCTACAAAGCCATGAGTACCCATTTCAAGATGAAACTCAACTAATTCACGTAAACGCTGTACATCTACTTTATCTTCACGCATTGGTGTTACTAAAGCAACTATACTCCCTCGAAACATAAGCTCCTCTCTTTAAATAAGATGCACTCTCTTTATAGTACTGGAAAACTAGGGTTGGAGTAAATTTTAAATCATCGGTAGATGCAAATAACTTCTAAGTTTCTTTAAAAAACACGGCAAACCACAAGATTAAATTGTTTTATTTTTTTACACAACAATCTTTTTTTGTACTATTATTGTACTGAACGATAATAAAACAAAGGAAGTCACTATGAAAAAAATAATCACCGCTGTATTTTGTGTAGGGGTGGGAACAGTAGGACTTGTTGGTTGTACCAACACGGAAGTAGGTACAACTACTGGAGCTGCTGCAGGTGCAGGGCTGGGGTATGCTGTTTCTGGTGGAAATGCTTTTGGAACTGTTCTTGGCGCAGGAACTGGAGCCTTGATTGGCAATGCTATTGGGCAACAACAAGACAATTATTATTATCGTAACGCGTACTATCCTTATTACTATGGTAATGGCTACTATCGTAATGCTTATTACGGTAATGCTTATTATGGTAGAGGCTACTATGGTAATGCTTACTACCGTAATGCCTATTACCGTGGTAACTATTATCGCGGTTACAATGGTTATCATGGCTATCATCGATATGCAGGACGTTATAGATAAAAATAAGCTCTAGTATCTCTTTGAGATACTAGAACCTTTCATTATCTCAGCATAATTAAAAGACTGTTGCTATACTCAATTTAACCAAAACTAATACAAGGATTTGTAGAATGAAATTAACTAATAAAACAGCGATTGTTACTGGTGCTGCTAGTGGAATCGGAAAAGAAATTGCTTTGGTCTATTCTAAAGCGGGCGCTAAGGTAGCCATTGCTGATTTAAATCTTGATTCAGCAAATAAAGTAGTAGATGAAATAAAATCTCAAGGTGGTCAAGCCATGGCGGTGACCATGGATGTTACTAATGAGCAACAAGTAAATAATGGGGTTGATGCCGTTGCCGATTATTTCGGCAGTGTAGATGTATTAGTAAGTAATGCCGGAATACAAATCATTCAATCCGTCGATAAACTACCTTTTTCTGATTGGAAAAAAATGTTGGCCATTCATTTAGATGGTGCTTTTTTAACCACTAGAGCTGCTTTAAAATACATGTATGCAGGAAATGGCGGTAGCGTTATTTATATGGGATCTGTTCATTCCAAAGAAGCCTCAATGTTGAAAGCACCTTATGTCACTGCAAAACATGGTTTGCTTGGCTTATGTAAAGTAGTCGCTAAGGAAGGAGCCGCTCATAATGTCCGAGCGAATGTAATTTGCCCTGGTTTTGTTCGTACTCCTTTAGTAGATAAACAAATTCCAGAACAAGCCAAAGAATTGGGTATTAGTGAACAAGATGTAATTAAAAAAGTCATGTTAAAAGACACGGTAGATGGCGAATTTACCACTACTGATGATGTAGCACACACTGCTTTATTTTTTGCTTCATTTGAATCTAATGCATTGACTGGGCAATCTCTAGTAGTAAGTCATGGATGGTTTATGGAATAGTCCTTAATTATTTAAAAAGGAAAAAAAATGAAAGAGTCTCTTATACGAGAAAAAGCTTTTGCTATGCCCATAACTAATCCTGCATATCCTCATGGGCCTTATCGTTTCAACAATAGGGAATTTTTAATTATTACTTATGAAACGGACATTGACTTATTGAAAGAAATAGTGCCAGAGCCTTTAGAAGTAGTCGATCCGATTGTCAAATTTGAGTTCATTCGTATGCCTGACTCTACAGGCTTTGGCGACTACACTGAATCAGGACAAGTAATTCCAGTTCGTTTTAAAGGAAAAATGGGCAGTTATTCTCACGCAATGTATTTAGATGATCATCCTCCCATTGCTGGTGGACGTGAAATTTGGGGCTTTCCCAAAAAACTAGCAAATCCAACACTACAAGTGGTTAATGAAACACTTTTAGGAACTTTAGAATACGGTCCTGTACGAATTGCAACTGCCACCATGGGTTATAAATATGAAACCGTGGATACTAAAAAAGTACTAGAATCCATGGGTGCACCTAATTATCTTTTGAAAATAATTCCTCATGTGGATGGAAGTACTCGAATCTGTGAACTGGTTGAATATTATCTTACCGACATTACAGTAAAAGGAGCATGGCAAGGGCCTGCTCAGTTAGAGTTAGCTCATCATGCCCTTGCTCCTGTTGCAAGTTTACCTGTTCGACGCGTGATTGGCGCCTTACATCTTCAATCGGATCTAACCTTACCTTATGGAAAAGTGGTACATGATTATATGAAAACCTAGTGACGCGAGAATAATAGTGCCAAGAAATAAAAAAGCATCGATTAATGCGTATGATGCTTACGCATTAATCGAGCAAGAAAAACTATATCCAGAACAACTTAGTGATGTTCTGATTAGTGAGCTTGAAGCAGAAAAAATTTTATGTATTTCAGATACGACAGATGTACTTATTAATTCAGATGATGTAACCGATTCCTTGGCGTTGAGCTTAGAAAAAGCAAAGCTAGGTCCTCGATTAGAACTATATCAAACAGATTTTCAGGATTTTCATTATTTGGAACAAAATACTAAAAAATGGGGGGCAGCTAAATTTGGAGCGCACTTACCACAATCTGAATTGGAAAGTCGACGTGAATATATAAAAATCAATTCAACAGCCTTAGAAGAGCATTTATCCCCCTTTAAGAAGGTAGATGTTGTACTGGGTAGAAAATGTATTTGCGCTTGTTCAGGAATACTATGTGGAGGAATTGAACCCTCTATAATAGCGCAGGAGTATTATTTGAAAGAATTTATAGAGTTAGAACCTAAACTCGCTGTATTTACTGCATCAGCAAAAATATTTGATGAAGATAGTGAGCAATTAAAGGCAAAAGAGGCTCAGTTATTATATCAAGAAGCTAAAGCTAATATGATAAAAGCGTGTGACAATTTAAATGAATTAAAAGACAGTCCTTATCGACTTGCATTAATCGAAGCAGATATGAATCTGGATTTATTTCTTACGCAGCCTGATCCTAAAAATGAAAATGGATACATGGTGGTAATCTATGATACACGCAAAGTCGACTTTCAATTAGATACGACTAGTCTTCAAAAAAAACGACAACAAGAAAAAATTGAAGCGATTTATTCTCAGGTTAGCAAGAGTGCATTAATTGAACAACACAAAAAAATAATTGAAAAAAATTATCCGAAGAAGAATCCCCTTCAAACCCGTTATCCAATAAAATTAAATAGAGTCTTTTAACTAACTCTATTTTCTTATATTGATAATATCAGAGCTCATAATGCAGTTACCGTCTTCTCCTAACATTAATTTGACTTGGCTGTCCCCATTAAATTCAATATTAAAAATAATACGATAAACGACTACATCTCCCCCATTAAGATGAATAGTTTTAGGTGCCATATTAGACATAAAACCATAAACACTAGATAAACCTAAAGGATGCAAAACCTCAGTCCAACGTGTCGATTGGAGTTGTTTCAAAAAAGCTAAACCCATATTTTTATTAAAGTCATATTCATAACTCATAGTAACTAGGGCATTCTGTAATAGAGCTGGGCAAGAATCACCTTCCTCTATTTGTTTTAGAGTAAAATTAATCTGTGCAAAAGGAGGTAAAGCTGGAGCTGCATTAATTAAAAAAGGAAATAGAATACTTACAACAAATCCTAGTATTTTTTTCATTGTCTCTCCATACCAATATTAATCAGTTATATACCCAATGTCTTTTAAAATACTATTTTAAAAGACATTGGGTATATATAGTAAACGCTTTGATTTATCTTTTCTACTTTAAGGAAAAAATACTTTCAAAAGCTTATATTTTTCTTCTCCATAACATTACTTAATAGCAATATTTCGCTCATGTCAAAGGGCAACAAAGAACGAGATGGCCCTACCCAGGATATCCATTAAGGTAAACAGTTATTCTTATTTTTAGGCATTCCTTACTAGTCTAACTAATTGATTTTCAATAATAAATGAATTAATAATAAGAGATTGCAACACTGTTAAAACAACAAGTTCAAGTAATTATCCACTATACTAATAAAGCATTAGGGAAATTTATAATAAGAAGCTAATTGCTTGAGTCATCTCGAGTTGCTTGCGACGAAGGATCTTCGATTGTTGCACTGTGCTTAAACTTAAGATGAGGAGATGCGTAGTTACATAAGGAGAATAATATGGGATATATTATTGGTTGGTTACTTGGTGTTCCTGTTAGCATTTTAGTATTAATTTGGTTGGTATCGCATATTTAAATAATACATCATAAAGGGAGAGCATTATGGTACATCATGAAATGGAAAATGAACATTGTCTTACTAATCATCATTCTCATATTGTGTGGTCCGCTATTTTTGCTGGCGCATTAGTGGGAATAGGTTTATGTTTTCTTCTGCATCTTTTTGGTTCAGCGATTGGTTTAAGCGCATATAATTCTAATGCATCTGGTGCTCCAGTGGTCGCTATAGGTGGATTTTTAGGATTTCTTAAGCAGACCTCATTAAGTATCTAGAAAAATTATGTGGTAGCGTTTATCCTATG
>CAMFHA010000086.1 GCA_945952115.1 uncultured Legionella sp. | reverse complement strand
TGAGCTTTTTCGGGTTCATTGTTTATAATCAAATTATTAGGACTAGGCTATATATTTACTATCTAAAAATCTAAATAATAATTGTGGATTTGGCTTATGACTCTCATCAAATAAGGTGTATAAAAAATACCGCATCATAAGAGGTTTAAATAAATTCACTAAATCTTTAGATAAATACTCTAATGCAAGGTTATAGTCATCTATCTTATTAATTTGTATTATTTGATTTTTTCTTAACAGCTCATTCTGCTGAGTAATAGAAATAATGTGATTTATTTTATTTGGACCAAAACCATTTAATAAAGAAGCTAAGAGAATTCCCGTTTCTGATTTAAATCGCCTATCGGGATATTGTTCATATCGCCAATCACAAACATCCTTTATAGAAAAAAGGATGCTGGGCAAATTATTTCTTAACCATTCTTCAGAGGAGGTCTTCAAATCCTCCCCTATTTTCTTAAATAATGTATTAATGCCATTTAATGAAATAATTTCTTCTATAATATCTAGAGGATTTAAACTCCTGTAATTCATTTGTTACATCCTTGATATACATCTCTTAAATACCGTTCTTTTTACACACTTCATCAATGGCTTTTAATGATTCTAATAAGCCAGACATTTTATCTAAAGGCCAACTATTAGGCCCATCACTAAGTGCTTTATCAGGGTCAGGGTGAGTTTCCATAAATAAACCAGAAATACCTACAGCTACTGCAGCTCTAGCCAATGCAGGCACAAATTCACGTTGTCCTCCAGACATACCATTATTGCCTCCTGGCAATTGTACTGAATGAGTCGCATCGTACACTATGGGACAAGCTGTTTCACGCATAATCACTAAAGAACGCATGTCAGAAATTAAATTATTATAACCAAAGCTTACTCCGCGCTCACAGGCCATAATTTGTTCATTTCCTGCTGCTTTAGCTTTATTAATTACATGCTTCATTTCCCAAGGAGCTAAAAACTGTCCCTTTTTAATGTTTACTGGTTTATTTGTTGCTGCCACTTTTTGAATAAAGTTAGTTTGTCTACATAAAAAAGCAGGTGTTTGCAAAACATCCACTACACTAGATACTTCTAATAAAGAGGTATCTTCATGAACATCGGTTAATATAGGAACCTTTATTTGTGATTTAACCTTTTCTAAGATCATCAGCCCTTTTTCAAAGCCTGGTCCACGATAACTAGAAATTGAAGAGCGATTAGCTTTGTCAAATGAAGATTTATAAATAAAAGGAATTTCTAAATTCTGACATAACTCTTTTAAATAGCCCGCAGTTTCTAAAGCAAGCGCTTCACTTTCTATCACACAAGGACCTGCTATTAAAAATAAAGGTTTATCTAACCCTACATCAAATCCACATAATTTCATTATTTATCCTTTTTTATATTGCGAGCAGCTAATACAAACGCTTTAAATAAGGGATGGCTGGCTCGAGGATTTGAGGTAAATTCTGGATGAAATTGCCCAGCTAAAAACCAGGGATGATTTTCTAACTCAATCATTTCCACTAAGTTGCCATCAGCTGAAATACCTGAAACAATTAAGCCATGCTCCACCAATTCATTTAGATAGGTATTATTAACTTCATAACGATGGCGATGACGTTCGACAATTTCAGCTTTTTCATACACTTTACGCGCCAAAGATCCTTCAACTAATTGACATCTTTGTCCTCCTAGACGCATAGTACCACCCAAATTTACATTCTCATCACGAACTTGTTTGCCGCCATTAGCATCCATCCACTCACTAATTAAAGCAATTACTGGATGTGTAGTTGTTTTAGAAAACTCAGTTGAATTAGCATCATTCCAACCTACTACATTACGAGCAAACTCAATAACAGCAGTTTGCATACCCAAGCAAATACCTAAAAAAGGAATTTTTTGTTCACGTGCATATTGAATGGTTTTGATTTTTCCTTCTACACCTCGTTCTCCAAAGCCTCCTGGGACTAAAATAGCATCTACTGATTGGAGTATTTTAGTTCCATGTTGCTCAACTAACTCTGCATCGAGATAAATAATTTCAACTTTAGTTTGTGTATGAATTCCTGCATGAAGCAAGGCTTCATTAATTGATTTATAAGCATCACTTAATTCAATATATTTTCCAACGATAGCAATTTTTACTGTTTTCGTTTGGATTTTTTGCATTGCGACTACATTTTCCCATTCACTTAAATCAGCAGGTTTCGGATTAAGACCCAATTTTTTGACTACAATTTCATCTAAACCCTGAGCATGAAGCATCATAGGAATTTGATAAATACTTTGCGCATCCTCTAATGAAATAACCCCCTCTTTTTCCACATTGGTAAATAAAGCAATTTTGGCTCTATCTGACATAGATAAGGGTTGCTCAGAACGACAAACTAAAATATCAGGCTGAATACCAATAGAACGTAGTTCTTTTACAGAATGTTGGGTAGGTTTAGTTTTAGTTTCCCCTGAAGTAGCAATATAAGGTATCAAAGTTAAATGAATAAAAATAGCTCTTTGCGAGCCTAACTCAATACGCATTTGGCGAATAGCCTCAAGAAAAGGCAAAGACTCAATATCACCAACGGTTCCCCCTATTTCCACCATAGCTACATCAAATCCATCTGCACCCAATTTGATGCAGCGTTTAATTTCATTAGTAATATGAGGAATAACTTGTACCGTGCCCCCTAGATAATCTCCTCGACGCTCTTTTTGAATAACATTTTCATAAATTTTTCCTGAGGTAAAATTATTTCTTTTAGTCATTATCGTATTAACATATCGCTCATAATGACCTAGATCTAAATCGGTTTCTGCTCCATCATGGGTTACAAAAACTTCACCATGTTGGAATGGACTCATAGTACCGGGATCAACGTTAATATAAGGATCGAGCTTAATAAGAGTAACACGTAAACCGCGTGCTTCAAGAATAGCGGCTAAAGATGCTGCTGCAATGCCTTTGCCTAAAGAAGAGACAACGCCGCCTGTAATAAAAATATATCTTGTCATTTTGAATCCCGTAGAACATGCTGAACATAATAATGTTCAAATAATTTTGCATATAAACGGGGCTTAATTATACCAAAATGCAAAGATAAATGACACTAATTTTATTAATTAATTTTATATTAGTCTAGAAAGCTCTTATTGAAAATTTAATAGAAATTTGGGTGTAGGCTAGGCTGTAAAGCTAATGGCGCTGCCTTAAAGCTTTATCTCAGCTTGCTACCTCCTTCACTGTCGTTAAGTTAAGAGGTTTTACACCGAAACCGTTCGGCCTGAGGAGCAGCGATAGCAGCGTCTCGAAGGCTTAGCACCGCATCACGCCTTCGAGACGGAAGCTTGCCGCTTCCTCCTCAGGCCGAACGGTTCAGCGTAAAGCAGGAAAAACGTCCTTAAGGCAGCGCCATTAGGCTGTAAAGCCTACAGTTGAATCTATTTCAAGCACCTAATGTGCTGACTTTTCAAGAAATTAAACTAAAGCTGTTGAACAATAGAGTGCATCATAACCGCACAATCAGCTGCCTCACGTCCTTTATGCCCATGCAATCCACCTAAGCGATCCCATGCTTGCTGTTCATTTTCAGTGGTTAAAACACCAAAAATTACAGGTATATTATGATCAAGCATGACACGCTGACAGCCTTGACTGACTTGGTCACATACGTAATCATAATGACTTGTTTCCCCACGAATAACGGCACCTAAAGCAATTATCGCTTTAACCTCATTTTTTTTTGCCAAAATATTAGCAATCAAGGGAATTTCTATTGCACCAGGAACCTCAATAACGTTTATATCTATGTCATGAATGCCTAATTCAATCAAGCGCTCTATAGCCCCCTCTTTTAACGCACTAGTAATAGACTCATTAAAAGTACTTACAATGATTGCTATAGGAAAAGAACAAGCTGTTCCCGCACTATTTGTCTTAATTTCATTCATAATCATCCTAATTAATCGTTAATAGATGGCCAAGTTTTTCTTTTTTAGTTTTTAAATAATTACGATTAGCTTCTGTCGACTCTGTTTCCAAAGCGACTCGCTCAATAACTTTAATACCGAATTGCTCAATGGCTTTAATTTTTTTAGGATTATTGGTCAATAAACGTATTGAATTAATCCCTAGAGATTTAAGAATTTGATAAGCAATGGCATAATCTCTATTATCAGCTGGGAAGCCCAGCTTCAAATTCGCCTCAACGGTGTCTAAGCCTAAAGTTTCTTGTAGAGAATAAGCTTTTAGTTTATTTGCAAGTCCTATTCCTCTTCCCTCTTGGCGCAAATAAAGAAGCATTCCTCCTTCTTTTGCAATTAAGGTTAAAGATTGTTCCAGTTGATTGCCACAATCACATTTACAAGACTGAAAAACATCGCCAGTAATACATTCTGAATGAATACGAACTAAAGGCATAGCATTGGGAATTACAGGCTCTTTAATTAAAACAAAATGTTCTGCAGTGTCTAAATCATTTTCAAATACGGTCATAGCAAATTGACCATGTTGGTGTAAAGGCAAGGTAGAAGTCGCTGATTTTCGAACTAAATTCTCATGATGTATACGATAATTAATTAAATCTTTAATAGAGACCATAGGAATATGATGCTTGCTCGAAAATAAAGCCAATTCATCTCGACGGCTCATCGTACCATCTTCATTCATAATTTCACATATAACTGCAGCAGGCATTAAACCAGCTAATCGAGCTAAATCAACACTTCCTTCAGTTTGACCAGGACGTTCTAAAACACCCTTTTTTCGTGCACGTAAGGGAAAAATATGCCCTGGAGAAATAACACTAGTTCTATCACTGCTAGGATCAATAGCTACTTTGATTGTATGCGCTCTATCTTGAGCAGAAATGCCTGTAGAGACTCCTTGCGCAGCTTCAATAGAAACAGTAAAAGCAGTACCATAAGGAGAACGGTTATCTGTTGTCATCATTGGTAATTGAAGTCTATCAATAAGTTCTTCTGCCATAGGCAAACAAATAAGTCCACAACCAAAACGTGACATAAAATTAATTGATTCGGCAGTTACATACTCTGCTGCCATGACTAAATCACCTTCATTTTCGCGATCTTCATCATCGATTAAAATAATCATTTTTCCAGCTTTTAGCGTTTCTATAGCCTGCTCTATAGTTGCTAATGAATAGTTCATGCCTTTACCTCATAATGTGCAATAACAGTTTTCTAGAAGTCTATTATCCTGCCAATCCAAACATAATATCATATTATCTCCCATAACTTGCCATGATACTTGATGTTTGCGTGCAAAAAATGCTTTTTTTTGATATGCAGAAACTGTATTTTCACCAAGAACAGTAGGAACAAGATACAAATACGTCCGATCTACTAATTGCTCCTCATGCAAAGAGCTAAAAAGTGCCCCACCTACTTCCCCCCATACATCGTGATAACCTAAATACCCAAGATGAATAATAATTTGCTCCAAATCAAGCAAACCTTTTTTAAGTGGTATTGGATAATAAGAACAATGAGATAATTTATCTTTAGGAGCACTTAGATTTTCATTGTGATAAATATGGCATTCGCTTGCTGTTGAAAAAATTACAGCTTCTTTATTTAAACTGAGATGACTATCAATAATAGCTACTGGTTTTTTTCTTTCCATATTATTTAAGCGAACATTCATTTTAGGATTATCTGCAAGAATTGTTTTTGCGCTAGTAAGAATAATATCGCTAACTGCTCGCTGTTCATGTGTAAATTGCGCACATAATTTATTAGAGAGAATAATACGCTCCCCTTGAATTGCTCCAATTTTACCATCTAAGCTTTGAGCAATTTTTGCTGTAACCCTAGGCTTACCTGTTTGTATCCATTGACTATAGCTTTTATAAAAAATATCTATTTCTTTCAGTGGAATATAGTCCACATTGATTCCTTGATTACGAAGTAAAGCAGAGGAATTATTTTTAGCAACTATAGGGTTTGGATCACGATATGCAAAATAAACATACTCAACACCATAATCTATTAACGCGTTAACACAAGGAGGTGTTTTCCCCCAATGATTACAAGGTTCTAGAGTAATATAAACACTTACCCCTAGCATTTTAGGTGGAAGTTGTGCTAACAATAATCTTTCAGCATGTGGAGTTCCTGCGCCTTTATGATAAGTTTGTGCTATAATCTTACCATTTTGCACAGCAACGGCGCCAACACTTGGATTAGGTGCACATTGCCCTTGACCAAGTTTGGCTTGTTCTAATGCCGCAAGCAAGAATTGTTCATGCATGAATTAATCACCTTTTAAAAGAGCAGCAAATGATAACAAATTATTCAATTTTTGAGTAGCCTATATGAATCAATTGAACTTAAAATATAGACTTGCCAAATTTTTTATTATGCCTTTTATTTTAATTGCCTTTTGGTGTATGTCGCAATCTATCTTCGCTGGAGAATTATCTCCTTATTCAACAAAAGAGCTTGAACAATTAGAAAAAGAGTTCATCCAATTAATTAATCGTTCAGATAGTGTTGAACGTAATCCATTAGCAAACCAATATATAAATCATATAGGTGAAAAATTGGCAGTTGCTGGCCGCATAAAGACTCCCTATTTCTTCATTGTTAAATCAAAAGAAATTAACGCATTTGCTGGTCCAGGAGGCTATATTGGTATTAATACCCAACTCATTTTAACTACGAGCAGCGAAAGTGAATTAGCTGCTGTAATGGCGCATGAAATTGCTCACGTTCGCTTACATCACCTGTACAGCACGATTGATCATCAAAAACAAATGCGTATCCCTATGCTTGCATCAATTCTTGCTTCAGCTGCTTTAAGTGCAATTAATCCTACTGTAGGAATGGGCGCCTTGATGGCCTCTTTATCAGGCTTTAATCAAGACAATATCAATTTTACTCGCTCAAAAGAAAAAGAAGCGGATCGGATAGGGATTGATATGCTGATTAAAGCAGGATTTGATCCTAAAGCAATGGTCAGTTTTTTTCAAAAAATGCAAGAAAATATGCGCTATTATTATACAGCAAATATACCCGCAATTTTACGTACTCATCCACTTGATGAAGAGCGTATTGCAGAAGCAGAAAATAGAATTAGCCATTTAACTCATAAAAAATACATCGATACTTTAGATTATTTTCTTTTTAAAGAGCTCATTAGAGTTTCTGTATCTTCTGAAAATAAACAACTTTTAGACTATTATGCGCATCAATGCCAAAAAAGAACTAATCATATAGCCTGTGAGTATGGTTATGCTTTGGCGCTATTAAATAATAATAACTACCAAGGTACTATTTCTCATTTACTTCCTTTAATTGCCCAATATAAAAATAACCTTTATTTTCAAACTACGTTAGCTCAAGCAGAAATAGGATTAAATCAACACCAACCAGCATTAAGTCGCCTTGCTGAATTACAAAATAATTTTCCCGATAATTATGCTGTTTTGATGGCTTATGCTCAAGGCCTATTAGCAGCTAATCAAACTGAGAAAGCAACAAGTATTTTATTAAAAGGCAGTAGACAGTATAAAAATGATTTGCCCTTATGCCGAGAATTAGCAAGATCTCAAGCAAAAGCTCATCGTAAAAGTTATGCTTATTTCACTCAAGCCCAATGCTTACTTCTTGAAGGGCAAGCAAGAGCAGCAGTTGCACAGTTAAAAGTAGCAAAAAATTTAGCTAAAAATGATCCTTACTTGACTGCTCGAATTACGGCAAAAATCGATGAAATAAAATTTATGACCGAGAATTAATATGCAATAAACTTCTTCGCTAAGCTCAAATGACGGGCTTATAAATCACATCCACTCCCTAACTTGAATTAGACTTAATTGCATTTTCGTGATACTAATGACTATTTCATTTCAGGACGATTATGACAAAATATCGACAGGGATGTTCCTTGATTTATCCTATTTTAACACTAACTAAATCTATCAGTTTTTATCGTTTATTGTTTCTAGTATTTCAAATAAGTTTTTCAAGCGTTTTAAAAGCAGCTACAACACCTTCTTTTTATGATTGGACTGGTTTTTATTTTGGTATTAAAACGGGCGCTTCTTTTTCTCAATTTGCTACGAACACCTCTACTCAAGCAGGCTCGGCATTAACAATGCAACAGGCTTCTCTAGTGAATGCTATAGGACAAGAACATAGTGACACCGCAGGTTTTCTTGCTGGTATTGAAGGAGGCTATAATTGGCAATTTAAGCAATTTTTGCTCGGTGTGGAAACAGATCTACAATCATTAAGCACTAATGGTTTAAAATACAGTCTTATTCCTCTAGATCCTACTAAACAACTAGTCCTTACTAATTATGTCGATAATAATTGGTTATTTACATTAAGACCTCGATTTGGATTAATTACTAATAATTGGTTATTTTATGCAACAAGTGGGTTAAGCCTAGCTTTTTTACGTGGTGATTTTCTTTTTACTAGCAATTTAGGTTCTTTTGAATCACAAAAACTGCAGCGAGTAAAACCAGGCTATGCTGTAGGAGCTGGAGTTGAAACCAGTTTAACTCCTCATGTAAGCTTAAAAACAGAATATCTTTTTCAAGATTATAATAATACTAATGCTTCAATTATGAGAGAATCAGATCAGAATTTTAGCAATAAAATGAATATGCAGTCTAATAGTATCAGTTTAGGAGTTAATTATCATATTGATGATCAATTACCAAATCCTTTGTTAACATCTACTTCTTTTGATATCAATCAATGGAAAACAGAAATAGGAACTCGTTTATTTTTTAGTTCTGGATTAGTTGGTGCACCTCAACCCTTATTAAATTCCACTAGCACAGGAAATATACTTGCCTCGCGGCTAACTTTTAGCGGATTATCAGCTACTTCAGAAGAAATTTTTGCTCGTATTGATCATTCAAGTGGCTTATTTACAAAAGGCTACTTAGGTGCGGGGACTATAAGTAATGGACAATTAAATGATGAAGATTTTCCTGCACTTGATGTTTATTCTAATACGCTGAGTAATGCTTGGGGTAATTTATCCTACGCTACCATTGATATCGGCTATACCTTCTTAAAAAATTTATTAGGCTCAACAGGCGCGTTCATTGGCTATAATTATTATGCACAAAATATAAACACATCTAATTGCTATCAACTGGCAGGTGATGTTGTCTGTGTTCCATCGTCTGAATTAGCCAATTTTCTTGCTTTAAGTGAAGATGATCAATTTAATTCAATGCGACTTGGAGTTACTTCAGAATTTAAAATAGCAAAGAAAATAAGCGTAACCTCAGAAGCGGCTTATTTACCTTTTATAAAGTTCCATGGCTTAGATATGCATAATGCACGGCAATTAGTAGGCCCTGAAGGAGCAAATCAAGGTGATGGCGCAATGCTAGAGGCTATTTTAAATTATCAACTTAATGATTCATGGAGCATGGGTTTAGGCGGTCGCTACTGGACTTGGAATATGCACAATGGTTATATAATTTTTGATTTTTTAGGAGAAAGTAATTCGACTGAAGAGCCTGGACGCTTTAATGCTGAACGTTATGGTGTTTTTTTACAAGTTAATTACCACAATAAACAACTTAATGAACTGCAAAAAGAAAACGATCTAATCAATTGGAAAGGCTTTTTTATAGGAGGCAGTCTTGGTGGCTCCTGGAGCAAAAGTTATTGGTCTGATCCATTTAATTCATCTATTGGTGTTCCAGGATATGTTAATGTAGCAGGATTTGGTGATCAAATTCATACTAGCGGCCCTCTTGGAGGATTAGAGTTACAACTAAATTGGCAAACCGGTCATTTGGTTTATGGAGTTGGAGCTAGTATTAGCGGTAGTGATATTCGAGGTACAAATACTGTCTTTTCTGGCTTAGGTGGTGTTAATGGCCAAGAAAAAATAAATTATATAGATCTTATCATTGGCCGATTAGGTACTACTATTGATCGTGCATTGTTCTATCTAAACGGAGGTGGAGCCGCACTTAATACTCAATACGGTATTTTGAGCAACACGGGAGCACTTTCACTTGGCGCAGAAAGTCAAACATCCACTACTTGGGGCTGGGTAGGCGGTGCTGGTATTGCCTATGCTCTTTCAAATTCATGGAGTACAAATATTGAGTATGATTATATTAATATTCCCAATCATCTCATTTCCCTTCCATCGGTTGCATTAATTAATGAACAACAAATTTCTGAACATCAAACTATAAATTTATTTAAAGTTGGAATACATTATCGACTCAAAGATTTTTGATAATTATTTTAAACTATTGATTTATAAAATAATAAGATTCATAATGATTTTTATTTATATTAAAAGGAGTTTAAAATGCTATTAAGGAACACCATAGCGCCTCTCATGGGTTTAATGAGCATATTTAGTGCAAATGCAGGTACCATGGGACCCATCGTTTCAGAAAATGTGCGTGGGTTTTATATAGAAGGTAATGTTGGTTATGCTAATCATCCATGGAAAAATGATAGAACCACCACCGTAGGCCTAGAAAATCAATTAGGTGTTTTAACCAACTTATCCAATATCAACGGTGGCGCTATTGGAGGCGTTGATGCTGGCTACCAATTTACACGATATCTTGCCCTAGAAGGTGGATGGTCTTACATTCCAGAAGCAAGTTATAGTCGTTATAGAACCGTCACTCTGCCAGTAGGACAATCTACTTTCACTCTTCCTGAAGGGCTTCAAGTTAATATTAATTCAGGAGTAGGTTATATTGCAGGAAAAGGCAGTGTACCTATTTATGATAAATTAGATGCTTTTGGAAAGCTTGGAGCAGCGTACGTTTATAATAATGCAAATGTAAGTGTGCCAGCCTCTTTAGTTAACTCCCCTATTGTTTATACTTCTAGTCATTCAAATTTCTGGAGTCCACTATTTGCTTTTGGTCTACAATATTCCACTCCTCAAAACTGGTCTGTCAATGTTCAATATGACTATATACCAGGTTATAGAGAAGCCTCAGCAAATCATTTTATTACCCCAGATATTCAATTAATAACTTTTGGTTTAGGTTATAAGTTTTCTGTTTAAAAAAGAAAATAACTTTTTGTTGGTCTCAAACTCAACAAAAAGTTATTTTATCCATTTTATTAACTTGAATAATGTCCTCCTTTATCGTTACATCCTTCAGCTAATTTTGAGAAGAACTAAATCTAAACTTAGCTCAATAAACTAATTCAGCTGTTTAATGTTATTAACGTGAAAAGCAAAAGATATAAGTTATGCAAAAAGTCTACTGAAAATGCACTTTAAATCACACTCTGGGCAATGTTATATTTTGACTACTTAAAGGTATATTGAAATAATGCGTAGTGAATTTTACAATACCCACATAGTTCAAAACAAATCTTGAGTTCTTTAAATGTTGACAAAAACAAACAGCTCTCTACCCTCTTCCTCTTTTTTCAATCTAAAAGAAACTTCTCAAATTAATCAGAATTTAATTTCAAAAACCCCAGATGAATTAAAACAAATGAAAAATTTACTTAACAGTCAACGTATTGAATTATTATTTGGCCATTATGAAATAGAGCTACTTTCACAAAAAGGGAATGTTCGAGTATCTAGTCTTAACTCAAATGGTATTATGCGAACTTGTGCTGTAGTGCATTTTACCTTACCAGTGCCAGTGTGGCTGGAAACAACTCATAATAAAATCTACAATGGCGGATCAATCGGTCAAACAATTAAAGAAAGTGGATTGAATTTACTAAAAGAAGATTTATTTTTAAATAGTGCAGAATTACCATCATTTGCTAAGGAAAAGATGGGTACAGAAGAACCATTAGCAGCAATTCATATATATAAATTAGTCGTTATTGAACCTGAAACATCGGAAAGAATCGATTACTGTACTATTACCGAATTTCATAGCCCGCTCTACCTAACGCTAGGTGACTTACTTCAATTATCTCCTATAAAAACGATACAACAAAACGTTACTGAGGTCGTTCAAGAAAGTCTTGAAGAAATAAGACAGCTTGATGAGTTATTTGGTTCCTACCATTCTAAAATATCTAATTAGGCACTTATACCCAAAATGTTTCAAGATGCGAGGTTTTGGGTATATGTCCAGTGATATTATTCTTATCTATCTCAAATTTTGTAATCATTCACGGAGTATGTAATTTACTAGTATTTAACGCTATGTCTTTCCCGCGAAGGCGGGAAACTATCTATAAATTTAGCACAGTGGTTGATTTTTGCATGGATTCACGCCGTTCCCATTAGCCTTAAGTTTTAGTTGACAAATACTCAAAAGCACAGGTTTAATCCGTTCA
>CAMFHA010000085.1 GCA_945952115.1 uncultured Legionella sp. | reverse complement strand
AATGACAATTTTCAGTTATTGAAAACTTAGTATTTTGAAGTTTCTTGGGTATATCATTCTTGGCGCATTAGATTATGCATTGGAAACGCTCAAGCAAAATAGTCATTATGTTGAGTTATTTGAAGTTAGAGGAAATAAATTATTTCTTTTTATTTAAAAAAATAATAATAATGGAGCGTTAACAATTGTTAACAGCTCTTCCATACTCAGAATTTATAAACCTATATCGTGCATTGCATTTTGTTTTTTTGATTCCTTAAGTAACTGCGTCTCTCTATAAGCTGTTAGTGCTTGCTTTACTAGCAGAGAAATGTCTAGTGCAGAAATAGCGTTTATAATATGTTTTTCAAGTAATTTACTCATAGCATCTTTCATATTTTCATTATTTGTGAATAAATCAATTACATTACCATTAGGCGTTTGTTTCCATTTCTGATGAAATGCAATAATTTGCTCTGAAGAATAGGAAGGAAAACGATAACCATTATCTTCTTTTTGAACTTCATTCAAACTGATTACAGCATTGGGATCGAGTAGCTTTTTAATAATATGATGAACAATTTGATATTTAATATACTCATCTTCTCCATAAGTTAAAGATTGATCTTTAAATGTTGCAATTCCATTTCTAATTTTGACCTTCAATAATTCAGCACATTTATTTGTCTCACTTTCTCCATAAGAAAATAAATTGACAGTTGTCCAATTTACTGCAGGTGGAGTATGACCCGCTTCAGATGTTTTTGATAATAGTGAAGTCAAACCATTAATGGTTTTTGTATGTTCAATGATGGTTTTATTATCCACATCTACAAATATTCTGTGTGTACGTGTTGGATCAATCAGTCGTTCATATTGATGTTTTGGTAATTTAAGTTGATTAAGTTCAATGATACCTTCTTGTAAGCAATTAACTTCATTTACATTTAAAACACGATAATGTAATTTTCGTTCGAGACCAAAGCCTACTAAATCTAATTCGATTTGCCTAAGACCTAATTTCTCAGAGGTTTTTTCTATAAAAGTGAATCCATAAGTATGATTGTCATTTCTTAAAATAAGAAAAGAAGTGGAAAATAAAGACATGGTATTTGCTGTCAGAAAGTTAGCGCTGGTACTGGCAGGAAAAAAAATTGAACCTAACATAAATACTCCTATAATTAATAATTTTTTTCTACATGTTTTAAATTTAGATTATGCACTTTTTATCATGTGGATATTTAGTTAAAATAATGCACAACTTTCTTATACATCAAATAAATAACAAGATAATATCTATGCTACATAAATATTACTAATGTAAGTTGGTTGAGTTATTAATAAATACTGATCATATAGTGTCATAGCATTTATAATAAATGTTTGTAAAATATCTTTTTTTTCTATTAAAAGAAAACGTGCTAAATCATGATTATTTAATTCTGTGGAGAGAGCAAATATATATTTTTTTTGGTTTCGTTCTCTGGTTATAGTTATTCCATTATAAAGCCCAAATGATTTTCGACCTTCAATAGCTCTTTTATCATGACTATTAGAGTAAGTTACTTGCGACCATGGTAATGCTATAAAGTTAGTTTTCTCTGCGATCCTTTTGAGAGGATCGTTAAGAATAAATTTTTCATCATAATAAAAATCTATCCAATTTTCATGCGTGCAAAAACGGTGGCAGACTTGTGAATCTAAACCAAGAAAATAAAAATAATCACAGCCTAGATTTTTTAAAGATAGAAAGTTCTTGTAAAACTGTAGTTCAAATTGCTCAGGAAAGGTGTTATATAAATAGTTGTTTTTTTGTTTATCTGCATCCATACTGCTACATCTATACATCCAGTGTTATAATAATGTACTTAATTATTACTGGGATGTAAATGAATAAAAAAGTGTTATTAGCAGCATTTTTAGGGACTTTAGTTGAAGTATATGATTTTACAGTGTTTCCTTTTTTTATTCCGATATTATCTGAAGTATTTTTTTCTTCTTCTGAAAGAGGAAGTGCGTTTAATTTTATTATATTAGCTTATGTAATTAGTTACTTTGTTAAGCCTTTAAGCGCTCTAATTTATGGCTATTTAATAGATCGTTTAGGTAGAAAAAGAGTTTTTTTATTTAACACTATATTAATGACCATCGCAACTTCTGCTATTGCTTTGTTACCTTTATCGTTGATGAATAAGCAACATGGAATATTATTAGTTATTTGTAGAATACTTCAAGGAATAGCGATTTCAGGAGAATTTTCCTCTGCAATTATAATGGCTGTAGAGCAGGGGAAAGTAGGTTCTGCAATTCATGGCTGCATTGCCTTTATTGGTGGTAGTATGGGCTTATTCCTCGCCAATCTTAGTGCTTTAATAATTCTTTATATAATTCCTCATGAGCAAATTATCAGTTTTGGATGGCGAATTCCATTTTTAATAGGAACATTAGGTTGTATTTGTTTGCTCTTTATTAGATTAAATTTAAAATGGGACTTTATAATCAACACTAATAATAAGAATAATAATTTTAAATCTCTTTTTAAAAATTATAAAAAAGAATTGTGGAGTGTCTTTATAGTATCTAGTCTCTCAGCCTCAGCTTTTTATGTGACTTTTGTTTTCCTGCCCACTATTTTATCTTCTTTATTAGAAATTCATACACATCAAAATGCTATTTTGATTACTTTAAGTGCATTAATATTATATTTAATGTGTTTGCCTTTATGTGGTCTCTTGGCGGATAGAATAGGGGTTCTAAGACAAATCTGGATTGCGGCAATATTGTATTTATTATTTTCTTATATGGTTTTTTCTGCAGTACCTCAATTAGATTTTTCTCGATGTATCATAGCTTTACTATTCTTTTCTATTATTCAAGCTTTATTAAATTCTGCGTTGCCTGCATTTATTGTTAGTAGGTTTGAATTAAATCAAAGAGGTAAAGCCTTGGGAGTATCTTATAATTTAAGTTTAGCTTTATTTGGAGGATGGCTACCCTATGTGATGACTAAATTTGATAATTATTTAAACCCTGGTATCCCTATAAGTGTTTGTGCCATTTTATGCTTAATTTCGATTAATCCGAAGGAAATAAAATATGGTTATTTACGAAGTAAACTTGTTAATTGAAGATAGTATTTACAATCAGTTTGAATCATGGTTAAAAGAACATGCTAGAGAGATGCTTCAATTTCCTGGGTTCATTAAAGCGCATATTTTAAAGCCAGAAAATGAAGATACCCTGAGTCAAAAAAAACTTACAGTGCAATATCAATTAGATAATAAAGATTCTTTGACTAATTATTTCAATCAATTTGCTGCAAAAATGAGAGAAGATGGCTTAAAGCGCTTTAAAGATCAATTCTCTGCTGAAAGGAGAATTTATGAGGTACAGGAACGTATTCTAAAATAATTATACATATTTAGCGTATTTATATTGAAATTATACTTTTTATGCGTATATAATGGCTTGTGTTTATAAATAACTCGCCATATAAGGATGTATGATGGATAAAAGAGTATTTAAAGAAGTTGAAGCCGCAAACTATATATGTATGAGTCGTTCCTTTCTTTCTCAAGACAGAGTAAATGGTACATTAAAAAATAGAACCCCTGGTCCAAAATTTATAAAGATAGGACGTTCTATTCGCTATTTAAAAGAAGATTTAGATGTATGGTTGGATCAACAAAGAAAGCCGTAAATGCGGCTTTCATCCCACCCCACATTTATAGAGCAAACTCACTGATAAAGCCAAACACTAAGAATTTCTATCTATCTTTTAGATCATACTTTTCGGGATCAAGATTCATTTTCACCCAATATCGAAATGCTATAATTAAATTATCATCTTTTCCATCTAACATATTATAGTTTACTAAAGCCTTTAAAATTGCAGCAACAGCACATTCATTTACATCTAATTTTATATATTCGTCATCACCATTATCAAAATGTTTTAATGAATTAATATGTAATAAATCATTAATTTCTTTACCAATTTCTTTTCGACTCCTTCCACTACCTTCATCTAAAGCTAATATCTCAGTATAATTTTTCTTGCCTTGCCGATTAACTAACTCACAAAAAATAACATCCGCTGCACCAGATAAAGTTATTGCAGATAATCTATCTTGCTCAGTCAAAAACAACATTATTGCCGTTTCTAATTGTTTAGCAGCCAACTGAAACCGTTGGTAAATTTGGGGAGTTGTTTTATTTTCTTCGATCAAAGTTATCTTAGAGAGATCTTCTGGTTTAATCTGCTTTCGCCATTGTTCGGTTTTTTTAAGTTTTTCAGGCATATCTTCGATGACCTGAGCAATTCTGGCACCATCTTCTTTTTGCCACTTCCAGTGTAAAAACGCATATATGAAGTCATCCCTTTGACCATATAGCTTTACATATTCGGATATAGCGATTAGCAGTATATTCTCAGCAGATGCATATAAGTCGATAGCGCATGTGTTTGCACATTTATTACCCATGTGTTTATGGATATTTACACCAAACATATCGTCTATATATTTTTTATATTGTCCTTTTTTTGGAGTCCATCCATTAAATGCATCGTGAACTCGTTGAGCATAATTGATAAATGGCTCTTTATTAGCATCAATAACAAGCTGATAAAGTATATTGTTGGCAGCAGATGACAATGTGATTACTGATGATAAGTCTTTTTCATTTAAAAACAGAATAACAGCCGTTCTTAACTGCTGCTTAGCAATATCACTTCGATGATATTCTTTTTCTTCATTATTAATCATTCTAATCACTTCATACTGAATAGATAAGTTAGAATATCAATTATCAGGCAATTGAGTTATTTACTATTTTATTATTACACATTCGATTTGCACCCTGTTGGCACCCTGGCTCTCATGTGTTATGGCGGGATTAATTTGTAAGTTATTGATTTTACTGGCGTCCCGGAGAGGATTCGAACCTCCGACCTGCCCCTTAGGAGGGGGCTGCGCTATCCAGCTGTGCCACCGGGACTTATGTGTGGAAGTCTACCTTTTTTAGCGTAAAATAACAATTAGGTTTACATATCAATATAATTGGGGCCACCTCCGCCTTCAGGTGGAGACCAAATAATATTTTGGCGTGGATCTTTAATGTCGCATGTCTTGCAGTGAATGCAGTTTTGAGCATTAATTTGTAATCTAGGTCCCTTGGTTTCTTCAATGATTTCATAAACTGCAGCCGGGCAGTAGCGTGTTTCTGGAGAGGCGTAGTTTTTTGAATTTACATCAATAGCTATATTTTCTTTTTTTAATTTAAGATGACAGGGTTGGTTTTCTTCATGAAAAGTATTAGATAAAAAAACAGAAGAAAGCTTATCAAAAGTAAGCGTTCCATCTGGTTTGGGGTAGTTAATTTTTTTTGCTCTAGTTGCGAAAGTTAATGATTTATTGTCGCTATGATTGCTTAAAGTCCAAGGAGATCTTCCTTGGCTTATATAAGTTTCAAACGCGGCATTAATTAAGCCAGGAATAAGTCCATATTTAAATCCAGGTCTAATATTGCGCACTAAGTAGAGTTCTTTTCCCATCCAGGATTTATTTACTTTTTCTGAATAGCTGTGTAATTCAACTGGTGTTGAGGAAGATTCTAATTGGAGAAGGTCAAAACAAGTTTCCGCTGCAAGCATACCAGATTTCATGCTCATGTGGATGCCTTTGATTTTAGGAACATTTAAAAAACCAGCAGCATCGCCTATTAGCAAACCTCCAGGAAAGCTTAGTTTTGGTAATGATTGCCAACCTCCTTCATTAAGTGCTCGTGCTCCGTAGGCAATACGCTCACCACCAGTAAGCAAAGGTTTAATTAGAGGATGCGTTTTAAAACGTTGTAATTCTTGAAATGGGTCTAACCAGGGATTTTTATAGTCTAAACCAACTACAAAACCCAATGCTAGGCGGTGTTGTGATAAATGATAAATAAAAGATCCACCATAGGTTGCTTGATTCATTGGCCAGCCTATTGTATGTAAAGCGGTTCCTAGTTGGTGTTGCTTGGGATCAATATGCCATAGTTCTTTAATGCCTAATCCATAGGTTTGTGGTTGAGCTTTATCCCTAAGATGGTAACGATTCATTATTATTCGGCTTAAATGGCCACGACATCCTTCTGCTAATAGAGTTTGTTTAGCTAAAAGTCGCATTCCTGGTTGATAATTAGATGTTGGCTCACCTTCTTTGTTAATTCCTACGTCACCGGTAATTACACCAATTACTTGATTATTGTCATTATAAAGCATTTTTGCAGCTGCAAATCCTGGGTAAATTTCGCAACCTAAGGACTCTGCCTGATCAGCAAGAAAACGGCATAATTCTCCTAGGCTGATAATGTAATTTCCTTCATTATGCATTGGCTTAGGCGTAGGAAGTTTATAAGCTTTATTTTGAGTAAGATAATAAAATAAATCTTTTTGTACAGGCGTATTTAAAGGTGCTTCTTGCCAGGTATCGGGTAGTAGTTCTTTTAAACTACGAGGCTCTAATACAGCGCCAGATAAAATATGCGCGCCTATTTGCGCTCCTTTTTCTAAAATACAAATACTGATTGTTTTATGAGCTGCCGCGGCTAATTGTTTTAATTTTATTGCTGCAGAAAGTCCAGCCGGCCCAGCTCCAATAATGAGCACGTCAAATTCCATTGTTTCCTGATCCACTCAACCCTCTCATTACGCATATAAAAAATAAAATAATCGCTTTTCTGCTTCCGAATATCAAGAAGAAATTATAGCGAGTTTAAATTTAATAGAGTAAACTAGGCGCTTCATTAGATCTTATTTAGCTTATGCCTGCTTCAATTATTGATATAAAACATTTTACTGTCATTCCCGGAACGGGGCATGGACGTTTTATGCATAAGATAAAAAAAGGACGACTTGAAAATGATCCTCGTATTTTTTATCAAAAAGAAATGGAATCTAAATCAATAGCTTGTTTAGAGCTCTTAGCACAAGAATTCTTTCGTCTTATCATTCCTAATCAACCAGAAACAAAACTTGCCTGGAATTCGCATTTAAATACGTATTTTATTTTATCGGAAGAAGTGACTGGTTATAAATTATTGCCTGTTAATTCTTCTTTAAGCTTTTCAAGTGGTGCATATTCTGGTTTAGGCCAGGTGATGATTCTTTCTATTTTTTTACAAGAAATTGATTTAAAAAATGGCAATATTTGCCTTAATGAAAAGGATCAAGTGATTAAAATTGATGGAGACTGGTGTTTTGCTGCAATTAGAAATCCGTCTTTTAAAGAATATAAAAAAGATATAACAACGAATTTATTACTTACTCTGCCTTTTCCTTTTAGCTACTCTGCTTTTAATTGGCTTGATATTTACATTAATGGTGTAGCGACGTTAACTAGTAATATTGTAGATGATAACTTAGCAACTTCTTCTCATTTTCGTGAGGAAGTGAATGAGGCTATATTAAAAATTTTATTAATACCTGATGAATATATAAGCAAATTTGTAGATGCCTATATATCTATTAGTATTCATGTGAATGTATTTATAAGTTATTTAAAAAATCGGCGAGAAGAGCTTAAGTTGGTTGCTTTGAGAGATGAATCTTTTATAACTTATTTAAAAAGTTCTTCTGCAAAAAAAACGCTTAATCAACATTTATTACATATAAAAAGTTTTGTTGTTAATAGTCATTATCCTATTATTGACTCCAGCAATTTCCTATATCTTGAACAGGAAGTTAATATAATTTATGAGAATTTATGTATTAATGTAGGAATAAATCCTCGACGATTAACTGATTTTGCAGAATTAAATGCCATTAATATTAATTTTAATTCTAAAACCACTAAACCACTGATGATAAATCATCGTGATGTTTTGTTAAAACAAATTGAACATTTTATTGAATCTTTGGCAAATAGAGCAGATAATAACCATATTAATTATAGAGAATTAATAACACTAGCTGAAGAAAAAAGAAGATTAACGTTCAATTTATCTTCTCATTTAGAGCAACGTTTTGATGAATTAGAACAATTGAGTTTTGAAGAGCATTTAAAACTTTTTATTCAAAAGCAGCAAGAGATGTCTATAAAATCGCTTAGCAACATTAATTATAAAGAAGCCGTAAAATGTGCTCGATCATTTTGTATAGCTTTAGAGCGAGCACAAAATAATTTTCTATCATTAGATAAACCTCTTGAACAAGCCAAGGTGGAGCTTAAAAAAGAATGCTTAAGAGCAATAAAAGAGGCCAGAGTTGTTTTAGAGAATCATCGTGAATGGAAAGGAACAATTAAGAAATTTATAATGGATATTCTTTCTTGGTTAAGTTTAGGTTTAAGTGCGCAGCTGGGTTTGTTTAGTAAAACTGATTCAGGGATGAAATTAGATGATTTAGAGCAAACACTAGCGAAACAAATACCCTAAAAAAGTAGTTGAGTCGTAGCTATTCCTAGTAGATTCAATTGCTTCTTTTAGGATTATAATTTTAATAACAGATATCAGGGCGAATAATGGTAGATTTTAGACTATTCCAAAGTCTTAGTAATGTGCTCAGGGAGAGTAATAAATTAACATTGGATGAGTTAAAACTAAAGACGGAACAATATAGAAAATTACATAATCAACTAACACAAGAAATATGGCGCCTAAACGCTGAGTATAACCGTACAAGTAATAGTCAAAAACGAGATGAAATAACAGGAAAAAAAGATAAAATAACAAAACAATTGAAAGAGTTAGGTTCAGAAAAGCTGCTAAACGCTTTATTAGATGAGATAAAAAATAAAGAAATAAATGAGGATGGATATTCAGAATTGGATAGAAATTCTCCTTATATATTATGTAAAGTTTAAAAGAATGGTAAACCTAGAAAAAGCGATTGAGAGGCGATGAAGGTAAAATAATTCAGTGTCGCTGACTTGCGTAGCAACTCACATTACATTTTCTAGGTTAAATTAGTCAAAATTTATTTAAGCTAAACTATAATGATATAAGAAGAAAGTTATAATTCAGAGCAATTACACTTAAATATTAGATAATTTTTAGTCAAAACTCGTCTTTGAAGCAATCTAGATCAAAGACAATATTAAGTTAATTTTTGAAGTCTAATGATTGTGATTATTGAACTTTAATGAGTATCATTAATGATGAAACAAGAGCAATTAAATAATGAGTTACCTAAAAGCTTAGCCAAATTTTTTCTTTATTTCATAAAAAAACAAAAATTAGCTTTTGTTATTTTTTTTCTAGCCCCCTCGGTAATGGTTTTGGAATACAATGTAATTCCTTACTCATTAAAAATGATTATAGATGCTTTAGATGCACACCCTCACACTGAAAATGTTTTTAAGTTAGTAGCCCCCGCTTTATGGTTAGGAGGTGGGGCTTGGTTTATTTTAATTCTTGTTTTTCGTTTAGAAAACTGGTGGCAATCGTATGTTATTCCCCGTTTTTTAGCCGATGTTCGGATGTCTGTTTTTGATTATTTAAGTAAACAATCTTATCAATATTTTTCAAATCAAATGGCAGGAGGCTTAGCCAATAAGCTTAATGATTTACCTCGAGCTTTGAATTCTATTTTTGAATTAGTTACTTGGTATGTTATTGCTGCTTTTTTTTCAATTTTTATTGCTTTAATTTTAATGTGTACTATTAATTGTTGGTTTGCGCTTATTTTATTAGTTTGGATTGTTTTACAATTAGGCATTAGTTTTAAATCATCAAAAAGAGTAGATCATTATTCTATTGCAAATGCTGAAGATAAAAGTGAACTCAGCGGAAAAATAGTGGATAGCTTGAGCAACGCGAACGCAGTTAAATTATTTTCTCGACGTAAAGCTGAACTAGCTTATATTTCAAAAAGTCAAAATAAAGAAGCACAAAGCAATAAAAAATTGATGCTCTATATGAATATCTTTCATTTGTATTTAGATATTCCGGTTACAATAATGTTAGTGACAATGATTTCTTTATTATTGTATTTTTGGCAAAAGAATATTATTGGCACTGGTGACCTAGTGTTTATTTTTAATGTTTCTTTCGCAATTATGACTCAAATGTGGTACTTATGCCATGCCATGGCTGATTTTTATCGAGAGGTGGGTATTGCTCGTCAAGCTATTGCAATTTTAAGTACACCAATTGATGTTCAAGATAAAGCCGAGGCAAAAGAGTTAATCATTAATGAAGCTACTATTCAATTTGAAAACGTGTGTTTTTATTATAATAAAGGAAAAAAAATTTTTGAAAATAAATCTATTCATATTCCAGCAAAACAACGTGTTGGTCTAGTAGGTTATTCTGGTAGTGGTAAAACTACATTTATCCATTTAATTTTACGTTTATTTAATGTGAAATCAGGGCGAATTCTTATTGATAGTCAGGATATTTCTTCAGTAACTCAAGACTCATTAAGAGCTGCAATCAGTATGATTCCTCAAGATACTACTTTATTTCATAGAACCTTAATAGAAAACATTCGTTATGGGAATCCAGATGCTACTAACGAAGAGGTTATTAATGCAGCGAAACGTGCTTGTTGTTCTGACTTTATTGCTTTGTTACCAGAAGGTTATGAGACTTTAGTTGGAGAGAGGGGGATTAAACTCTCTGGAGGACAACGACAAAGAATCGCTATAGCTCGTGCTATTTTAAAAAATGCTCCTATTGTAATTTTGGATGAAGCAACTTCACAACTAGATTCTTTAACTGAAGAAATTATTCAAAACTCCTTATGGGATTTGATGAAAGATAAAACTACTTTAGTCATTGCTCATCGTTTATCGACTTTGTTGCATATGGATAGAATTTTAGTGTTTCAAGAAGGTAAAATTGTAGAGGATGGTAGCCACGAAGAATTATTAGCAAAAAATGGTTTATATAAATCAATGTGGAATGCACAGATAGGTGGATTTTTACCGGAAGATGATAAAGATAGAGATGATTGGGATGAGTAATTTAGAAATGAAATAGTAGCAAATTAACATACAAGGAGCTAAAGTGAAAATACTAGCCTATTTTTCCTCAATGATAGCAACTGGCTTAATTTATGCGGCTGAACCTATATTAATTAATGTAAATAAAAACCAGTCTTCTTTTATTGTTAATTTAGCTGCTAATCCTACTACGGGTTATCAATGGTCAGTTATTCATTTTGATAATGATTTGTTAACTTTACATTCAAGCGTCTATCAAAGACCTAATACAAAACTAATTGGTGCCGGCGGCAGAATGTTGTTTACTTTTACTTTAAATAAAGGAAAAACTTATCCGCAAACTACAGAATTAACTTTTAAATATGCACGCCCTTGGGAAAAAAAAGATACAGGCACTATTCAAAAGGTGACAGTCAACTTTGAATCTAAAGATAAGTAAATATATATAAATTATATTATATTTAATGTAGGGGCATTTATGAAAAGCAAAATAAACAATAATTTTAATGTCTCTTTTAAACAAATAAAGAATTATATTGATGAACTAAAAATACAAAGAAACAATGAAACGAAAGCGGAGCGTCAACAAGAACTTACCACTAGGATAGATACTCTTGAAACAATGTGTGTTCAAATAGAGGTTTTGAATAAAAAATATCCTATTTCAGACAAGTCAGCTTTAGTATTAGATAGTTTACATGTTGCATTAACTAAACCTGATGAAGCATCCATAGCATATTTTATAAAGACCTCAGAAGACTTTAAAAATACAATAGAAAAACAGGGTGCTTCATCTCAAAATTGGAATTACTTCATGTGTGCTATGTGGTCTTGCGATGCATTATTAAATATTGCTGTGGCAGCAGCTGGTTTTTTTGCACCTGGCGGACAATTATTTGGAGCATTGCATATTGTAGGAGCTATGGACGCGATTGAAGCGGCCGTGGATCATTACCAAACAGCAGAAAAATTAACAAAACCTAAAACTTTGAATGATTTTTCATCTCAAGTGAATACTATAAAAGAGATTTATCATCACTCGTTAAAGCGCACACTTATTGTTCATAGTAATTTAGATACAATAAATGCTATTCAAGAAAATTATGAAGCAAAACACTCGTCATTTCAATTTTTTAAAAATACTCTAGATTTAACTTTGGAATTTTCTCGAGATACAGAGGCATTAAAATTTTTTCAAAATGAAGCGCAGCAAGGTAAAGCTTTTTTTATTTATGATCAAAATGAAAAAGTAATTGCTTTTTCTACAGGGGAAGGTTTTCTTTATAAAAATGAAAAAAAAGAAGAAGCTGAAGCAAACTATTCATTTGTTGCATCAGAAGAAGCTCTTACTGTAGAAGAAATGAAATATCAATTATCGATGCACAACTCAAGCTACTTATAACTTCTATGAGATTAACAAATTTATCGGCGCATTAGCTGTTCTCTTTACGATTCAATTGTTTTTTTAAGATTATGCTATATGTTATGTTTTAACTAACCCCAGCTCGGAGTTTTTTGCTTAACAAGCTGTTAAAAGCTCAGGCTGCTTT
>CAMFHA010000084.1 GCA_945952115.1 uncultured Legionella sp. | reverse complement strand
GATGAGCTTTTTCGGGTTCATTGTTTATAATCAAATTATTAGGACTAGGCTATAAATCGTGTGGTTAGTTCTACTGGATATCAATACGATCTGCTTCTATTGATGAAATTTCACAACACAAGGCCAGCAAGAAGAGACGAAGGGAATACGAAGCAATTGATTGATCCTCTAACAAACGAACCGTTTGCAAAACATGATGCAGATTATATTCTTGAGAAAGCCAGAAAAAAAGATTTGCTTCCAAAGGCTAATAAAGTGGAAGTGGTTAAAGTTAAGCACAATCATACTCGATTTTTTCCAATGCCAGCTATTGCCATGGTTCCATTTGCACCATTTGCACCGTTTGCTGTGACTTATAATCCATCAAGCAAATAAATCTCAGGGCTTTTTACCCAGGACAAGCTCATATTTCAATACCTTCAGGACTTAAGAAAAACTCTCAATCTCTTCGTTAAAAGCATGTTTTAATTCGGGCATTTAGTGTATCTAAACTTCCTCATTAAAACATGCTTTTGCCTCGACCTTGGGGTTTTTCGTAAGTCCTGACCTTATTGAGAGAGGGGGAAAATTTAACTAATTTTACGAACGCTCACTTTACGTCCTTTCAATTTTCCATTTTGTAAATATTGATAGGCTTTGTCTGCTATATTGCGATGAATGGCCACGTATGAATACAGAGCAGTAATGTTTATTTTGCCAATGGAGGTTCCAGCTAAACCGGCGTCTTTGGTTAAGGCTCCAAGAATATCCCCAGGCCGAATTTTATCTTTTTTGCCTAAACCAAGGCATAAAGTAAGCATTTCTGGCATTAATCGAGTACTGAGGGTGTTTTCAAATGCACTAGGATTTCCCCAAACTATAGGATGGGTTAAATTGTCTTCAATAGCACAGATCCTTTGTGCATCCGAAGGAGTTGTAATGCTTATTGCAATACCCTTATTACCAGCTCGTCCAGTTCGACCAATACGATGCACATGGACATCATGATCAAAAGCCAGATCATAATTAATAACCGCAGAAAGCTCCTTGATATCTAGTCCACGAGCAGCAACGTCCGTTGCAACCAGGATAGAGCAACTGTGGTTGGCAAATCGTAAAACTGCTAGATCACGATCTACTTGTTCCATATCGCCATGTAAAGCGATGGCACTGAAGCCTTCCTGAATCAGTTGAGCCGTAACGTCTGCTGTTTGTTGTTTAGTATTACAAAAAATTAAGGTAGAGACAGGCTGATGGTGCAGCAGCACGAGCTTTAATAAGGGAAACTTCTGAGATTGTTTTGAAACCTCATAGAATTGTTGTTCGATATTCACTTCATCATCAGGGCTTTCAACCAGAATTTCTTTAGGGTTGATCATAAATTGCTTGGAAAGTTGTTTAATTTCTTCGGAGTAGGTGGCAGAAAAAAGCAAGGTTTGGCGTTGTTTTGGGGCGGTCGCAATAATACTTGTGATGTCGTCCAAAAAACCCATATCCAGCATTCTATCGGCTTCGTCTAAAACTAATGTTTTTACTTTACTCAAATCTAAAGAACCGTTCTTTAAATGCTTAAGTACTCTTCCTGGCGTTCCTATAATAATATGAGCCCCATGTCTTAAAGAATCCAGTTGCGGTTTCATCGGTATGCCGCCGGACAAATTAATAATTTTAACATTAGGCATTAAGCAAGCTAATCGACGGATAACTTGGCTGACTTGCTCTGCTAATTCACGGGTAGGACAAAGAACCAAACCCTGAATTGCAAAAAATGTAATTTTTAACTGATTGAGTAAGGACAAACCAAAAGCAGCAGTCTTGCCGCTACCAGTTTTGGCTTGAGCAATAACATCCTCGTTATTAAGGATTAATGGCAGGCTATGCATTTGGATCGGAGTCATATTTTCATAATTTAAAGATGCGATACTCTTTATTAATTCTTGGCGTAGGGATAATTGGGTGAATGATAGCGCTTCGTTGGAGAGTTCAGATTGAGTCATTACTAGTACTTGTGTTTTGTATGAGGTGCATAGGTTAGCATTTTTTAGTTCAAATTTAAATCAATTTGTTTGAGTGAAAGAAAAATCAATCGAAAGAGCATAAGTACGGTGCTAAACGGTCCAAATAATGTTAAAATTGCACAAAAAACACAATAAAATAGTTTAATCGAGGCAAGGTAAATGTTCGAAGTAAAAAATTTGAGTATGTTGTTTGGACCAAAATCCTTATTCCAAAATGTGGATTTAACTCTATTGCCTACGCAACGTTATGGAGTAGTAGGTGCCAATGGCACTGGAAAGTCTACCTTTTTAAAGATTCTTGCCGGCGAAGAGCAAGCTTCCCATGGCTCTGTTGAAAAGGCTAAAAGCCATAAAATAGGGATTTTGAAGCAAGATCACTTCCGTTACGAAGAGGATCGATTGATCGATGTGGTAATTCGTGGAAACCCCATTTTGTGGGATGCTCTTACTGAAAAAGAAATTTTATATTCGAAAGAGACTTTTACTGAAGAGGACGGTTATCGCCTGAGCGAATTAGAAGAAATAGTGATGAATCAAGGGGGCTATGAAGCAGAGGCCACAGTAAAAAATTTATTGCTGGGTTTAGGTATTGCTGAAAAGTTTCATTATGGTCCATTGAGTGCCTTATCAGGCGGATACAAATTACGTGTATTATTAGCACAAGTTCTTTATCAACAACCTGATATTATGTTGCTCGACGAACCCACCAACCATTTGGATATTGTATCGATTGCTTGGTTAGAGGAGTTTCTAAAAACTTCCTTCAAAGGATTATTAATTTTTATTTCTCATGATAGAAGCTTTATTAATAATACCTCCACGAACATCCTTGATATTGACTACGATACAATATTGGATTATCCAGGTAATTACGATAAATTTTGTTTTGCTAAAGAAGAGCGCTTAAGACTGAAACAAAGTGAACTGAAAAACCAAGAAAAACGCATTGAAGCCTTGCAAGGCTTTGTTGATCGTTTTGGTGCTAAAGCAAGTAAAGCCAGTCAAGCGGCTTCGCGGCAAAAAATGATAGAGCGGATTGAATTGGTTGAGATTAAAGAGTCCAATATTTTCAAACCTTATTTTAATTTTCAGCAAAAAAAGTCTTCAGGTAAATTGGTTGTAAAAGTAGAGCAATTGCACAAAAAATTTGATGAAAAAATATTATTAAAAAATGTGTCCGTCACCATTCAGCGGGGTGATAAATGCGCCATCATTGGACCTAATGGTATTGGGAAATCTACTTTACTGAAAATTTTATTAAGCGAACTACCTTCCGATCAAGGACATTTTGAGTGGAGTGACACGGTGAAGGTAGGGTATTTTGCTCAAGATTACAGAACCCAGTTGGATCCAGAACAAACTATTTTGCAATGGATGGAAGACAATATAGCCGCACCTAGTCAGGAAATACGGAAAGTACTTGGTCAAGTACTCTTTCGCGGCCCCGATGTCGATAAAAAGATTGGGGTATTAAGTGGTGGTGAATCCGCTCGCTTAATTATGGCCAAATTAATTTTGGAAAAACACAACGCGTTGATTTTTGATGAACCAACCAACCATTTGGATCTCGAGTCGATAGATGCTTTAATCGAAGCCATTCAACTGTTTCCTGGGACTGTATTATTTGTAAGCCATAATCGTTATTTTATCGATGATATTGCAACGCGAATTATTGTTTTAACCGAACAATATGGGGTCCAGGATTTTCTCGGAAATTACAACGACTACCTAGAACAGTATGGGAAAGATTATCTTGCGACGGCATAGGAAATTATCTGTAATCAACGGTTAACGAAAATCTGAATCTCAATTGCATTGTCAAAACTTGTTTGATACCAATTTGATTGATTCCTTGTAAAACACTATCGGTGTACATGATATCAATCATAAAATCATCTAACATACATCTGCAATTGACATTCGCGTCTGGCTTAAAACCTAAGCTTTCCAGTTTTTTCTGTAAAGAATAATGGGCAACAATATCAGTTCTTCTCAAATCCAGAACGACATCAATATCATAGGTCGTACATTAATGAGAATAGCTATGTCTTGCCCTTTAAGTTCGTCGAAATACATCCTAAAAACTAGTAAATTATTTTTCTATAATTACTGCCTTTTGAATCCCCATTCCACCACCAGAAAATTGCTTTTCCAACTCATAAAACAACTTGTTGATTGGATTTTCATAACCCGGATAAGCATTATGATCTGTCACTAATTCACGTAAAAAGCGTGACCCTAAATAATAAACTGATGAAAAATCTTCAAGATGGTATTTGTATCCTAGTTTCAGCAAATATTGTTCTAGTGATTGCTGTTTTATATAACGATTAAAGTCATGTTCGACTAATGGGGGTAACTTACTTAATGCTCGCATTGCATTGAGTAACATCAAAGGTTCCCAAAAAGCTTCTGATAAGACAATAAGCCCGTTGGGCTTAGTAACTCGAATGCACTCATTAATACCTTGTAATTGCTGTTCCCAATTAGGTAAATTAATCAAAACTCGAGTGGTATAAACCATATCAAAAGTATTATCCGGAAATTGTAACTGCCTAATGTCACCTTCAAAGAAACTAATATTATCGGTATTTGGGCGTTCTTTTTTTATTTTTTGTGCTGTCTTTATCATATTTGTAGCAAAATCGACACCTGTTATTGATGCCAATTTATGTAATTCTGCTTGCTTAAAAGTAGCGTACCCATTAGCACAACCAACATCAAGAACACAATCCCCATCATTAATATAGTTTTTGATGGTTTCGATTTCCAAATCTATCATCCAATTATCGCCCCAAGATGCACAGTGCGATTCGCCATGTGCTAGGCCTTGCGACTCCCAATAGTCCTTAATGAAATTTTCCGTCATAGTGCTTCTCCGCTTCCCCAAGAAGGGATAATCCTAATTGTAATTATCCAAATATTTTTTCCAAATCTGTTTTGATCTCAAAAGATTCTAGCTTTTGAAGCAGCTCCTGCAAAAGAGCTGTTAGTTCGTATTCATACTACGGTAATTTTTGCTAGTTTGAAATTCGTTATAATCAGATTAAGATAAGAATTTCCATAAAGGTGGACATTATACCATGTCAAGATACAGTTCTTTGTGCCTGTCTCAATTTTCAGAAAAACTAACCGTCGTTTCGGTAGAGCAATGGAATGACTTGTGGAAAGATATGAAAACTCCCATTATCGAAGATCTTCCGGAAACTTCTGATAAACTCGTTACTTTTTTATATCGATTGGGCTCTGATGAACGAGATGGCGTCACATCAATTTATTTATTGAGTGGGGTTGCAGGATATAATTTTACTGAACAAAGCAAATTTAAATTAATTCCAAATACGGATATCGCTTATCTCACCTTAGTACTTCCCAGTGAATTAATAAGCGCTTATAACTTTGTGAAGCGTCATCGTTCTGATGCAGTGCCATTGGTTGAGTTGGATTCTAAGCCGCCTTTTTATCCGAGGCCTGTGGGGCAGTCAGCTCAGTTTGATGCACTTTTAAATGATTTGTTTACAAAAGGTCGAGTCATTACAGATCCATTAAATAAGAACAAGCTAGCTTATTACAAGGACATGGATAATCCTGGTGAACTTTATGGGGAAGAATCTATCCTAGAATTACCCAAAGCCCCTCGTTTGGAGGCTATTCCTTTTACTTTTGAGTTCGCTAAGCTTACCCGTGATAAGCTAAAACAAGAAGGGCGCTTGCTTTTAAATAAGTTAATGTGTTCTGAAACACATTTAAAAAGCGTGATTGGAAATGATGATCCATCATTAGCGAGAAATTATTGGATTTATTTACCCAAAGGATATAGCAAAGCTAAAAAAGAAGCTTATCCATTGTTGTTGTTTTTAGATGGTAGTAGCTACTTAGATTATATCCCAGCGCATTGCATGTTAGAACACATGATCGAAGAGCAACTTATCCCACCCTGTGTTGCTGTCTTTTTGGACCATGCGGATGGCTTATCTAGGAGTGTGGAATATCATTGCAATAAGGTGTTCACTGAATTTTTAGCTGAGGAATTTATACCGTTATTGCATGCGAAACATCAGTTAAATATAAGTACTAAACCTCAGGATATAAGCCTTATTGGCGCTTCCTATAGCGGTCTTGCTGCTTTCTATACAGGCCTTTCAAAACCGGATGTTTTTGGTCAGGTTATTGCGCAATCACCAGCTTTTTTAGTGCAGAAAACAGAAGTACTGGATAAAATGATTGATGACTTTGTCAAACAAAATAAACAAACACAATTTAGTTTTGAAATGGGATGTTATGAAAATACTCCCGTAGAATTTGAATTTGAGGATGGTACCGTGAGAACAGTAAACTCGCTTGAGACAGTCTTGCATGTCTGCAAAAAAATGAAAGAGCAAAATGTTCCTATAGATTTTCATGAGTTTGTAGGCGGGCATAATTACGTGTGTTTTAGAGTCACGCTATTTGATCGCATTAAAGAGCTATTTCAGCGCCCCAGCAATGAACTAGATGAGGAATATAATGCAAGTCCGGGAATTTAAGGATCTATGTGTATTTTCTCTCATTACAGTTATCATATGAATTTTACGGATCTTTCTACATTTCAGTATATGCCAGCTTACCAAGCTTGTATTGACTATAAACATTTGAAATTATCAAAAGGAGAAGATTTAATCATAAAAAATAGAGAAGAGAAGGTAAGCAAATTAAAGGTTTTTCGCCCACTTTATTTAATTATAAAGAAAGGCAATTATTGGAGTATTTTTTATTATGAGCCAGGAAAGCAGGTTGTTAAAATTAGTTTGGAGCGCGTTGCTGGTCTTAAAGCAGCTCTTAATCAACTACCGCAAACACCATTGAAAGCTTCGGATCTTATTCCAATTAAAAAAATGATTCATGCTTATCATCAAGGTTTTGGTAATTACCTAGGCAGTGGAAATGGGGGCAAATCATTAAATCATTGAACTTATATAGCGTGGATTTCTTTAACACATTTCTTAAAAAAGAAAATAATCCTTTTAAAAATTGCGTTGCATTGACTCGTGATACGATTATTAAAGGTGAGCCTGGTGTTTTTTAAAACCATAAGTTATGGTGTGCTGATGTGATAACAAGGCCTGCTAATCGCTATGTAAACAACCTTTAGACTTGGTGTGTATCAAATTGGTTGACCACATCAAACTCGTAAAACACTAAAAATCACAGGCTCTAAACAAATTGATATTTTAGATCTAGCTCATCAATTAAAACCGCATGCGAAAATAAAAGCAGTAATTCATAGAGAAGATAAAGTACAAGTGGAGATTAACCTTATTTCGCGAATTGATACCTTAACTGAATTGGCGTACTTCAAGAATGGTGGTATTTTACAGCATGTACTTAGAGGTATGTTAAAAACTTAAAATGATGTGTTTCGCATAAGGAATGTGCCAAATGGGTAAAACAACCCAAGCTACAATCAACGCCAACTTAAACTCTGATCCCGTGTCAAACGTACTTAAATGGATTTTGTTGTTTACTGCAATTGCTTGTTTCATCGCACTTGCTTGGGGTACCTATAAAACCTATCAGCTTGCCCCTCCATTGCCACAACAATTTTTATCACCTTCAGGACAAATCATTATGACCGAAGAGGATATAGTTGCAGGTAAAGCAGGATTTCAGCGTGCCGATCTTATGGATTACGGCAGTCTCTATGGCATGGGTTCCTATTTTGGTGAAGATTATACCGCAAAATATCTAGTACGTTTGGGACGAATCACCGAGGAAGAAATAGCGCAACAACGTTTTGGAACATCATTTGTGACCCTTTCTGAAGGGGATCAATATATGGTTCGTAAAGCCATGCAGTTTGATTTACAGCACCTTGAGCTCAGCCAACAAACAAGTACTTTATCAAAGCCTCTAACTACAGCAATACAACAATTACAAACTGAGATTTCACAAAAGTTGCTTCATCATGATTTTGAAGCAGGTTGGACGAAAGCATATAGTTTAGATGCAAAAAGCGCCATACAGACTGCGAATTTTCTTATCTACTCTTCACTCACTACTATTGCCCATAGACCGGGGCAAAATAGCTCTTATACCAATAACTGGCCCTATGAGCCGACTATGGGAAATAGTCCAACAGCACATACTTTTTATTGGACCTGGATATCATTTTGCTTTGTATTTTTGGGCTTTGGGGTCGTATTATATATTTATCATCGTTACTTAAGTGCGCCAGATAATGCACCTAAGACTCCTGGGCTATTAGGTTTTTCGCCACTCACACCAAGTCAGCGAAAAGTAGGGCAGTATTTTATAATTGTCGCATTTGTTCTTCTCACTCAAATTGGGGTTGGTGCATTATTAGCCCATTACTATTCAAAGCGTACCGATTTTTACGGTATTAATATCAATGATATTCTCCCGTTTAATTTTCTACGTGATGTACATATCCAAACGCCTATTGTTTGGATCGCTCTTTCCTGGATCAGCTCAGCTGTATTTCTTGCTCCATTAATTAGTAAAAAAGAAGCAGCAAAACAAGGTTTTTTGGTGGATCTTTTATTTTGGGTCACTCTTTTTATAGTAGGCGGGGCAATTATTGGGGATTACCTGGGGATTATGGGCTATGTTAATGAATCCTGGTTTTGGATTGGAAATCAGGGTCTATCCTACCTACAGCTTGGCCGTTTATGGCAAATCGGCTTTTGTGTTGGACTGTTCCTTTGGAGTTTCATTGTTTTTCGTGGAATGTGGCCAACCTGGAATCGAGTAAAAGTTGCAGCGGGTGAGTTTTGGACTGGAAAAATACGATTAGAGCATCTTTTTTGGGCAAGCACCTTAAATGTTGCAATTTTATATTGTTTTGGGATGATTCCTTTAACCGGAATTGAGAAATCATTCACCATCACTGATTTTTGGCGTTGGTGGGTAGTTCATCTTTGGGTAGAACAATCATTCGAATTTTTTGCCGCATGTGCTACTGCGTATCTTTTAATGGGAACAGGCTTGGTTTCTCGCCTTCTGGCAGAGCGAGCAATGCTCTTTGAAACTATTCTTATCTTTTTAGGTGGTGTGATTGGAACAGGGCATCATTGGTATTGGACTGGTACACCGGATATATGGGTGCCACTTGGCTCCATGTTCTCATTTATTGAAGTTCTGCCTTTGGTTCTTCTTATTATTGATGCGATTGAAGAGCGTCAATTGATAAAACGTAAAGGAGATTTTACCTACAACGTAGCCTATCTTTATATTTTGGGCGCATCATTTTGGAATTTTATTGGTGCAGGGGTATTTGGTGGTGGAACACTCAATGCACCACTGATTAATTATTATGAGCATGGAACTTTTCTTACTTTGAATCACGCTCACACGGCATTGTTCGGAGCCTTTGGCTTACTGGGTATCGGATTAATTTATTTTTGCTTACGCTATGCGGCAGGGGTGAGTAGTTCATGGAGTGATCGCCTAGGTGTCTGGGCTTTTTGGTTATATAACCTTGGTGTTGTTTTGTGGATTGTTTTAAATTTCTTCCCTATTGGCTGGTCTCAATTGATGGATGTTTACGAACATGGATATGCTCATGCCAGAAGTCTTGAGTTTTATAATACAACCCTCTTATGGCAATGGTTGCGTCTACCAGGCGATGTTCTATTTGCGCTTGGGGCATTATGCATGACCTATGATTTTATTAAAAAATTAGGTCCTTTTTTCCCAAGATGGGTACGTATCAAAAATAAGGAACAGGAGCATGCTAACGCGTCTGAGGCATGATATAAATATCTAAAGATATATTTGCAATGAATCTTATAAAAAGAAATAATCAGAGCCAACTAACAATTGGGAGTTAATGATGCAATTGACACAATTTACGGATTACTCATTACGGGCCTTGATTTATATCGCTCTTAGAAAAGAATCATGCACGATTAAGGACATCACTGAGGCTTATGGTATATCCAACAATCATATGATTAAAATCATTCATAATTTGGCTAAACTTGGATTGATTAAAACCATCCGCGGCAAGAATGGTGGTATTTTAATGGCAGCTCAACCTGAAACGATAAATTTAGGTGAGTTAATTGTTCAACTTGAGCCCCATTTTGATTTGGTGCCTTGTTTTAATAAAGAAAAAGCCAACTGTTGTATTGCTCCTGTATGTAAATTAAAGGGTATCTTGCATGAAGCCCAATCTGCCTTTATAAAAGTTTTAGGTCGCTATACTTTGGCTAATGTTTTACACAACCCAAATGAGCTGTCTGTTTTCTTAGGCATTAAATAAAGTGTTAGGCAATTTTTTGCGCGAGTAGAAGGCCAAACATGCCTGATATTGGTCTTCCCAATTCGTCTTGTTTATGCAAATGACCTACGGATTCTTTGTATTCGAGTATCGACCATCCACTGTCTTGATATACATGATAGAGTTCTTCTTTTTGCGGCAGAAAAGTGAAAAACTCTGGCATTGAATAAGGTTCTGATTGAATAGGAAATACTAAAAAATGATATCCCTTTTTCTTAGTTGCTTTTTGGAGTTCAGTGAGTAATTCCGGGATGCGTTTTGTGTCTATAAATTGCAAAGTGACCGTTGAAAGAACCAAATCATAATTTTCTGGTTCAAGATTCAGAGGTTGGTTTAAATTAAGTAGTAGCGTATCGACTCTGGACAATACTTCTTTCTTAGCAATATCCTCAAGGGTCGTCAAAGCTTGTGGATTGTGATCAATTCCAGTGACCTTATGCCCCATTTTTGCTAAATACAATAAATTTCTTCCTGAGCCACAGCCTACATCAAGAATTGATGTAGGCTGTAAATGGCGTAAATAACTTTGATAGATATACACTAAATCACTATGTGTTGCTCCTAAACCGTATTTTTTATTGAAATAACGTTGGGGCATACAATAAAACTCAAGATTTGCTTTAAAAGATTCACTGACAGGAATAATTTTATGCCATGCAGCAGGGGGGATCAGTAATTGGGGATGCTCTTCGTTAATTCGAGTGCGTGATAGTTCTTGTCCCTGTCCGTTTAGGAATAAGAAATCAATTGCTCCTTCATGTAGAGTAAGTTGACCCCAGGTTCCTTCTTTAGTGCTGTGCTTTTCAAGGAAAAACTTTAGTTTTCCATGGCTTTCAATCTCTATTTGTTTATAGCACATTAACTCACTGTTTTCTGTTATCATGAGGCCCCCTTTATTTCTGGCTATTGATAATTATCTTATTGGTCGCTGTTCTTGTTATCTGTAAGCTCTGGTTCCAGTTTAGTTAAAAGGGTACGCTCATTCGTCAATTTGTCAGCTAACTGATGGTTTACATCTCGGTGCTCTTCCTCATCAATGCGTACGGCCAATAGCACGTCACGTAAGCGTGCATCAGAAGCTAAATTCCAATAATTTTTAGCAATATCAGGAGCAGGACAATTTTCAATACGACCTTCATCTAATTCTTGCAGATAATGGGTATAGCTAACAACAGCCTCTTCTTCAAGATAACCAACAAAGCGATGGGCTGTCTTAGAAGAAAGAACATACATCAATAGATATAAGACTACGAAAATAGCTTGGGCTATGAAAATAATAAATCGTTCAAACCAATTAGGTTTAGCAATATACATAAAAGTAATCAAATGCATTCGTTCATTTTCTGCTTCGTCCAGCAATGTTTTAATCCAACCCTCATCATTTTTGATTTTCCTTAAGCAGCGTAAATGCAGTAACGCTGCTCCAACCATGCCAGGTACTGCGGCTACAGTTTCGAGTACTATTGCTCGATTTCCATAGCGTTTTTGAAAAAAAGTATCAGCAAAAAATCGAAAAAACTTCACAAGACCAAAGGCAATTTTGTCACTGATGGTTTTAGCAGGTTTATGGGTTGCCGACATGACTAGCTCCTTTCCGGTATGTTATACAGGATTATTATAATAAAGATGTATTTAAAATGCAACTTTAAGGAAGTGTTCTTATCTATTTGTTTTTCATAAAGAATAGCTTTTATTAAGCTATATTGCTTAATCTGCCTTCAAAAAGCTGTTTATTGACAGCACACACTCAAGCCTCATAAGATGCATCTCATCTATTGGTTTTAAATAAGCTCAAAATATCTCTCTATTTAATGTCTATCTGCGCATTTTTATGAGCGGGCATGATACTTGAAATCTCTTTTTTTGACAGTTGTGTGAAAAAATTTAGTGTATTGTTTTTCTAAAGGATCACTTAAAACGATCGTATTATCATTTGCATGAATTTTTAATAAAAATATTTGTAATAATGTAATAGATTGCATACAATTTCTTGTTGTTTCAGATGAAAAAAAGTGCTTGATTTTAAATGGCGCGCTCGGAGTGCAACAATATCAGTTCTTCCCAAATCCAGAGCGACATCAATATCATAGGTTGGTCGTACATCATCTTCTATCAAATCAGTGATTAATAGTCCAACGATTCTGCCACCAACATAAACAACGTGTTCGTTCAGATCTTTTAAAAGAGTCGCTACCTTATAAAGTGCGTCATTATTTTGTTTAACTCTTATTGATTCCATACAAAATGTTCCAATAGTTTTTTTGCAATTTTATTTTCTCGCTTCCCACCTAATCGGATCAGATCAAGTGCACTAATAATGGCATAAAAATTCTCATCAGGGCTTCTATCCAAAGCATTGGGTAATGTTTTGTATATAGGGGTTAAGGCAAGACCTTTTGTATCACCATTAATATAAGGCCATACATAGGACTCTTCGCTCATGATTAATTTTTTTAAATAAGGGGAGCTATAGGCTGCTGGTATGCCTCGTGTTGCTATATTAATTTCCGCTGGAAAATGATATAGCCTAGTCCTAATAATTTGATTATAAACAATGAACCCGAAAAAGC
>CAMFHA010000083.1 GCA_945952115.1 uncultured Legionella sp. | reverse complement strand
ATCCTGCGGTAGTAAACCCGCATCCGGTGGTTGTTCATCCACATCCTGCGGTAGTGAACCCGCATCCGGTGATTGTTCATCCACATCCCGAGGCACATCCAGGAGAAAAACATTAAAACAGAATATTTTAAATAATTAACTTAGAAAACGCAGTAGTCACTCCTAGTAGATTCAACTGCGTTTTCTAGGATTTCAGATAATGGCATCTTAAAATGCCATTGCATGTATAGAGTAGGGGTTCTCATTAATCACGAAGATGATTCAAATAGCGACATATTTTTGGAGCTTTATTAGTAAAAAGCCAGTGAACTTCTCGATTTAACTCTCTATATAGACTGTTTTTTGAATTAACAAGACCTACGCCACTAACCTGTTGTGCTTGAATTAGTTTTCTACGTTTTTTATTGGTTAATAACAAATAATTGCCTAAAACACCGCCATAAGGTTTGCTCAAACTTAAGTTGCATAATTTTTTAACATTGTTGTGTCCTGCAACAAGCAATAAAGCCTCATCAGGCAGATTATTTAGCCCATTATAAAAATTTGGATCTAAAGTGAGCAAATGATAATGTTTAATCGGTTCACAAGAGCTTAAAACGTTTAATAAAGCTTGAGGATTTTTGATTGCAACTTTGAGCTCAATGAATAGATGCAAGGAATCCTTATATTGAGAAATCGTCTCAGCTAGGGAAGGAATAGCCGGGACTAAATTTCTTAATTCAGCAAAATTTAATTGTTCGATAGCTATATTTTGCTTCCATAAACGTTCTAAAGTAGAATCATGATTGATTACAAATACTCCGTCTGAAGTGGCATGTACATCAAATTCAATCCCCCAGCACCCTAGTTCTTTGGCTTTTTGAAAAGCTTGATGAGTATTTTCATAAATAATTTTATTATCATGGGCGCCTCGATGAGCAATTAATAGCCCGCGATTTGCTTGAGATACAGAAGGTTTTACCCTTGGTAAGGTGGCAAAAATACCATCTACAATTTTTTCTGTAAGAGCAATTAGCACGATTTTTCCTCATAATAGAACCATCTTATTTTAAGATGTAAGTAATTAAAAGGCAAAAATAACCGATATAGTCTATTCTTTTTGTATACAATAAGGAGGGTTAACATGCCTATTAAAGTCAGCAAACAAGGAAGAGAACTCTTAAGAGATCCTTTACTTAACAAGAGTACCGCTTTTACAAATAAAGAAAAAGAACAATTTCATCTACAAGGGTTACTTCCCGCGATTAACGAAACTTTAGAAGAGCAAATTATACGTTGCAAAGAGGCCTACGAAGCAAAAACTACCTCTTTAGAAAAACATATTTATTTAAGAGCATTACAAGATACTAATGAAATTTTATTTTATCGCTTTATATTAGATAACTTAGAAGAAATGATGCCAATTATTTATACTCCGGTAGTAGGCGAAGCTTGCCAAATGTTCTCGCATATTTATCGTCAACCTCGTGGATTATTTTTAAGTTATCCAGAACGAGACTTTATGGATAACGCCATTCAATGGATTGCAACTCATCGGAAAATCAGTGTAATTGTGGTTACAGATGGTGAGCGTATTCTAGGATTAGGAGATCAAGGTGCAGGCGGACTAGGTATTCCTATTGGAAAATTATCGTTATATACCAGTTGTGGCGGTATAGCTCCTGAACAAACTCTCCCCATTATTTTAGATGTTGGAACTAATAACCGAGAGCGGCTCACTGATCCAGAATACATTGGCTGGCGCCATGAGCGCATTACTGGAAAAGAATACGATGATTTTGTTGATCAATTCGTACAGGCTATAAAAAAATATATGCCTAATACTTTATTGCAATTTGAAGATTTCGCGCAACAAAATGCTTACCCACTTTTAGAGCGCTATAAAGATCAATTGTGCACATTTAATGATGATATTCAGGGCACTGCAGCAGTTGCTGTTGCAGCTATCATTGCGGCTACCAAAGTTGCGAACAATCCTTTAAAAAACCAACGGATTGCTTTATTAGGCGCGGGTTCTGCTGGTTGCGGCATTAGCGAACAATTAGTTCAAGCAATGATTGCTCAAGGCTTAAGTGAAGATGAAGCACGGGCACGCTTTTATTTAATAGATCGCAATGGTTTACTTCATGATGGTATGACTTCGCTTTTACCTTTTCAAAAAAATCTTGTTCAATCTCATGATAGTTTAAAAGATTGGCATGTTTCTGATCCAAACAACATTAGCCTATTAGAGGTAATAAATAATGCGAATCCTGGCATTTTATTAGGAGTATCAGGACAACCTAAACAATTCACAGAACAAATAGTCAAAGCAATGTCTGCGTATTGCTCAAGACCTATTATTTTTCCCTTATCAAATCCTACTTCACATGCTGAGGCTACACCTGAAGATCTCTTAACATGGAGTGCTGGTAATGCACTTATTGCTGCTGGTAGTCCTTTTGATCCAGTCAATATAAATGGCAATAAAATTAGCATCGCTCAATGTAATAATTCTTATATATTTCCAGGAGTAGGCTTAGCCCTAGTCGCAAGTCAAGCTAAGCGAGTAACTAATAAAATGATGATGGCTGCTGCTCTTGCTTTAAGTGACTTGGCGCCTGCAGTACAAACAGGAGAAGGTCGTTTATTACCAGAGCTTTCCACCATTCGAGAAGTAAGTAAACATATTGCAAAAGCCGTAATAATTCAAGCTATGGCAGAAGGTCATGCAAATAAAATGAATGAAAATGAGATTGATAAGCTTATAGAAGAAACCATATGGACTCCTCATTATGAGGAATTTATAAGCTAAAATATTCGGCAGATGAATTAAGAGCTATTAATTAAATTACACTAGATTCTTTCTTAATAATCTGAATTATGTAAAAATAATGGCTATTTTTAATCTAACCGACATTTCGCAGCACAGTATTTTTTTGCTAAAAAGACGAAGCTGCGGAATGTCGGCTCTAAATTAGCCTATATATTTTGAGCTCATTATGCCACGAATCACTAACAGTATTGAGCAGGCCGTTCTAGAATTGCAGGCAAGTAAAGCGGTTGCAATACCAACTGAAACTGTTTATGGCTTGGCAGCAATGATTAATAAGCCTGCTGCAATTAAAGCAGTATTTGCTATGAAAAATAGACCTTTAAATCATCCTTTGATTGTCCATATAGGACAGGACTGGAATTTAATGGACTATATAGAAGAGCTTCCTGACTATGCACAACAATTAATAAACTTATTTTGGCCAGGTCCTTTAACTTTAGTATTTAAGTCTAAACAAGATAAAATAAATTCATTAGTAACTGGTGGACAAAGTACAGTAGCCATTCGTTGTCCCGATCATATAATGACACAAGAAATTTTACGTCAAGTGAGAGTTCCTTTAGTAGCTCCTTCAGCTAATCCTTTTGGTAAAATTAGTCCTACAACAGCAGAACATGTCAAACAATCTTTTCCTGATAAAAATTTACTAATTTTAGATGGCGGACGATGTAATGTAGGAATAGAGTCAACTATTATTGATGCAACACAGCCTAATAGTTATCAAATTTTACGTCATGGCCTAATTAACGAATCTACAATTAATGAATTAATTAGTACAAAAGCTATTGAAAAGGAAACAAAATTAAGGGTCCCTGGTAAACTAGATAGTCATTATCAACCGCAAAAAACTTTGTATTACTTTGATAATATAGAAATGCTGGAACAATTCTGTCAAAAAAGAGCGGGTAATGTATTTGTTATTGCGCAAAAGAAACCGTCTGCAGTTGATTCAAAATTATTTTATCCTTTAGATAAACAACCTCAGAAAGTGGCTTATGATTTATATTATATTTTACGCCAAGCTGATGCATCTCAAGCAGCCTGCATTGCTATAGAACTACCTCCTTCTGGCTTGGAATGGCTCGGAGTTAAAGAAAGAATCCTTAAAGCAGGCGTTCTTGCTTCGTAGCAGAAATACCTTGAAAAAAAGCACATGTAAAATTGCACTCTTGAGAGGCAGGGTAAGCGTATCTAAACGTACATTATAAACCCACAACATTAATGTTCTGCACTTTATGCGCAGAATCCAGTTTCTATCTCACTTCATGGCCGTCTGGATGTTGTGCATAAAACACAGCACGTAGGCAACAGAGACGCTTTTAGTGCTCAAAATTTAGATGCATTTACCGTGGTTAAAACATTGACATTGTATAAGGCATTATGAGATAGTGTGCTTGCGAGGTTGGACTTGCTATGTGTCATTCCACTGGGTCAATTGGCGACACACTGATTGGCCCTTTCTAATTTAAGCCGCTTAAGGCTAATTTAATTCCAATAAATGCCATTATTAAACCACTAAAAAATTCAATTAGTTGCCAGATTGCACCTTTAGAAATTACATTTGCAAAATAGCGAGTCGTTAGGGTTAATGAGCTAAACCAAAGAAAACTTGCTGTAATAACTCCAGCTATGAAAATTAACTCATGATCAGGAAATTGACTGCAGCCACTGCCAATAATTACAAGCGTATCAATAATTGCATGAGGATTAAGTAGGCTAAATCCTAAAGCAAAAAGAATTATTTGTGCTCGGGTATGTAATTTTTTTGTTTCTTCATAAGCGGTATTTTTGCCTGTAAAAGCATTACGCAATGCTTTATGTGCGTAATAAAGCAAAAAAGCTGAGCCTAGCCAGAGCATTGTTATTTGTAAGGTCGGATGGGCTAATAGTAACTCATGAAGCCCTGCTACACTGGCGCATACTAAAATAATATCACAAATAAAACAAACAATGGCTGATAAAGTGGCGTGATTACGACGAGCTCCCTGTTTTATAAGAAAAATATTTTGTGGCCCTAATGCCATTATTAAAGATAAGCCCAAAACTAAGCCGTTAAGATAAATGAGCATCACGCAAATACTATAAATAAAAAGTCAAGTGATTATATCATAAAATAAACAATTAGATGCTATTGTGCAGTTGTTTATTGTTGTTCTTTTTTATAGGCATAGCATATTTTTTCCAATACGTCGTTTAATAGTGGACCTACACTAGAAATAGAGTATTTTTGGCTTCTTTCAAATGAATTAAGTGATAGGTGTTTTCTTAATTCATTATTTTTTATAAGCTGTTCTAAATTATCTGCCATAGCGATTGGATTTTCAGAAGGTGAAAATAAAGCACTGTCCGAATTTGCTATAATTTCACGTGGCCCAGATAAATCAGTTAAAATAAGAGGCAAAGAATGGCGCATGGCCTCAAGAATCACCAAACCAAAGGCTTCTTTGCGAGAAGGTAAACAAAATAGATCAAGTTCGTTATAGAATGAGTCTCGTTCAGTAACCCAACCTAATAATTGCACTTCATTTTCAATTTGATAAGTTTTGATTATCTTTTGATAATATTCTTTTTCTGGACCATCGCCTGCAATTTTTGCCTTAAAAGGTATCGCTCTCTTTTTTAATTCTGATAAAGCAGCTAAAAATACATCTATTCCCTTTATAGAAACAAATCGAGCACAAGCACCAATAACGGGTGGTTGATTCAATAGCGGCTCTTTATAAGCTAAAGGTTGAGTATTGGCTAACATGTTTGGCACGGTAAATACTTTCTGCGCAGATACTCCAGCAGAGATAATATCTTGTCGCATTTGTTCTGTAATAGCTATAATAGCATCTGAGCCAAAATTATAATGTCCTTGTACATGACAAACAGCAATTTTAGGTACTTTAGTTCGAGTTTTTTTGAATAAATAAGCCGCTCGATAGCTATGCGTAATAATACAATCAGGTCGTTCTTTTTGAATTAATTTTCTTAATCGATAAACAGCCAAAAAATCATGCTGATTAAAATTATGAATAGTACGCAAATTTTTTTGAGGACAGGAAGTAATAATTTCAGCTTTAGGGTGAAGTACTGGAATCACTTGATTTCCTTGATTCTCTAAAGTTGGAATATAATTTAAAAAAACTTGTTCTAATCCACCATTAACTTTAGAAAACATGGCATTTATTACTTTCATCTTAGTCCTTAGTGGGAAATGCTATGGTTCACTGTCATTAAGTTAAGAAAAAGTCATGTTCTCGTCGTCTTCCGCTCAAGCCGGGGGACGATGTAGACCAAGATCATAGTCTTAACTTAATGGCAATAACGCTATGGCTGAGCAATCGTTCATAAAAAGCACATTATATCAGTCAAAAATTATTACTGTTAATAATTTTTAAATAAAATATCTTTGGAATTACTGAATAACATTGCAAGTTCGAGGCGCTGGGGTATAAAATGTGATAATTATTCTGTCTCCTCATGAGAGTAGTTAAAAATAAAAACAAATAGGAGGGAGCGTGGGCTCTTTGTTACAAAGAATATCAATAATAAGTGCATTAATTAGTTTATTCAGCTTAGGACAATTAAATGCTGAGTCTACTACTGATTCTAATAGTCAAAATGATAAAACCTTAGCGCATGCTCAACTTAGAGATGGCTATTATCCGGCCTATCCGGCTACTAGAGCACCTCTTGGTCAAGAAGAATTAGTTAAGCGCGGGGAATATTTAGCTAAAATGGGTGACTGCATTGCCTGCCATACTGATGCAAAATCTGGAAATGGTCCCTATGCTGGTGGTTTGGCAATAGAGACGCCTTTTGGCACCTTTTACAGCCCTAACATTACACCGGATAAAGAAACTGGAATCGGTAAATGGACTGAGCAAGATTTCATTAGAGCATTAAAACAAGGGCGTGATCCTCAAGGGCGTAACTATTTTCCAGTGTTTCCTTATATTTATTTTTCAAAAATATCAGATGATGATGCGCGGGCTTTATATGCGTATTTTATGAGCATACCTCCGATTCATCTAGAAAATAAAAAGCTTCCATTCCCCTTTGGTGTACCAGGTGCACGCTTAAGTTTATGGGGTTGGAATATGCTCTTTTTCTTTCCAGAAAATAACTCGATTGAATACCATTCTGATCAAAGTGCTGAATGGAATCGCGGAAAATATATTGTGGACGGTTTAGGTCATTGCAGCATGTGCCACACTCCACTGAACTTTGCTGGCTCTCCTAAACAACGTTATTATTTAACTGGTGGCTTTATTGATGGTTTTTGGGCACCGAATATTACTAAATGGGGTTTAGAATCTGCTTCGCACCAAGAAGTAGCTGATGTATTTAAAACAGATAAACTCATTAATAATGCAGGTCCCGTTGCCGGTCCTATGGCTGAAGTGAATCATGATAGCTTAAAATATTTAACTGATGCCGATACAATGGCTATTGCTACTTATTTAAAAACAGTGGAAAGTGAAGAGCCTTTAGGTTTGGCGCCATCAAATGAGAAGCCTTCTTTAGCCCGGGGACGTTTAGTTTATGCTACTGCTTGTGTTATTTGTCATCAAAATGGAGAAATGAGCGCTCCATTGATTGGCGATTCAGCGAATTGGTATTTACGTTTAAGAGATAGTGGCTTAGATGGTTTATATCGTCATGCTATTGACGGTTTTAACTCTATGCCGCCTAAAGGCGCCTGTGTGACTTGTTCAGAGAATGATATTATCTCTGCGGTGGATTATCTTTTAGATAAATCATTAACTCGTTCACAATTTTATAATGTGCAAACAAAAAGTACCGAAAAATCACTTCATCATAAGGTGAATAAATAGATTAAAAATGAAGAAAATTCGTAACTGCTCATCTCGTCATCCTGAGTGGAACGAAGGATCTCCTGAATTGATGCACTGAGCAATATTCGGAGCTCCTTCCTCGCAAGCGACTCAGGATGATGAGCGAGCAGTTACGAAAATTCTTCTATAAAATAACCTAAATTTAATGTGCTAAGCATTTCAAGTAGCGAACAGCGGTTTTTTTTAGGATAATGTTTGTTTTGGTAATTAATAAATTTAGGCCAATTAATGGCCATAATAAATGAGGGATTGGGATGTTAAACAGGTTAAAAATCTGTAGATCACTGGTAATGTTAATTCTTTTTTTCTGCATGCAATCAGCAATGGCAGCAGCAGATCAGTGGCAGCTTAATATGTATCGTGGCGTGACCCCACTAAGTAAAGATATGTATTATTTACATATGGTCTGTATGGTGGTCTGTACAATTATTGGTGTGGTCGTTTTTGGTGTAATGATTTATTCTTTAATCCATCATCGTAAATCAAAAGGACATGTTCCTGCAACTTTTCATGATAACCAGCGTTTAGAAATTATTTGGTCTATTATTCCTTTCTTAATTTTGGTGGGTTTAGCTATTCCAGCAACTCGAGTTTTAGTTCGTATGGAAGATACCAGCCAAGCAGAAGTCACTGTAAAAATTACAGGATATCAATGGCGCTGGCAGTATGAATATATTGATCAAGGGGTGAGTTATTTTAGTAACTTGTCGACTCCTTATGAGCAAATCCATAATCAAGAGAAAAAAGGTGAGTGGTATTTGTTGGAAGTAGATAAACCTTTAGTTTTACCTGTTAACAAAAAAATTCGTTTCCTTGTTACTTCCAATGATGTAATTCATTCTTGGTGGGTTCCTGAATTAGGTATTAAACGTGATGCTATGCCAGGATTTATGTATGAAGCTTGGGCTAAAATTGAAAAAACAGGGACTTATCGCGGTCAATGTGCTGAGCTTTGCGGGATTAATCATGGTTTTATGCCGATTGTGGTTAATGTGGTGAGTGATGCTGAGTTTCAGACCTGGATTAATGAACAAAAGAAAAGTGAAGAGCAGGCGATTCAATCTCGCTCGGAGGTAGTTGACCAAAAAAAGTTGACTCGTAGTGAATTAATGGCCTTAGGTAAAGAAAAATATGAGCTTATTTGTATGGCATGCCATCAAGAAAATGGTCAAGGAATACCACCGCTTTATCCTGCTTTACAACATAGCTCAGTAGCTGTTGGGCATCCTATTTCGCGTCATTTAGACATCATCCTTAATGGGATTCCTGGTTCAGCGATGCAATCTTATAAAGATCAGTTAACTGATGAAGAAATTGCTGCTATCGCAACGTATGAACGTAATGCTTGGGGTAATAATACCGATGAATTAATTCAACCTGCAGAAGTAGCTCAATTAAGGCAGGAACAAAACAAACAACCAACTATGGTTGATAAGGTCAATGCTGGAGGTTTTCGATGAGCGATACATTAACACACAATCACGATCTTCATGACGATCATGATCATGGCCCAGTACGGGGAAAGGGCTTTATAGGTTATATAAAGCGATGGCTATTTACCACTAACCATAAAGACATTGGCTCTTTGTATTTGTGGCTAGCAATGATTAGTTTTTTTGTTGCGGGCGGTATGGCTTTAATAATTCGTGCAGAACTATTTCAACCAGGCCATCGTTTTGTTGACCCCAATTTCTTTAATCAAATGACTACTTTGCATGGCCTAGTAATGTTGTTTGGTGTGGTGATGCCAGCATTTACAGGTATGGCTAACTGGCAAATCCCTATGATGATAGGGGCTCCTGATATGGCTCTACCTCGTTTAAATAACTGGAGCTTTTGGCTGCTTCCTTTCGCATTTAGTCTGTTATTTTCAACAATGTTTCATGCGGGCGGTGGACCAAATTTTGGTTGGACGATGTATGCACCATTATCAACAACTTATGCGCCACCAAGTACTGATTTTATGATTTTTTCAGTACACATGATGGGGCTATCTTCGATTATGGGTTCTATTAATATTATTGCTACCATTCTTAATTTACGTGCTCCTGGCATGACTTTAATGAAAATGCCTATGTTCGTATGGACTTGGTTAATTACAGCCTTTTTATTAATTGCGATTATGCCTGTGCTTGCTGGTGCAGTAACCATGATGCTTGCAGATAGGCATTTCGGCACTTCATTTTTTAACGCTGCAGGTGGTGGAGATCCTATTTTATTTCAACATATTTTTTGGTTTTTTGGTCATCCTGAAGTGTATGTTTTAGTATTGCCAGCATTTGGGGTTATTTCTGAGATTATTCCTACATTCAGTCGTAAGCCTTTATTTGGCTATCACTTTATGGTGTATGCAACAGTAAGTATCGCTCTTTTGTCTTTTATTGTATGGGCACATCATATGTTCACTACAGGTATTCCTCTGGGAGCTGAACTATTTTTTATGTACACGACAATGCTTATAGCAGTGCCTACTGGTATTAAGGTATTTAACTGGGTCAGTACTATGTTTAAAGGCGCGATGACTTTTGAAACACCGATGTTATTTGCCGTAGCGTTTGTATTTTTATTTACAATAGGTGGTTTTACAGGATTAATGCTCGCTTTAGTTCCCGCTGATTATCAATATCAAGACAGCTATTTTGTGGTAGCTCATTTTCACTATGTCCTTGTTCCTGGCGTTATTTTCTCATTAATGGCCGCAACTTATTATTGGTTACCAAAATGGACTGGGCATATGTACAATGAAACGCTAGGTAAATGGCATTTTTGGTTGTCTGTTATTTCGGTGAATATTGCTTTCTTTCCTATGCACTTTTTAGGTTTAGCTGGAATGCCAAGAAGAATTCCAGATTATGCTTTGCAATTTGCAAACTTTAACGTCATTGTTTCAATCGGTGCATTTATTTTTGGTTTCTCACAATTATTATTTTTATATAATGTCTTTATGACAGTACGCAAAAAAGGAACTAAAAAAGACCTAGTAACAGCGAAAGTATGGGAGGGAGCTCATGGTCTAGAGTGGACTTTACCTTCACCTCCACCTTACCATACCTTTACTAGTCCACCTCATATTTCCTAGAGTGGTGGACTAATGCAGGAAAAGAAAAAGCAACAAAAATTATTGTTTATCTTAAGTGCTATTGTTTTAGGTATGTTTGCTTTTGGTTTTGCATTGGTACCAATTTATAATAGCTTATGTAAGAGTTTAGGTATTAATGGAAAAACAAATACAGAAGCGGTAGTGTACGATTTATCAAAAGCTAAAATTGATAAGAATCGCGAAGTATTGGTACAATTTGTGGCAACAAATAATAGCGGTGTTCCTTGGGCTTTTTATCCTAAGGTCAAAAAAATAAAAGTACATCCAGGGGAAATTGTAAGGCTGGCGTTTTATGCAGAAAATAAAACAGATCACCCTATGGTTGTACAAGCTGTGCCTAGTGTTACCCCAGGAATTGCAGCAAAATATTTAAAAAAAACGGAGTGTTTTTGTTTTACCCAACAGACACTCAATGGTCATGAAGCAATGAATATGCCTTTATTGTTTCACTTAGATCCAGAATTACCTGAAAAAGTAAATACAGTGACCTTATCTTATACATTATTTGATGTAACGGATAGAGTAATTAATTAATAACTATAGTATTGTCCATTAAGTTTGAGACAAGGTGCATTCAGAGGAAGTTAAACCTAGTGCGCTAAAGTATAAAACTTAATAGCTGATGCTATAAATGCTTATTAAGCATAGGAGAGCAAAATATAATGGGAGCACACGGTACTTATTATGTCCCTCAACCCAGTCATTGGCCTTTAGTGGGATCCTGTGGATTAACAACTATGTTAGTAGGAGCTGCGTCGTGGTTACATGATGATTGGTATGGTCCCTATGTTTTTTTCTTTGGACTATGCATTATTATTGGCATGATGTTTGGTTGGTTTGGTCAAGTTATTTATGAAAATGCTAAAGGTGTTTACGATGAACAAGTAGATCGCTCGTTTCGTTGGGGGATGTGTTGGTTTATTTTTTCAGAAGTATGTTTTTTTGGTGCTTTTTTTGGTGCTTTATTTTTTTCAAGGATATGGGCTCTTCCTCTTTTAGGAGGTGAAATTCACCCTATTACTCATACTAGCTTGTGGCCGAATTTTAAAGCAGTATGGCCTTTATTAGTCAATCCAAATAATCAAATATTTGCTGGTGCTCATGAAGCAATGGGGGCTTGGGGATTAGCTGCAATCAACACCTTAATTCTTTTAACATCAGGTGTTACCATCACTTGGGCTCATTGGGCTTTAAAACTGAATAAGCGAGCGCAACTATTACTTGGTATGACTCTAACTATTAGTTTAGGTATCTTATTCTTATGCTTACAAGCCTATGAATATCACGAAGCGTATACCGAAATGAATTTAACCTTAGCTTCTGGAATTTATGGAACGACCTTCTTTATGTTGACGGGGTTTCACGGTTTGCATGTTACTTTAGGTACTATCATGCTTATTGTAATTTTAATACGATCTAAGCGCGGTCATTTTACTCCAGAGCGTCATTTCGCATTTGAAGGTGTTGCTTGGTATTGGCACTTTGTGGATGTGGTTTGGTTATTTTTATTTGTATTTGTTTATTGGTTGTAATGCGCGCAAGGAGCGAATATGAAAAAGGATTTTTTAAAAAGATATACAACTTTTTCAATAGCTTTACTAAGTCCAGTTGTTCTTTACGCAGGGGCTATGGGGCCAATAAAGCAAAATTTTAATTGGACTGGGTGGTATCTGGGCGCTAATGCAGGTGCTCTGTGGGGGCCTTATTCTGCTCCAGTTTGGATTGAAACTTTGTTGGTTGGAACCAATTTGATTGGTCCTTCTATTCAATATTATAAAGAACATCCAAGCTCATTTACAGGCGGTGCTCAACTAGGATACAACTATCAACTAAATGCTAATTGGATAATCGGTGCTGAATTCAGTTTTAATGGTGAGCGATTAAATGCTATTCATTATGTTGCTCCTACTGAGCTAACTTCTTCAACTCGTTTTGTCGTTGATGATAGTTATGCTGCAACCAATAATTGGCACTCTGCTGTTTTAGCGCGTTTAGGTTATGTTTGGAATAATTGGATGCTTTATGGTATTGGCGGTGTAGGATTAGCTAATATCAACTTTGCCGCTAATTTTATTGCTCATACTGATCCTAGTAATCCAACTATCTCATACCCAGAGTCTTATGGTAACGACAATGAGGTAATGGTAGGCGGAACTGCAGGTCTTGGTTTATCTTATGCTTTATTTCCTAATTTAAATGTTAGCATTGAATCGCGTTATACTAACTACGGTAATCAAAAATTTAATTTAGCCACAGTCCCCATTTATCCTACAGGTTTAGCAGCTGATAATTTTTACTATCAACCAGCTTATGCCAAGTTAAGTTTTAGTACGGTTGAAGCCTTATTTAAAGTAAATTATCAATTTACATAGAACCTATGTCTAACTGTTTCTCTAATGGTGTTATGTATGGAGACATTCTATTAACATACTCTGTCCAGAAAAGAAAATTACTGTAGACAAGCGGGTGCGATTTTAAGTGCGGTTAAATCTATTTCACCTCGCCCACTTGCGGGAGAG
>CAMFHA010000082.1 GCA_945952115.1 uncultured Legionella sp. | reverse complement strand
TGCTACGCACGCTCCTCAGGGCGAACGGATTAGGGAAAAATGGCTAAACTCGAGTCAAAATGATTGCAAGTAACTACTTGGTTCCGGTACACTAAACATAAGAACAGATCTTCTAAATAACTTCAACGTATAGCATTGCTCACTAAGTTTTTTAGACGAGGCGCATTTGAATGAAACGAAGGAGTGTACACTAGTACATGACTGACGCCGAATGAGAATGTAACGAAGTATAAAGCTTAGTTGGAAATGCTATATCAATAAGACAGGTATTTAGAAGACCTAAAATAAGTCGATAGCACTACTTTTGTAAAAGATAACGTGACGGGACAAGACCTATTTGTCCTACAGTTTGAATGCATAAGGAAGACCATGAACAATGGATGATTCGATATGAACATTAAAAATAAACTATTGATGTCCCTTCTTTGCTTTTTCTTTTCATTGTCTACTTTTGCTCTTATGACTGAGCAAGATTTAAATAAAAAAATTCAAGCAATAGAAAAGAAAAACAATACTATTATTGGTGTTACTGCAATACATATCGAGGATAACAAAAAAATAGGACATAATAATAATCAACGCTTTTTTATGGCCAGCACGATTAAAGTTCCTATTGCTTTAGCTTTTTTACATCGAGTAGATGAAAAAAAAGAATCTTTAAATCGTGTAATTAAAATGGATGCTAAAAATTCAGTTCCTGGTTCAGGCAATCTTTATCATCTTTTTGAAAAGAAAAAATTAACGATGTCTACTCAACAAATATTGAAACACATGTTAATTAATAGTGATAACAGCGCAAGTGATACTATTTTGCGTGCTGCAAATGGTCCTAAATATGTAACTCAATACATGGCTACCTTAGGTCTTAAAAATATACTCGTTAATCGCTCTATTTTAGAAATGTTTTTAGACACTAATCATGTAGATCGCTCCGTTTTAAACAAAGGAGCTCGTCCAGTGTTTTCTTGGCAAAAATTATTTAATAATGTGCCTTTAAGCCAGAAAGTTAGTTCTTGGAAAAAATTTCAAAATGATAATCGCGATACTACCACTTCAGATGAGATGGCTAGACTTTTAGTAAAATTACAAAAAAATCAAGTACTTTCTGCCGAAAGCACTCAATTAATCATCAAAATTATGGAGGGATGTCGAACTGGAAGAAGTAGGATTCGAGGCTTACTACCTGGCGGAGTGAAAGTAGCTCATAAAACAGGTACATGGGCAATTTATGAACCTGATTATTTACGTTATCCTGACTCTAAGAAACTATTCCGTTTTGCAAGCGATGTAGGAATTATTACACTCCCAAATAACAAAGGCCATATTGCGCTCGCGATCTATGTTAAATCTAAATCGGTCAGTGATTATCCTCGCAGCCACTCTATTGCATTAGCCAGTCGAGCCATTTATGATTATTTCATGCAAAAACCCTCGCAATTTGCCAAAAAAACGATAAAATACGCCAAAAATAAACGAGCCTAACTTATCATCTTAAATTGAATTTTGATTCAACTGCCGAATTTAGGTTTATATACTTTATTTCAAAAGGAGATACTCCCAATGTTATTTTTGGCTGCAAAAGGCGCAAAAACTGTTATGAAACATCGTTCCCCTGAAACGCCTCAAACTACTAATATAAAAAATACGAATGTTCATTTGTCAATTCAAGGGGAAAAAGGATCCATTGATTTATCTATTTCAAGAGAACATCAAAAGATAGATGACTTGTTAAAAAAAGAGAAATACCAAATACTCAGGCAATTACGTGACCATCTTATAAAAGAAAAAATTAAAGCAGATTTTTATTCTCTTTTACAAGAGCGATCTGGTCTTATTAATTTTTTAAACGAGCATCCTTTAATCAAACGCTTATTTATGCAACAAATAAATAAATGTATTGACGAATTCTTTCAGGAATTAACTCAAAAATCACCTGTTTAAAGCTCATCACAGCCACAATCAACAGTACATATTGACGCAAATATAAGAATAAATAATTCTAATACAACCAATTCTGGGTCTAATTTTTTTAAAGCACCCATCACTAACAATAATACAGTAGAAGAAAATACCAGCACTTCAGAACTTACGCTACCTATCATTGAATCTACTTCTAATACTTTGCTTTATGTTGCTTGTGCTATGGCGTTTACTGCTTGCGTTTTAAGTATACTTTATCCTTATTTTAACCAATCAGAAGAAAATAAGTCTGGATTTCAGCCTTAATTTTTCTATTCATAGCGTCTCGAATGTAGTGTTATCGGTGTGATTTTAAATGCAGTTCAATCTATTTCACTGCACTTTAAATCACACCCAGCGTTATCTAAAAATTAGACATTCCTCTCAGGTTTAGGTAATATATACCTCGCGAAGTCACCACTTTAAAGTTATTCATCATGGCACCAAGTAAACATCACAATAAACTCATTTCTTGTGTCATCCCTGTATATAATGAAGAGACACTAATAGGTGAATTTCTTTCCGCATTAAATAAAACGCTTATTGAATTAAATTATCTTTACGAGATCATTATTATTGATGATGGTAGTACTGATAATACGAGCACTATTATTCAGCAAAATCGCTCAAGCATACCTCTACGTTATATTCGATTTAGTCGTAATTTTGGAAAAGAAAAAGCGTTGAGCGCAGGTTTAGATTTTGCTCGAGGTGATGCGGTTATTCTACTAGATAGTGATTTTCAACATCCTTTAAATATGCTAGCAGAATTTATAAAAAACTGGGAAGCAGGTTATGATATGGTTATTGCTGTCCGTCAAAATCGTGCAGATGAATCATGGCTGAAGAGAAGCTGTGCTCATCTATTTTATCAATTTACTTCTAAAATTAACCGAGTAAATATTCCAGCCAATGCAGGAGATTTTCGTCTCTTAGACAAAAAAATTGTTAATGCACTACAAAAACTACCTGAACGTAATCGTTTTATGAAAGGTTTATATAGTTGGGTAGGATTTAAACAAATAACTATTCCCTTCGAAGTCCAACCAAGAAAATCAGGGGTTTCTCAATGGAACTTCTATTCCCTTTTAGATTTGGCTATTACCGGAATTACTTCTTTTACTGCTTTTCCTTTAAGAATGATTGCTATCGGCGGTATTGCTGTTGCAACCCTAGCTATCTTATATGGTTTATGGATTATTTTTAGCACTTTAATTTTTGGCATTGAAACACCAGGTTGGGCAACCATTGTTACTGCAATTAGTTTTTTTGGAGGGTTACAACTTTTTGCAATTGGTGTAGTAGGCGAATATGTCGGACGAGTATTTGATGAAGTAAAACACCGCCCCCATTATGTCGTCGATGAGGAAAATAGTTTTTATGATTAGTTTACCCAGAGCAACTCAGCAAGTACTTTTCTTTTCAGGCGTTGGTGGTAGTGCTGCATTGACTCATTTACTAGTGGTTCTAAATTTAGTAAGCCATTTTGATATTGCTCCCTTGATAGCGAATATAATTGCTTTTTTTATTGCTTTTAATATCAGCTACCTAGGACATAAATATTTTACTTTTGCTCAGCTAAAAGATGAAAAACAATTAAGTCTCCCTCATTTTTTTCTGGTAGCCTCTTCTGCAGGAATTCTTAATGAAATAATGTATTTTTTATTATTAAATTATACAAATATTCATTATTTATTAGCTTTAGTTCTAGTATTAGGACTAGTTGCTATTTACAGTTTTCTCTTATCTCGCTTTTGGGCATGCCGCTAATTAGAATCATTCACTCCATGAACCAATGAAGCACAATCCTCTAAAAATGCTTCGCTGGAAAAATAATGCATTTCCCGAAGACGAGCCGCAGCTATTGCATCGCTCGTATCATGGCCTTTACCTGGATGACACATAATTAAAGTATTAATAGGGGCCAAATTTAACCAGTGCTTGAATAAACTGGAGTAATTCACTTTTGAAGAAAAATCATATACGCCTGCAAAATAATCATTGTGTAAATACTGATGTTTTATCAACTCTTCTTTAAGTGCTTTACCCCCTGTATAAGCTAATATTCTCTTCTTCCAATTATAAGCTGGCAAAGAAATTAAAGGATAAGTTGAGCGAATCCATAATGAATGCTCTTGTAATTGCTGCTCACATAATTTAATTATCTTATTCCTGATGAGAGGAAATTGATGGACATGTTGATGGCCATCAATAAAATCAGGCCACTTTCCCATCAAATAAATAAAACGTTCTAATTGCGCTATAAATTCCTGTTCGACAAAAGAAGAAGTTAAAGTACGTAAATGAGTTTTGAATACTAACTTAGATAAGCTAAAACAAGCCTTATCTGGTTGAGATAAAAAGAAACCTTCGGTTAAATTAAAATGTAAGCCAAGCTGTATTGTTCTAGGCAAATTTAAAAGATCTTTAACATAAGGTTCAAAACCGGCTCTGTTTACCATGCAACTTAAAGCAGATAATCGCTTCATTTGAGCCAGTTTTAATAATCCTTCCGATATCTCTTCATTGTATCCAAAATCATCTGCACAAAGAATTATGTTTTTTGAAGCGCTAATCATTAAACAGCCTGAGAGCTTGTATTTAAACGCAGCAATCGTGCACTAAAAATATTAATACATAAACCACTAATTACTAATAAACAGGCCACTAACTTCCATAGTTGGAACGATTCACCAAAAACAAGTACAGAGCTTATAATTCCTACTAAAGGAATTAATAAAGTAAAAGGAACAATTGTATTAACTGGGTAGCGACTTAATAGCCAATTCCAAACTCCATAACCAAACCAAGTGGAAATATAAACAATATAAAAAATTGAACTTAAACTTTTCCAACTCATGTGTTGATAACTAAATACTAATTGCTGTGGCCCTTCAATGATTAAAGCTGCTATAAACATAGGCAAACAAATAATAAAGCTGCTCCACACCACTACAGAAATAAGATTGCTAGCATTCATTTTTTTTGTAATTAAATTCCCTACTCCCCAAGAAGCTGCTGCACCTAAGACGCATACAAAGCCCAAAAAGGAAATATGTTGATCAAAGTGCATAGCTACTACGCCAATACCAGCAAAAGAAACTAAGGCGCCTAAAATTTGAGTGGGTTGAGGTTGTTCATTCAAAAACGATACGGCAAAAAACATACTAAAAAATACTTGTACTTGCATTATTAAGGCGGCCATTCCAGGCGTCATTCCTATGTGCATTCCCATAAACACTAAAGAAAATTGCAAGGCAAACATAAAAAACCCATAACCAGCAATTAATTTAAAAGAAACTTTAGGTGGTTTAATAAAGAAAATTGCCGGAATACTCGCTAATAAAAAACGTAGTGCACATAAAAAAAGAGGCGACATATCTTGCAAGGCTAATTTTACAAAAATAAAATTAATACCCCAGGCAAGAATGACTAAAAACACTAACAATAAATGAGTAATTGGCATAATTCATTCAGTTTATTTAAAATTCTTTCTATTTTAACATAATTAACTTAACCTCCGAAGGAAACTTCATCTATGGGGAGAAATAATTTTGAAAGAGCTTATTTTAGCTACCAATAATAAAGGCAAAATTAAAGAATTAAATGCGTTACTTGCTCCTATTCTTTGCATTGCTCAAGCTGATTTAAATATTAAAGAGGTTGAAGAAACAGGATTAAGTTTTATAGAAAATGCACTGATTAAAGCACGGCATGCGAGTTATTATGCTAAAAAACCTGCTTTAGCTGATGATTCTGGCCTAGTAGTGCCTGCATTAAATGGTGCTCCTGGAATTTATTCAGCGCGTTATGCAGGAAATAAGGCAAATGATGCAGATAATATCAAGCGCCTACTTAATAACATGGATCATTTAAGTAGTGAACAGCATCAAGCTTATTTCTATTGCGCGCTTGCTTTAGTACGCCATGATCAAGACCCTACTCCAATTATAGCTACAGGACGTTTTCATGGAACTATTATAAAAGAACAAAAAGGAAATAATGGCTTTGGCTATGATCCCATTTTCTATATTGAAGAACATCAATGCACAATGGCTGAATTATCTGCTAGTATTAAAAATAAGATCAGTCATCGTGCCTTAGCACTTAATCAACTAAAAGATATGCTCAAAATGTTTCAAGATGCAAGATTTTGGGCGATTTGATTTTAATATCCACGGCTATGAAAAAAGTAAGGAATAGCCGGACTATTGCGAACTTTTTTCATAGCCGTGGATATTAAAAGCGATAGACCAAAAATTGCATCTTGGAACATTTTGGGTATATTATTCTCCGTTATGAATAATCAATTAAATGAATTATTTAATCAAGCACGTCTCTTGCTTTCGGAATCAAAATACGAAGAAGCGATTAAATTATTTCAAGAAATACTCACACAAGATACTCAGCACCAGGAAAGTCTACATTTTCTAGGTTTAACTTATGCGCAAATGGGAAAAATGAAAGAGGCTCTTGATTTTCTACAACAAGCTAATGCAATTAACCCAGAACCCTATTTATTAAATAATTTAGCTAATGCATATAAAAAAAATAATCAACTAGATGAAGCAATTAAGCATTATTTAAAAGCGATCGAATTAGCGCCTAATTATGCTCAAGCTCATAGTAATTTAGCCAATTTATATGCTCTGCAAAATAAATATGAAGAAGCATTAAGCCATTATATTAAAGCCACTCATGCAGCGCCTGATTTTAGCTCTGCTCATTTTAATTTAGGGCTTTTATTTTTAAAAAATAATCAATTAGATGCAGCAAAAACTCAATTTAATAATGTCCTCGCCTTAAACCCAGATTCTATTGAGGCACAATTTTATTTAGGCGTATTATACCTTGAAAAGAATGATCTAGATAAAGCCGAGCAAGCCTTGCAAATAGTAATTAAACACCATAATGAACACGTTGAGGCCTTGGTTAATTTAGGAGTTATTGCTCTTAAACGTGAACAAAATCAAAGAGCTGTAGACTATTTTAGCAAAGCTTTGGCTTTAGATAATGAAGAAATGGATGCACGCAATAATTTGGCAGCTACCTTCATGCATCACGATCGTTTTGAAAATGCGTTGATGCATTATGATGTTTTATTACAAAAAGAGCCTCATAATATTGAATATTTATATAATTCCGGTGTCGCTCAAATGGCTTTAGGTCATTTAAATGAAGCAACACTGCATTTTGATCAAATTATTCTACTTAACCCTAATCATGCTCCCACGTTAAATAATTTAGCAGCAATTTATTTAAAACTTGATAATAGAGAAACCTCTCGTCATTATTTAGAGCGAGCTCTAGTAGTCAATCCTGAAGATAAAATTAGCCGTCATATGCTCAATGCTATTACTGGAATTAAACAAGGTGAAAATACGCCTGAATATGCCCATAATTTATTTAATAATTATGCCTTATATTATGATCAGCATATGAGCGAACAATTAAAATACAGTGTCCCAACTCATATCGCTCGTACATTGCATCAATTTGAATTATTAACCTTAAATAAGATCTTAGATCTAGGTTGCGGTACTGGCTTAACAGGAGTAGCTGTACGTGAATATTGTAAACAACTAACAGGAGTTGATATCGCTGAAAAAATGATTGAGCATGCGAAGAAAAAAGCAGTCTATGATGAACTCATTCAAATGGAGGCACTTGCCTTTCTCCAACAAGATACTCAAAGCTATGATCTAATTGTAGCCGCTGATGTGCTACCTTATTTTGGTGATTTAGAACCATTAATACAACTTATTAGTGAACATTTAAGCTCAGATCATTACTTTATTTTTACTGGGGAAATTAGCCAAGAACATGCCTGGCAATTAGAAAGCAGTGCTCGTTTTAGCCATCAACCTACTTATATCCAAGAACTTTCTAAAAAATATTCTTTAAACATTATAAAACAAGAAAAAATACCCGCTCGTCTTCAAAATCAAATGCCCCTAGAAGTGATGCTCTACGTTGCAATAAAAACAGGACTGACAAAAAACCTCAAGGATAAGCGTTCACGGAGTATGTAATTTAGTAGTATTTACCGCTATGTCTTTCCCGCAAAGGCGGAAAACCATTCATAAATTTAGCACAGTGTTTAATTTTTACCCTCAGCCTTCACGAGAAAGACAGCAGGAAAATTTACATACTCCGAGAATGGAACCCCAAAGGTCGAGCAGGGTAAACAGAGAGGAGCTTGACGTCATTAATTGCTTATGCCGTATAGAAAAAGAATACATCCGACATTCCGCAGCTTCGTCTTTTTTGCTAAAAAGTGAGTAAATTTGAATTTTAAATGCTCATTTACTTGTATGTAAACTGCGCTTTAAAATTCAAATTTACTCACTTTTTATCTAAAAAATACTGTGCTGCGGAATGTCGGATACATAGAAACAATCGCTAACTAAAAAGAAACCACTAAATCTTCATTGAGACGTTGCATTTGCTTTTTAAATAATTGCTGAATTTCAATTAAACTGGCTTCATCTTCTGCTTCAAAACGAGCAACTAAACAAGGAGTAGTGTTTGATGCACGCAATAAACCCCAGCCTTTAGGAAACTCCACACGCATTCCATCTATTCGGATAATAGTCGCTCCTGAAAATTCTGCGATTTGACTAAAACGCTCCATAAAATTGAATTTATCTTCATCACTAATAGCAATTTTTATTTCTGGGGTATTAATACTATTAGGAATAGAGTTGAATTGTTCGCTGATTGTTAAAGGAGAAGCACTGATTAATTCTAATAAACGACAAGCACTATAAAGGGCATCATCAAAACCATACCAACGATCTTTAAAAAATAAATGACCACTCATTTCGCCAGCCAAAACAGCCTGCTCTTCTCGCATCACTGCTTTTACAATAGAATGCCCTGTTGGACACATTTTTGCTACACCACCGGAAAGCTCTATCATCTCGCCTAAATGCTTAGAACATTTTACATCATAAACAATAGTAGCTCCTGCATTTCGACTCAAAACTTCTTGAGCATAAAACATCATTAAACGATCAGGTAAAATCATCTCTCCTTGTTCAGTAACAAGTCCTAATCGATCAGCATCTCCATCAAACGCCAAGCCCAAATCGGCTTGATGAGCCAATACGGTTTTTTTTAAATCCAACAAATTTTCTTCTACAGTAGGATCTGGATGATGGTTAGGAAAATGCCCATCCACATCACAATATAAAGGAATCACTTCACAACCTAGAGCCGTTATCACTTTAGGAACCACAGGGCCGGCAACACCATTTCCGCAATCTACTACTACTTTTAAAGGGCGTTTTAATTGAATATCATGAATAATTCGTTGCTGATAGTCCGGTAAAATATTAAAGTCAGACGCTTGACCTGTTCCATAAATACGTTTTTTTTCTAAGATAAATTGATAAAGAAGCTCAATATTTTCTTGAACAAGAGTCTTACCTGCTAAAACCATTTTTATGCCATTATAATTTGCAGGATTATGACTGCCTGTTATCATTAAACCACAATCAATATTCTGAGTGTACGTAGCATAATACATTACTGGTGTGGCAACTTCGCCTAAATCAATAACATCAATACCGCTATCTAATAAACCTTGTTTCAAAGCAGCGGCAAGATGAAGACTAGTTAAACGTCCATCACGGGCTAAATAGGTTTGTGAGCGAGCTAATTGCTTCAAATAATAAGCCAAGCCTAGACCAATACTGTAAAAAGAATTTTCATCTAAATCTTGATTAATAATTCCACGAATATCATAAGCTCTAAATGCGGAACGTATTACTTGTTTTTGCTGATAAATCATCAGTTTCTCCCAGAACTACCAAATCCACCTTCACCACGATCACTTTCTATAAATTCATCAACTACTTCAAAGGCAGCTTGTACTACAGGAAGAAAAACTAATTGAGCAATCCGATCTCCAGGATTAACAATAAACGATTCGCTTCCTCGATTCCAACAAGAGATCTTCAATTCTCCTTGATAATCAGAATCAATTAAACCTACTAAATTTCCTAAAACAATACCATTTTTATGGCCTAAGCCAGATCGAGGTAGAATAACAGCAGCTAATTTAGGATCAGCAATATAAATAGATAAACCAGTAGCTAGTAAGACTGTTTCTTGAGGAGCAATGCGCAAAGGTTCGTCGATACAAACGCGTAAATCTAGTCCAGCAGAACCATCCGTTGCATAAGCGGGCATTGGAATACTTGATCCAATACGAGGATCTAAAATTTTTAATTGAATGACATGCGGCATTGAGTTTAACTCCTAAATAAAGAGGTATTGTGCAAATTTGAGGAAAGGATTGCAATAATTTGCGCAGCTAAACCTGTTTTATGGCTTAATTTAAGTTCTATTTGCTGATTTTTTGTAATAACCACTGCTTGATTTTCTTCACATTCAAATCCTAGCCCTTTTCCTACTGCATTAGCCACTACCATATCTAATTTTTTACGTTTTAATTTATCTTTGGCGTATTCAATAAGATTCGAAGTTTCTGCTGCAAAGCCAATAACAAAAGAGGCTTTACCACTTTCTGCAACAGCACTTAAAATATCTTGTGTGCGCTGCAGAGTTAAACTCAACTCTTCATGCTCTGTTTTCTTCATTTTATCTTGAAGAGGTATTTTGATGCGATAATCCGCAACTGCAGCAGCAGCAATAAAAATAGGCTCTGCATCTAAATGGTTCATTACTGCTTCAAACATTTCTTGTGCTGATTCCACTTTAATCAATTCAATCTTATCAGAAGCTAAGAGTGAACTAGGACCAGAAATTAGAACAACTTGGGCACCTGCCATTAAAGCGGCCTCAGCAAGGGCATAGCCCATTTTTCCTGAACTGTAATTGCTTAAATAGCGCACTGGGTCAATCAGCTCTCGTGTCGGCCCTGCGGTAATTACTAGCTTTTTTCCTACTAATAATTGACGTACTTCAAGCAAACGTAACGCATTAATAACTTGATCGGGTTCACTAACTCGTCCAAACCCCTGCTCGCCACAAGCTTGAGACCCTTCATTCGGACCAACAAAAGTAACTCCGCGTTCATGCAATATCTGGCAATTAGTTTGAGTTGCTGCATGAGCCCACATACTGTGATTCATTGCAGGACAAACTACAACAGGTATCTCTGCCACTAAATATAAAGTAGAAAGAAGATCGTCAGCAATCCCTTGGGCCATTTTTGCTAGACAGTTCGCAGTCGCAGGAGCAATAACAAAATAATCAGCCCAACGAGCTAATTCAATATGACTCATCGCACGCTCTGCTTGAGAATCAAATAAATCTACCCTTACTTCAAAACCTGATAAAGCCTGCAATGTTAAAGGAGTAATAAACTCCTGAGCCGCTTGAGTCATTACGACACGTACTTGAGCACCTAGGCGTGTCAACTCCCTAACCAAATAAGCCGATTTATAGGCAGCAATACCGCCTGAGATACCAAGAAGAACTTTTTTATTAATAAAATCTTGCATGACACACTATTTTTGATAAGAATATCCTCGATCAAAGCACAAACTTCGCAATAAAGGAATAAAAAAGGAATAAAACATGAAGGTTAATTCATCAACACGACCATTGCAGTTGCGTGAAAAACTATTAACTCAAGGCACAGAGCAGCTTTCTGATGCAGAATTATTAGCGGTGTTTATTAGTTCTGGTACAAAAAAAAATACTTGTTTACAGCTAGCTAATAACCTACTTCAACATTGTGGTGATATTCGTGAAGTATTCAATAGCACCCCTCAAGATTTTCAGCAAGTTCAGGGATTAGGCCTGGTGCGTTATGTACAATTACAAGCAATTAAAGAATTATGCCATCGCAGTGATTTTATTGCTTTGCAAAAAGAAACCCAAATTACTAATACCCAACAAACTTATGCTTATTTAAAAAAACGTTTGCGTGATTATAAAAATGAAACTTTTGCTGCCTTATTTCTAGACAATCAACATCGCATCATAGCTTATGAAGAATTATTTTCCGGCACTATTAATTCAGCCACTATTCATACTCGGCCTATTGTCGAACGTGTTCTTCAACTCAATGCAGCTGCTCTCATATTGGCTCATAATCATCCTTCAGGTTTATCTGATGCAAGTTATGAAGATATTGCCGTTACAGAGCGTATTCGAGAAGCATTAGAGTTAATTGATACGCGTTTATTAGATCATATAGTTATTGGTGATAATGAAGTGTATTCCATTATTGCTGAATATAAGTGGACCTGTAATTAGGATGTTCTATGTATAAATTATTCATTACTGATTTTATCAAAAGCAAATTAGTACAATTATCTTTATTAATTGCTTTATTTATTGAGCTACTAGTAAGCAAAACGATTAACTACAGCCTATTACTCTTTTTTTTGCCCTATTGTACTTCAGTGATTTTAAATTATTTAATGCACCAGCGTTCATCAAAAAAAACATTTACACGAGTTAGTGCTCAATTTAAACCTTCAACATTAAATAAAATTAAAATTATACCTAAATAATCTTGAAGAAGGTTTAAGTCAAAAGTGACCTCACTATTGCACTAGTAATTGAGCTATAGATGATACCTGTTCAGCAATAGCTAAGGGAGTTTTCTCAATAAATTCCGCATTTCTTTGAATAAAATCAATTGATTTGAGCTGATAGACAAGAATTGCTCCCTTGGTCTCAATTTTATCAGGTAATAGGACTTCTAGCTTAATCCCTCGAATGGTATTAGTAATGGGCGCAACGATAGCCAGTTTGGTGTGTTCATTAAATATTTTTCTAGAAATAACAAAAGCCGGGCGGCGTTTCATAATTTCCTTCCCGCTGCTGGGATCAAAATCAAGCCAAATAAGATCTCCTTGTTCAGGGATATAACTCATTCAATTTCCTTACCAACTGTTGGCGCTTCAATCCATTCGCGATCTTCTTCAGTATAATGTAATTTTTCTTGAGCACTACCCAGCAACAAATCTTCTAAGGTTTGCTTTTCAACAACAGGTGTTAAAACAATTTTACTATCTACAATGGATAAATCTAGAGTTGACCCTACATGTAAACCAAGTGTTTTTAAAATGGCTTTGGGAATGCTAATAATATTCGCTCCGCCAGATTGTCTAATAGCTAAGTAAGTCATCAGGAAGCTCCGATTATTTATATTCTCTATTATAGATTATAGTTTTACTAAAGTAAAACTATGCTTGACTAAGCTAGGGTAAACGCATCTAAATTTTGAGCACTAAACATGTTTCTGTTGCCTACGTGCTGTGCTTTATGCACAGCATCCAGACGGCCTTGAAATGAGGTAGAAGCTGGATTCCGCGCATAAAGCTTTCAATTAGCCTTAAGTTTTTGTTGACTATAAAGTCCGTTCATGCTGAGGAG
>CAMFHA010000081.1 GCA_945952115.1 uncultured Legionella sp. | reverse complement strand
ACTTCTGTATGTTAATACCGGGATTATTTAAGTATAGTTTACGACTTTCGTTTTGCAACACAACCATATTTTGACAAGGAATTTAAGAATCAAGCTATTAAGATAGCTTTGTCTTCTTCACAATATATTGAACAAACAGCACAAGAACTTGGGATTAAAACGACAACCTTGTACACTTGGATAAAAAACCAAAAAAATTAGGCTCTCCTGCAATCGTGTATGTAGTAGAAACATTGGAAAATAAGGGTTATAATTTTAAGTTAATAAATTAAAAGGATTGGATATTATGGCACAAATTAACATACCATTTGATATAGATTCTCTTGAAATAATTGCACAATCCACTGATAAATAACTTAAGAATCCCCTTATATCTTTAAAAGCTCCTGGTAACTGTTCGAGTTACTATAGGGAGGTGGGGCGACCAGCGCTCATTTACGGGTTCTTAGCCCAAGGGGATAACGGCCTACCCCACCTTTTTATCATCCTGCTTTCACCGGAAAATAAACTTTATGATATAACTCTTTAAAGATACAAGGGGATCTCTAAGCAAGTGCCTAAATCATTAATTATTCCTCTAAAGCCCTCTAAATTAAAGTTGCACATGGCGTAACTTTAATGATATAACATTTTTTAAAGATAAGATTTTAAAGATAGAAGTCGCACATTGTGATTGTTAATAGATGTAGTTTTTAGGAATATTAAGTTTTACTAGGGGGAAGGAATCATGCCATTAAATATCGAATATATACAAAAAAAAGTTGAAGAAGGATATAGGTATACTAGGTTAGCAAATAATCAAAATTTAATTTTATTGTTGGGTAGAACTGGAGCTGGTAAAAGTACCACAGCTAATTATTTATTAGGTAAACCTATGGTAGAAGGCGAGGATCATCATGGACGATGGAGTGTTGTTGTTGCGAATGGGGTAGAGCCTGCTTTTGAAATTGGCCTTTCAGAAGAATCATGTACGCTTTATGCTAGGCCAGATAGTCATGATTTTGTTGGAGGAGTTTTAACCGATTGTCCTGGATTTAATGGTAATAGAACTAGAGAAGAGGCTGCTATTGAATCTCTCAGCATGGAGCTTACTATACGTAACGCAAGACAAATTAAAGCTTTTCTGATTTTAGCTCCTTATAATGATTTTACAGATTCTAAAATAAAAGAACTTTTTGAGTTGGTTGGAACACTTGCAAGATTATTTAAAAATCCTGCCGAGATGATCGCTTCATCCATCTTTTTAATTACTAAGACGCCGGAAGGTCAAAATGAAGCACGGATAATGGGTAACGTGAAGGGTGGTATCAAGGCAACACTAGCACAATGTTCTAGGGTATTAAATCAAGATAGTAGTCTTACTGCTTTAGATAAGGGATTAATGAAAAGTGATTATGAATTAATGCAGGGTTGTTTAACTGAATTGCAAAAAAAATTAGATTCACAAACAATAGTTCTTAATCCGCTGGATGGTGGGATTTCATGCGAAGGCGTGATGAATCGGATTAAAGGGATTCAGCCTAGGAAAAAAGGAATGATTGACCACCTTAAAGGATGGGTGGGACTTAATACGGATGTACAAGAAATGATTGAACCTATTACAATTAATGATTTTAATTTTTCAAAGTATGACAATAATCGTAAAATATTTGATGAATCTATGCTTGATCTTGCATATGATGCCTCTCAATTAATACGCGAAATTAATGATTATGATAAGGAAATAAAAGAAGGCTTAATGAATATTGAAGATAGCAAACAGAGAATAGAAGCATTTAGTACTTACCTGGGGGGTGGAGGAGGGGTGAACAGCAAATCCGTTGATAGTAAAGTTGATAAAGAAATTGCATTGTGGTCAAAGCTTATTAAGCAAGGAAAAGAAACCAAAGAGGCAAAAGACGTAGAGCTTGAAAACATTAAAACTAATAAAAAAAATATGAATGAAGAGCTTGGAAAAATTGACGTTGACACACCTAAATTCTATACTAAAAGACAGATTGATGAAACTGTTTGGTGGTTTGAAGCATTTGCGTGGAGATCTCTCGAAGTTGACATACGAACTCCAAACGGAGAAGAAATTGTTGATATAAAATTGTCTTATGAAAATGGGGAGTGGACGACTGAGGATGATCGGTGTAAGAGTGGAATATACGTAGCAAAATATGTATCAAATTATCGTCCACGCCCAGCTAAAGCGGAAGTTCTAGCTTTCATTAAAACAAAAGATGATCCTGAAAATAAACGAAGAATTTTAGAAATTAAAGCATCTTTAAAAAAGTTAGGTGAAAGAGAAATAATTCTAAATAAAGAAATAGCAGAAATAATAACAGATAATCAAACACATCAAAAGAATATTGAAAAGAAAAAAAGTGGGAAACAGATAGAAAAACAAACTTTTGACGGTCTTATTGAAAAGTCTAAGAAAGATATTGATGGACATAAAGACAATATCAAAGTGACTGAACAAAAAAATGAGCAATTGAAAATCAAACTGAAGGATTCAATAGAGAAACTTGACGCCTTAAGAAGCAAAATGGAAGTATTGATTAGTATTTCAGAGTTAGAGATATATGAACCAGGCTCATTAGTAAGAAAAAGTGTTGAGGAATATAAGAAATTTATCGCGGAAAAAAGAGATAAATATATTAATGAAAATGCTTTTATAATAACTGAAGATAATACCAAGACAACATTAAATGTATTTATGAAAAATCCAGTTTTAACATATGGAGGAAAGATATTAGATGAAGCTTTTCTGCTTACACAATTTCCACAAGGAGAACTTTCCCCCCCTTATATATATCAAGATGAAGCTGGTATAGAAACGATACACTTTCGTAAATGGCATTATATGGATAGTAAAAGCCTTAATGAATATTCTAGAAAAGCAGCATCATTGCTTAATGAAGGTCATTCTTCAATGGAAAAGCCAACTCCAAAAAATAAAGAAGATATAAAGAAATTAATACAACAATTAGAACGAGAAAACAAAGATTTACAATATAAAGTTGAAACCAATATAACTTTGATTTGCAAATTAACAAGAAGTTTACCAGAGAGTGCGACTACTGAAGATGTTATGACATTGAATACCCCGTCAAAAAAACAGCAATTAGGATGGAATTGTTTCGATGTGGCTGCAGGAATTAATCGTGCTGATTTGGTAGAGTATGCTTTGGCATCAGAAAATGCCACTAATGTAAATTTTCGAAGACTTTTAGCGCCGGAAATTAGGAATGCTGCTGCAATAACAGCGGTTTATTTAGGTAGAAAAAAAGAAATTGCAGAAAAAGAAAATCAATCTGAAAAAGAACGTTTGGATAGAATTGCTGAGCTATTTCAAGTAGCAGAGGCTTTAAAAGAAGATGAGGAACTTGCTCAAGTTGCCATACATATAACGTCTTCTCTTGACGATCAAGGTATTACTAGCGAAAGTACAGAATTAAATTATTTAGAACGTTTTGCACTGCCTAAAAGTATGAGAAGCAATCCTATCTGTCAATTAGTCAATAACTATTATGAAGCTCATGAAGCTATGAGAGAGGCAGTAGCTAAATGTAATGATGCTTTAAGTCATCCAGTAGGACAGCGTCTCTCATTAGAGCAATTAGATATTTTCTTCTCACAAAAAGAGAATCAAGAAAAATATAGCCATGCCTTTAAAAATTTTCTAAGCGTACGTATGCAGTTGTTTGCGCAAGCTGAGCAAGGATTTAAGGAATACTGTGAAAATGAAGATAATTATAAGACGTATGTAAGCGAGTATTATGGCGCTAACCAATGGTTTGCTTTTCAACGACATTTTGCAGAACAAGAAGCAACTTCTATGGTAGATGTAGTAGCTCATATGTTAAAAGCTAAAATTTCTATTTATAATAATCAAAGAATTGAAATTTATGCTACAAAATCCTATGGAAACAAAAGAATTTACATACAATATAATGGGCGAGATCACTTTATTGCATTATCAGCCCCACCCTCACCTAAGTCGGTAATTTTTTCTGAGTCAAGTCCAAAAAATACACCTATTGCGCAGCAAACAAATAAGAACACAGAGCAGCAACAAATGGCTGATCTTGCTGTAGCAAAGCTTAAATACAAAGAGTAAAGTAGTAAGACGGCGGGCTGTTAATTATTCTTTAGAAGGTAAGTGATTAAGATATGTAACCATTGTAGGTTATAAATGAATACTGAGAGATAAAAAGGTATGTATGAAGAAGATTTTTTAAATGCTATACGTCATATGGATATGCAAAAATTAAAGGCGTTCATTTTTTTTAAACCAAGTTTCGCTGGACAAAAAATTTCTAGTAATGAGTTAGGATGGACTCCATTACATCTGGGGGTTAGCTTAAATTCCCATTTGGTAGTTGATGAGTTGTTAAAACATATGGAATATATTGATGTAACGGATGGTTCCGGTTGGGCAGCAAGCCATCTTGCAATTTTACAAGAAAACTTGACGATGCTTAAAAAGTTGTATTTAGCAGGTGCCAACTTAGATCTCTTAACACCTTTAGGGGAAAGTCAAGTTTTTTTAGCTGTAAATTTTAATTTTCCTAAAATATTAGCGTATCTTCTACCAAAAGTCAATAATATTGACACCATAACCAATTATGAAATGAATGCGTTATCTATTGCGTGCATTAAAGGACATCAGCTTTGTTTAAAATTGTTATTACCGTATTGTAAATCATTAAATGCTATAGAATTAACTGCTTTAGCTTTAAAGCATGATCAAATACACATAGTAGATTTTTTACACAGTAAATTCGGAGTACAGAATGGTTTAACAATTTCTAACAGTAACAATCCAAAAATAGAATTATATTATTTAATTCATCAAATGAAAATAAATGGTAGTTTACCTACAATTGAATTAAAAAAATTAAAAGAGTTAATTGATAATGCTATTATAATAAATGATCTGCCTTTCCAATTTTTCTTATTAAAATCATTACTGACTATAGAGGGATTATATGACTCTACTCAATATATTAGTTATTTGATTAATGCATTATTTAAAATGTATGGTTGTGAAACAGTATTGCAAGAATTTTTCCTTATATATCCCGAGAATGCGACGCATTTAATTAAGATGCTTTCAAATAATCAATTAAATTTTATAAAAATTGATGCTACTATTGTACCGCCTAGTTACTTAACTATTATAAATGATGATATAGAAGCTTGGCGCCACTTTTCGTTTAAAAAAGAAGATTTGTTAAAATGGCAAAATGAAAGTTATAATTCTGTATTATATTTTGTAGCTAGATTTGGTGCGGTTAATATTTTAGAAGATTTAATTGAAATATATCATTTAGATGTAACGACCAAAGGTAAAAATAATCAATCTATTCTTCATGTTGCGGGAAAATATGGTCACCATGAGCTGATTAATGTAGCAGTAAAAAAATATTTTTTGGATGTAAATATAGTAGACGAAAATGGTGATACTCCTCTTCATATCACTCTTAACCATCGAATGCTAGCTTGTAGTCACTTATTATTACAATTAAATGCTAACAGTTCAATTGTTAATAAGCAAGGTAAATCTCCTGTAATGCTTGCTCAAGAAATCAACGAGCTGTCGCTTTTTCATGAAATGGATGTCAATCCTTTAATTTTAACGTCTACAAGAATTAATACTATTGTTTTTCAAGGAGGTGGAGTAAAAGGCCTTGCATTTTATGGCGCTCTCAAGAAACTTATAGAGGAAGAAATATTAAGGTTAGAAGACTTAAAAATTGTCGCAGGGGCTTCCGCTGGTGCAATTAACGCGATGTTGTTAGCTCTGGGTTATAGTATTGAAGAAGTAGGAGGGATACTTGCTGAATTAAATTTTAAAGAATTATTAGATATAGAATTAAGAGATGAGTTTTTTGCAATAAAAAATGAATTATCCCAACCAAACGGTTTAGAATTATTTTTAGGCAAAGGTTTATTTCATTTGTTGACAAATTTTGTTTCAGGAGTAAAAAGTGGTGATTTTAAGGCAATAAAGAATGTTATTATTAAAACTATTATAGGTGGTGCTAATGAAAAATATCCAATGTTTACACCATTTTATGAATTGCTGAAAGCTTTAGGTGTACACGATAATGAATTTGAAAAGATCAAAGTAGATATTGAGAGAGTGATAACTCGAATAGCTCCTTTTTTAGTAAAGTTAAAAAATGAATTGGGTATATTTCCTGGAGAAGTGTTAAGAGAAAATTTTGTTAAATGGGTAAAAGGGAAAGGATTCGATGAAAATTTAACCTTTGCCCGATTACATGAATACGCAAATGGCAATGCTAAATATAAAGATTTATATATTGTAGCGTACAATGCTTCACGAAAAAGGACGATGTTATTTTCTTATAAGACCACGCCGGATGCGATAATTGTTGATGCAGTTAGATGCTCCATGAGTATCCAAGTCTTTTTCACCCCTCATAAATATTATGTTTTTAATAATGGAAAAAAGTTACATGATGAATATGGAAATGATCAATTTTTTGATGGTGGCTCTTTAGATAATTATATTTTAGGCATGTTTGATAAAAGATGTTATATAAATGCTGAGGGAGCAACATTTGGCTCACCTGATGATAAAATAACTAATTATGCTGCTATAGGCTTACGTTTACTAAGCCCGGAGGTCTATGCCTTCTATGAAGAGAATGAATCCATACTACCTAGAGTTGATCAAAATAACCTGACCACCTTCTTAAATAATGTACTTTTCTCTATTATTTCATTTACAAAACAAGAAAGTGATTACTATTTAAATCCAGATGAAATCATACGAACAGTTCATATTAATACAAAAGATGTAGATACTCTTGATTTTGATATGTCTCTTGATAAAAGGAAGAATTTAGAACATTCTGGTGTAGAATGTGCTAGTAAGTTTGTGCAAAAATTTAAAGGAAATTTATTTGGAAATCTTAGGCAATTTGAAAACATAGAGAGATTATTACCTCGAGAATCTGATGAGCGCTTTGATTTTTTATTTAAATTAGCATGTCAAAATATAAAAGATTTTTGCATCATTCTTAACGAGCTACAAATACGTTTAATTTTTATTAGGGATAAGCAAGGAAATACGTTATTTCATCGTGCAGTTGAGATTGGCAATGTTAAATTATTAGAAAATCTATATGAAACCTCTCCTTGTCTTTACTTGACCAACTCATTGGGAATGACCGCGTTAGATTGCATAACAAAATGTAAAGATACGAAAATGCGGGAAAGTATACTAAGTTTTTTTGAAAACAAAAAACAATGGTATTCCACAATACTGTATAAACACAATGCATTAGATAAAACAACGTGGGATAAAAAGGATATCCTTTTGAAAGTTGCTCATACGCATTATAAAAGTAGTTTAGACATTCTATTGCATAACCTAGAAGAACAAAAGCGAACACTTTTATTTCTAAAGCCAATGATAAAAGGAAATGTATCATCTAATTGGTTAAAAGAACATAAAAATGATAACTTATTCAATTATGTGTATACATTAATAAAAAATAATGAAATTAAATTATTTAAGGATTCTGGCTTATCTATTGATCAACAAAACGAGCAAGGCTTCTCGGTATTACATTGCTTCATTGCCGAGAATGATGAGGTTTCAATATCAAATTGTTTTAAGTGTTTAATTTTTCCAAATTTATGTAATAAAAATGGTGAATTTCCTTTAGATATGATTATGAAAATACAAGCCCCTTCTGCTGAAAAATTAGTTTTGGCTCAACAAATGATGATTTTGCGACTAATAAAACAAAGAGCACATCGTTGTGCAATGAGTACAAGACTTTTTATATTGGATATTATGAGTAATTTTCATAATATTGATCGTGATGCTGATTATAAAACAATTTTATTTAGTAACATGGATACTGAATTGCAAGAAGAATATATTAGTTTCAAGAAAGCTCGACATGTATTAGAAATTAATCATGAACAGGGGTTGTTGAATAATTACTCGATGACACAGCATGTTTGGGTACTTATAAATGATAGCAGAACATTTAATAATACAGATAAAAGTAGCGAGTGCTCATCTTTATACCTAAGATCAAAAATTAAACTTTAATGAAGACTCCCTCGGGTGAAGATCAAAGTATTTTCATAATATAAGTAAGCGTTCGGCCAAATAAACTTAATATATTTTGATAAAAAATTTTTTTATTTACAGTGGTTAACTAACAGTGGGTTCGTGTTTAATATTAAACGGCAGCAAATTAATGTAATCTAATTCAGTTTTGCAGTTTCGTATATTTTCAAAAAGATATAGAAGATATTCAAAGGGATTCCACTTACTTGCTATTGATGTGGCAATCAGGCTGTAAAATAGTGCACTCGCGTGTGCACCACGAGGACTTCCTGAGAATAGCTAATTTCTACGTCCCAAAGCAAATGGCCTAATTTGATTTTCAACGTTATTGTTGTCTATTTCTAAAATACCATCTTGTAAATAATTATTTAATTCACTCCATCTTTCTTGCATGTAAATAAATGCTTTAGACAATTTGGATTTTGGAACAGCATGAGACATAGATTTTTCGAGCCATTCTTTCATTTCTTCAAGTATGGGTTTAGATTTTTCCAGCCTAAGCTCATAACGTTGTATAAGGTTATAATGCTCATCGCGTGCTATTTTTTCAATAGCATAGAGTTTTTGAAAATAGGTGGCAGCTTTATGTGATTTACCCACAGCTTTAGCTATTTTAACTAATTCAGCAAATGGGCGACGAGCATGCGCCATGCAGCCTAAATGTATAATATTAGGATCATCATCTACCCAATAATAGTCGAGTAACAGGATTTACATTGCTGTAAATCCCGTCCTCTAAGAACGCAACGTGATACTTTCGCATCATTACGCTCAAGCCTTAATAAGATCGTTGCGACCCGGCATAGTATGTACCCTTCATAAGAGGGGCAAATTTATCAAGCGTAAATTGCTAGCATTCATGTTATATCACGAGTGTTCGGAGCTCGCTTTCTATTTTCCAGATACTCTCTGAATCTGGGGTTATACAAGGTTGCTTCCGCTCTGATTTTAACATGCCTTTTTTATTTTAACTTGATTTATATCTACCAAATCTAGATTTGCTCTATTTCCATGCTTATCTTTTATTTCGGTATTGAACACCCAGTTCCGATTGCCATCCGATCTAAAGTATTTCGCTTTAACCCATTTGCAGCCTTTGTTGGGATGTCTACGACTAGAAAATCTCCACAATGCCTTAAATAATTGGCAGCCTATATAACTGAAGGTTTCTTTGGAACATACATACTTATAATAATTAGCCCACCCCCTGATTTTTGGGTTTAGCAGATTAATTAGATTTTCTGTAGTGACCGATTTGTTTTTCTTGATTAAACTTCTTATTTCACTCAGAAAGCGTTTGCTGCTTTCCTTTGATGGTTTAATAATAAGTTTGCTGTTATATTTCCTTATATTACAGCCAAGAAAATTGAATCCCTCTGTGATGTGCGTAATTTTGGTTTTTTCTTCGGAAAGTTCTAAACCTCGCTCACGCAAGAATGTTTCTACAATTGGCTTCACCTTATCTGTTAGTAACTCTTTTGTGGCGCCAGTTATAATAAAGTCGTCTGCATATATGCAGATGTGTACCTTATCTCTGCGTGCGTATGTTTGCGATTTAATCGCATCCTCCAGCCCGCTTAACGTTGCATTCAAAAGAGTGGGTGAGATAATTCCTCCTTGAGGTGTACCCAGATTGGTAGCGTATTCCATCCCATTTTCTATATAGCCAGCCTTTAACCACTTCTTCAATATTTCCTTATCCATAGCGATATTATTTAATAGCCACGTATGGGAAATCGTATCAAAGCAAGATCTTATATCTCCCTCCAAAACATATTGAGATGAGCCAGGTAGCGATAGTGCTTTGAAACATTGCTCAATCGCATCTGCCGTTGACCTCTGTTGCCTAAATCCATAGGCATTTTTATCGGCTATCATTTCTACGATTGGATCTAAGCTTAGCCAGTATAAAGCTTGCATCGCTCGACATCGCATCGTAGGTATCGATAGAGGTCTCATCTTTCCTGTTTTCTTTGGAATATAAATTCTTCTTAATGGTTGGGCCTTATAAGCGTGTCGCTTAAGCGATAACGCTCCTTGTACCTTGTCGGCAGATGTATGCCATCTGACATTATCTACCCCTGATGTTTTTGCTCCCTTATTTGTAGTGACTCGCTTAGTGGCTAATAATTTAGCATTGAGCGAGTGGGTTAGCAGCCATTGTAAGGATTTAACCTTATTATGTCTTCCTTCCCTATATGCCTTCGCAATACGATTTTGCAGTCTATTTACTTGAACCTCCGCTTCTTGCCAATCAATGGCATCCCACCTGAGATTACGAGTTATGGACGCACCAAGCGATTCCTTAACGGACACCGTTGTCATTTGCTTCCCCATATTAAATTGATTCTCCAAAATATCTTGCGATTAAGACCCGTTAGAAGTGGGCCCACTTTCGTGTCGGGTGACATTTAAATCCGTATTATCACCATTACAGTGATACATTCGCTTTCTCTAACCTCCCAATTCCGCATCATATTGTGCAGACTTTGCAGCTTGCCTACCCTTATGGGAATGATACGGAGTTCTCACGTTTTGCATGATGAACAGAATGGGTTAGGTTCTTCGATTCCACCGATAACTCTCTTGATACGTGATGCAGTAGACGGTAGCTGCATACTCGAGTTACATTCCATTTTGGATGAAGCCTATCAGCACTTTTAGCTCCTTCGGCTTAACGGTGTTTATAAGAAGTTCACATATGTTAACCATACCATTCATTCCTAACGCCTCACTGCTTAGTGCTAGCAGTTTCAGTTGCTTCTCACGAGGCTTCCTACAGTTCTCCTGTGGCTATATTGTCTCTAGAGCTTCACACCACCTGATTGCTCGGATCGCATGTCTAGATAGGAAACTGCTGACGTAACAGCAGGTTGTTCTTGCACATCCTTTTGCCAAACAACAGTTCATCGTGCAACCTCGTGTCGCACACCATTGTAACCGTCTGTTTGTAAATATCCCTTGTATCCTTGCAATATTTCCTTTGGCCAGATTGCTTGCCTGGTTTCTCTATAATCAAATAAAATTATTTTTTTAAAAGAACTTAAATGAGAATACACCCACATATAACTCGTAGAAGTGTTTTTTCGATTGTTTTCATTCATTACTTGTACGGGTGTTTCATCTGCTTGTATATAGCCCGATGTTCTTAAACTATTGATTAAAGCGTCTCTCATAGGCATGCAAATTTCAGCAGCAGCCATTATCCAACCGCAAACTGTATTTCTAGGTATTTCAACCCCTAATCGTTGCCATATTTTCTCTTGTCTATACAGGGGCATATGATCCTGATATTTACTTACAATTGTATGAGCCACTAGGCTGGGTGCAGCTATACTCTTAGGTAAAAATAATACTGGCATAGAAGCTATGCTAACGCCATCCTCACAATTGTTGCAAGCGTATTTGGGACGCACGTGAGCAACAACCTTCAGCTTGGCAGGAATAAAATCTAATTGTTCAGTTACTTCTTCCCCGATACGCTGTTTTACGCAACCACAAGAACACTGCTTCTCACTTTCAGAGATATCGTACTCAATTCTTTCACGAGGTAAATCTTCAGGTAAAGTACGACTTTTTGGTTTATTGCGAGTATAGGTAATCGTAACCGTATTATCTTCCTCCGGTATTTCCTCGGTTGCAATTGATTCTGCCTCATCAAATTGCATTTCCATTTGCAAGACATTAGATTCTGACGAACGACCAAATTTGCGTTGTTGTGCCAATTTAAATTGTTCAAGTAAATTAAGATATTTTTGATTTAAAGATAGGATTTCTTCTTTTTGAGATTGAATTAATGCATCTTGGCTTTCAAGCTTAGCTTGTAACTCGTCTATAGATAGAGGTAAATCACTTTTTTGCATGTAACTATTGTATCATATGCACATGCAAAAAAGTTAATATTTTTAATAAATATCTTCATAAATCAAGGGTTCGCTACCCCCATGGTGAACAAATTTATTACTTGCCATCAACCACTCAAAATGCTCACGTGTTAATTCTAAATGACCTTGAGTATTTCTTGGAAAAATAAATTTCCCCTTGTCTAAACGACGATACCACAAAGTAAACCCATGGTTTTCATAATGAAGAGCTTTCAATCTATCACCAGAACGACTACGAAACAAAAATAACTGACCACTGGTAGGGTTCATATTTAATACATCCTTAACTAGGACAGCAAGTGTATTAATAGATTTACGCATATCGGTCACTCCACAATGCAAATGAATTTTAAGGTTGTCTGGAATTAGCATAAAGTCACCAAATTTTTCAATAATATTGTTAATGCGTTGCCTTGCTCAATCTTAATATCCACTCGAATTGTATTAGGCAGATGTAGAGTTAAGTCCATTGTCGCACCCGATAACGGGATGGTTGATTTTTTAGTAATTATAATAGGTTCAAATGAGTGGCCAATCGCCTTGCTATTGTTTTCATTCGATTTTTTTAAATAATAACGAAATTGGATATAGGATACTTGCTGTTCCTGACAAAACTTTCGTTGTGATAGCCCACTTGCAGAATAACTTTCAATAATTGGATCCCAATATTTTTCCTTTGTTGTCATAAATCACCTCAATTAATAAAAACTAAATATTGAGGGAAGTCATTATTGCTTACAAGATGTATTTAGCCGAACGCTTACTACGTACTAACTTAATCAATAAGATCAATTACAGTATCTTCCGGTAGAGGGGACGATACTATATTTACTTCAATTAATGCTATCCTTAGGAAAGTTCCGATTATACATATAGCAGTTCCAATAATTACATGGCTGTGATAGGATAGCAACCTAGGGTTTTTATTATCTTATATACGAGGCAAGGATTGCAGATGACCACACCATATTCAGTTGATTTAAGAGAAAGAGTGATACAACAAAAATTAAGTGGTTTGTACACTAACCAAGAAATAGCAAATATGTTTCTTATTGGACTTACCAGCGTAAAAAAATTTATTAAAAAATACAATCAAGGAGAATCATTAATTCCTTTAAAACCAACAGGAAGACCTTCTACTATTACTGAGCAAGATAGAGAGTTAATTAGAAAATATATTACTCTTTATCCTGATGCCACTCTCGAAGAGTACTGCGTAAAATTCAAAGAGGAAACTAATCGCATTATTTCAAGATCAAACATGCATCTTATTATAGAAAAGCTCAATATCACTAGAAAAAAAAAGCCTATACGCCCAGGAACAATTACGTGAAGATGTGCAAAAAGAACGAGAAAACTTTATAAATTTCATGCCCGAATTAAATGTAAATGATTTGGTTGTGATTGATGAGTCTGGTTTTCCATTGAATATGACAAAGCCATATGGAAGATGTGATAAATCAGAAAGATTGAAATTACCAGCACCCCTGCATGGTAAAAATATTTCTGCAATTGGAGCCATTGATATCAACGGAGTAGTGGATGTTGTTTTGGTAGAAGGTTCAATAGATAAAGATTGTATCGAAACTTTCATAAAAGATGCATTATTGCCTAAGTTAAAGCCTGGAAAAATACTAGTTAGTCGCTGGCGCTAAATGTCATGCGGCTTTTTTCCTATATTTACCT
>CAMFHA010000080.1 GCA_945952115.1 uncultured Legionella sp. | reverse complement strand
GTGCTATGCACGCTCCTCAGGGCGAACGGATTAGGGAAAAATGGCTAAACTCGAGGCTAGATTACAGGGCAAACTCATGCTATGAAAAATTCACGCAAACTGTCGTCATTGCGAACGAAGTGAAGCAACTCAGCACGGAAATTTAACGAAGTAGCGATCTGGGTTCACTTCGTTCGCAATGACGACAGTTTGTTTTTATTTGATCAAAGTATGCGTTTGCCCTGAGCTAGATTAGATATTAATTGATAAACCAAATAGAATCGCATGTAAACTAGGAATGTTTGATATATGTCCAGTTTTTGTATGAGTGTTAATAATTAAATTGGGATCATTACCAAATACGCCTTGATAGATCAAATTAAGGTTTGCTAAGGTTGTAATGGGGTAACCTAAACCAGCTTGCACTTCTGCGGCTAATTGTGAGATATCATTGATTGCTTGATGTTCGATCTGCCATTTTCTATAAGCAAATCCGCCTTTTAATTGGGCAAAAAAAGAGCTTCCAATCAATGGGTCACTTTTAGCAGTGACTAAAACATCGATCATCGGTCCTAGGCTAGTTTTTACTGGTAGCCATTGCAGTAATGTTAAAGTTTCATAAGGTATAGCAAGGCGCATTTTATTGCCATTTTGCACGCCTAATTCTAATCCCCATGCAAGATCTCCCGTCAATACCAAATCACCGCCTATTGCTAAACGTCCTAGGGCTGTTTTGCTACTTGAATTATGTAAGTATTGATAACTGCCTGTCCCTATGCTTGCAGTGATGCTCCAGGGCTGGTCAGAAGACATAGGTTCAGGATAATAACCATCAGCAAACAGTGATTTTGATAATAAAATTGCTATTATAAGTAATGGTAATTTCATTTTCATCCCTAGACACACAGTCGCAAAGTGAATCTAATTTTTATATGAGTTATTTAAGTTTGGGATCTTTCTGGCGGAGAGAGAGGGATTCGAACCCTCGATACGTTTCCGTATACACACTTTCCAGGCGTGCGCCTTCGACCGCTCGGCCATCTCTCCATTCGGGCAAGCTTATACCTCTCGGCAAATAAAAGCAAGACACTATCTACAGTGAATTAAAATCAATGACTGTTTTTATCTATAGCATTGCCCACTAAGCTTTGTACGTCGTTGCATTCTTATTCGGCTGGTGTACACTCTTTCGTCTCATTCAAATGCGTCTCGTCTAAAATTTAGTGAGTAATGCTGTGCAAAATTTATGCAGTGCCTCTATTCATTTACTATACTATTTTTACCGATATGTTCAAAATATTTTACGATGCGAGATTTTGGGTAATAAGCTAAAAATTGCATCTTGAAATATTTTGGGTATATATTAAGTTATATATATTCAGGGACGCGAAGGTGTTTTAAATGAAAATAAAAAATTTGGTTTGGTTTACTTTACTTTTATCTAGTACTTCTAGTTGGTCATTTACCTGTTATATGACTATGGTTAAAGATAATTGCTGGAAGGATTATAATGTAATGGTTGATGTTAATAATTCCCGTACTGGTGATAAAATGCTTACTATTACTGTACCTAAGGGTGATCTATGGAATAGGCAAATGTTTGATTGTGATGCGGGCTTAAAATTAATGTACATTGCCCGTTTTTCTCCGGTATTTTGGGAAAAAGATGTTGGTAAAACTTACCCCGCTTTAAATTTTTGGTCTTTACCTAATGAAATACATCCTGGTGATAGCGCTTGGAATATTTCAGTTTGTTATCCTAAAGATTTTGCTTTAGTTCCTATGCCCCCACAAGCAACCGGAAATTGTAAATGTGATTTTGCTTCTATACCTATTATCCCTCCGAAAAAACTTCCTTAATTTAACGTGAGCTAATCGACATCGTTATAGCTTGATACATTTTGGGTACAGGGCAAACTCATGCTATGAAAATTTCACGCAAATCGGCAGGGTCCATATATACTTCACTTCGTTCGCAATGGCGACAGTTTGTTTTTATTTGAGCAAAGTATGCGTTTGCCCTGATTTTAGGTATACCCAAATTGCATCTTGAAACATTTTGGGTATATTATCTCTAAAAGATTATTTTAAAGCATCGAGTATCCATGAATTTGAGAAATAAAATTGGCCAATTATTAATTATGGGGTTTTCTGGGACGGAAATTAATGAGCAAAATCCTATTGCTCAATGGCTTATGAATGATGGCCTAGGAGGAGTTATAGTATTTGATAAGGATTTAAGTACAGGCCAATACGGTAAAAATTTAGCGAATAAAGAACAGATTCAAAAACTTGTTCAACAATTGAATTATTATTCTAACCAACTTAATTCTTCTATTCCTTTATTAATTGCAATTGATTATGAAGGAGGAGCTGTAGATCGTTTAGCAAAAATTGAAGAGTTTCCTTCTACTTTAAAAGCAGTTGAATTAGCTCAATTAAACTCAAAATTGTTAGAAGAAAAAATAGAAACGATGGCTGTGACCCTAAAATCATTAGGCTTTACTCTCAATTTTGCTCCTGTTGTAGATCTAAATTTAAATGAAGAGCAAGGTATTATTGGTAAGTTAGGGCGTAGTTTTTCTAATGACCCTAATGAAGTAGTGCGTATGGCCCATATTTTTGTCGAAATTTTCAGTAAACATGGGATTGCTTGTTCTTATAAACATTTTCCAGGACATGGGAGTGCTGTGGGTGATACTCATGAAGGCTTTGTAGACGTGACAACTAGTTTTGATTCTAGTGAATTACAGCCTTATTATTCTTTACTTCAAGATAAAACTAAACCTGTAATGATAATGACTGCGCATGTAATCAATCGACATTTAGATAAAGAAGGTATGCCGGCTACTTTATCTTACTCAATTTTGACTGATTTATTGAGAAAAAAGATAGGTTATGAAGGAGTAATTATTAGTGATGATTTGCAGATGCAAGCCATTTCCCACCATTATTCAATAGAAGAAGCACTTTGTCTTAGTTTTAATGCCGGCGCTGATATGGTTATTTATGGAAACCAACTTGGATCGATCACGGCGCCTGAAGTAATTGATTGTATTGAGCGCTTGGTTTTGACTAATAAAATTTCTATAAGACGGATTGATGAGGCTTATAATAGAGTAATGCTTTTAAAAGAACGAATAAGTTGTAAAAAATAAATTAATTGGCATAATATTTTGAACGGATGCGATTTTAAATGCGATTTTTTTCGCTATTCGTCATCCTGAACGTAGCGCTTCCAATTAGCGCTACGTTCAGGATGACGAACTTATAAAAAAACCGCACTTAAAATCGAACCAATTTTGAATAGAATTATTGACGTACGCTGTGAATATGTTAAAATAAATTCTTATTGTAAATTTTTTGACCAGTAAATGGTGTTTTTATGCAAACTGACTTGTTAAAACGTCCTCAATCATTTTTTCTTTCCAACCAATTTCGCTGTTGTTGCTAATTTTTTCTTATTCTTTTCTCTTCCGTCTTTAATTTAAGGAATTTAACATGTGTGCAGCGCATCAACAAAAAAGAAAACTCATCTTTAGTACTCCTTTAATCTACGCATTCATGATTGTTTTAGGAATTGCCAGTGGGATGTCCGATATTGTTTTTTTAAAAAATTTGGGTTTGGTGATTTCTGATTTATTTATCAAAATATTTAAATGCATTAGTTTACCTATTATTTCATTATCGATTATCGTTACTTTAGCTAATTATAAAGCTGATGGCTTTATGAAAGCCGTATGGCAAAAAACAATAAAATACACTTTTTTAACTACTTTAATTGCTGCTGCAATTAGTTGTTTGTTATATCTGCTTATTAATCCAAATGTGGTGCAAGTTAATTTAGCAACTCATACTAAAGAAGCTACTTCTGAACTGGGTTATTTAGGTTATTTAACTAATTTGGTGCCTACTAATTTGCTATCTCCTTTCTTAGAGCAGCAAGTTATTGGAGTTTTACTATTAAGTGTGGTGGTGGGATTTGCAGTTCGAAAAATACCAGAAGAGGCTTCACGTGATACTTTAGTTAGCTTTTTTCGCGGAGCTCATGGAATGTTTATTGTCATGACACGTTGGGTTATTGCAGGAATACCCTTGGGCTTATTTGGTTTTATTACCTCTACAGTAGTGCAACTTCGTTCAGGAATGGATATAAAGGGAATTGGTGAATATTTATTAATTATCGTTTTAGCTAATTTAATTCAAGGATTTGTTATTCTACCTTTATGGTTAAAAATGAATGGAATTCGTCCTTTCAAAGCGATGAAAGCAATGAGTCCCGCTTTATCTGTGGCTTTTTTCTCTAAATCTTCAGTAGGTACTTTACCTGTAACGATGAATACTATAGAAAAGAGTTTACGAGTCAAACCTGAGGTGAGTCGTTTTGTCTTGCCTTTGTGCACTAGTATTAATATGAATGGTTGTGCCGCCTTTATTTTTGCTACAGTAATTTATTTGATGCAAAGTCATGGAATGTCTATAAGCTTGGGTACTATGGCTCTTTGGGTTGTCATTGCAACGATCGCAGCAATAGGTAATGCGGGTGTTCCTATGGGATGTTTCTTTTTAAGCGTTAGTTTATTATCAAGCATGAATGTTCCTATTACTTTAATGGGCGTAATTCTACCTTTTTATGGTTTAATTGACATGTTAGAAACTGCTTTAAATGTTTGGTCTGATGCTTCTATAACTAAAGTTGTTAATGATAAAACAGAGCTTTCTAATAGCGCTATTGTTAGCCCTAAAAAAGAGCGTCCGCTTATGGAACCTGAGTTAGGGTGAAATGCTACTAAAGACATAGTCTTTCGCAAATAGAAAAATAGATTTTTTCTAATAGCTCTAAATCATGTAAAGAGACGCATTCATTTGCTTTATGAATCGTTGCATTAACAGGACCTAGCTCAAGTACCTCGACTCCATAGGGTGCAATAAAGCGCCCATCAGAGGTGCCTCCGCTGGTCGACAATTCAGTTTTTATTCCAGTTTGCTCAAAAATAGCTTGTTGGCAAGTTTCTAATAATAAACCGTTACTAGTTAAGAACGGGATTCCATTTAAGCGCCATTCGATGCTAGGAGTTAATTGATGGTGAGCAAACAAAGTTTCAATTTGCTTTTTTAGGCTGTGCTCTGTTTGTTCAGTAGAGTAACGAAAATTTAAATGCATGCAGAGTTCACCTGGAATAATGTTGCTGGCGTGTCCTCCAGAATTAAGATAAGTAATTTGCATCGACGTAGGCGGAAAATACTTGTTGCCTTTATCCCATTGCTTATTGGTTAATTCAGCTAATAGTGAACTTAGTTCATGAATAGGATTCACGGCTAAATGAGGATAGGCAACATGTCCTTGAACTCCTTGTAGGGTAATTTTAGCACTTAAAGATCCTCTACGACCAATTTTTATAACATCACCAATATGTGTAGTACTTGAGGGTTCGCCCACAATGCAATAATCAATATGAATATTGTGTTCAGTTAATTGCTGCATGACATAAGGCGTGCCTAAGAGAAAATCATCTCCTTCTTCGCCACTAGTGATTAAAAAACCTAAACGTCCCTTAATCTGGGGGTGGGTTTGGGTAAAACGCTCAGCCATTAATAACATCGCTGCAAGGCTGCCTTTCATATCCGCTGTTCCTCGACCATACAGCAGACCATTTACTTCAGTTAAATGAAAAGGATCGGTGAGCCATTGATGCTTATCACCTACAGGTACTACATCCGTATGGCCAGCAAATACTAGCAAAGGGCCTGTATTTCCTATATAAGCAAAAAAATTAGATACTGGGGGATTATTAAAAGGAAGACAAGTAAAGCCAAGATTTTTAAGATAAGTCATCATAAATTCTTGGCAATGATTATCAGTAGGCGTAATGGAGGGAAGGCTAATTAATTGAGAGAGAATTTTTTTGATAGTCATTTAATTAGCTCTTAATAATTCATTAATGCTTACTTTAGCTCTAGTTTTTTCATCAACTTGTTTCACAATAACAGCACAATACAAACTATGGCTGCCATCGTCGCTTGGTAGAGTTCCTGAAACCACAACAGAACCTTCAGGAATACGGCCATAACTGATAGTTCCTGTTAAACGATTATAGATTTTAGTGCTTTGACCTAAATAAACTCCCATAGAAATTACAGAGTTACGCTCAATAATAACACCTTCAACAACTTCTGATCGTGCACCAATAAAACAATTATCTTCAATAATCGTAGGATTGGCTTGCAATGGTTCTAGAACGCCACCAATTCCAACACCACCAGAAAGATGAACATTTTTACCTATTTGAGCGCATGAGCCCACGGTAGCCCAGGTATCCACCATCACTCCTTCGTCGATATAGGCACCTATGTTCACATAAGAAGGCATTAAAATTGTGTTAGGCGCTACGTATGCACCTCGACGCACTATAGCTTGCGGAACAATTCGCACACCGGCTTGTTTAAATTCTTCCTCTGTGTACCCTTGATATTTAAGAGGTACTTTGTCATAAAATTGACAAAAACCATTCTCAATAATTTGATTTGGGGTTAATTTGAAGGACAACAATACGGCTTTTTTAATCCATTGATGAACTACCCATTCATTATTTATTTTTTCAGCCACACGATATTGACCATTATCTAAACAGGATTGGATTTCATCGATAGCTGCTAATAGTTCTGGGGATGCATTATAAGGAGATAAGTTATGTCGCTCCTCAAAAGCCTCTTCAATTATAATTTGTAATGAGTTCATTGATTGTTTTCCATGATGGATTATTAGACTTCTTCGGAAACTGTTATTGGCGGTCAATCTCAGCTGAAAAAATGACTTCAAAATGCTCATGTATTCCATGTACACTGCGCTTTTTCAGTCATTTTTTCAGCTGATCTTATCGCGTCACTTACAGTTTCCGAAGAAGCCTATTTTAATGTAGTAATTAGTTTATCTTTTTCCGCCCATTGTTCATTTAGCCATTCTTTAAATTCCTCATGAATATTTTTATCTTCTAACAGTTGATTCGACATAAAGTGAGTTGGAATGGGTATTTGTCTAATAAAAATTTTAACAGAACGTACTTTTCCACTAAGAAAGTCCCATAAAGAATGTTTTTTTTCAGCATAAACGATTGTAACGTCCAGTAAACTAGTAATTTGTTTACCCATCGAGCTAATAACAAAGCTAATGCCACCTGCTTTGGGTTTTAAGAGATGAGTATAAGGAGATTGTTGTTGCTGTTGTTTACTCACAGTAAAACGCGTACCTTCGATAAAATTCATTACTGATGCTGGTGTTCTTTTGAATACTTCTATGGCCTTATGAGTAGAAAGTAAATCTTTTCCTTTTTTATGCGGTTTTTTTGCAAGGTATTCTTTGCTATAGCGTTTCATAAACGGGCAGCCCATAGCCCACCAAGAAAAACCTAATAAAGGCACCCATTTTAATTGATCTTTTATAAAAAATTTTAAAACAGGAATTTTACGATTAAATAAACGATGTAAAATAACAATATCTAACCAGCTTTGATGATTAGCAACGACTAAGTACCAATTTTTACGTTCTAAGTTGTCAAGTCCGGTGATATCTAATTTAATTTTTTGTACTTTATCGACATAAAAATTATTAAAACCAGACCATAGCATTGCTATATAATCTACTGCTCGAGTACAGAGTGATTGCCACTTTTTATTAGGGATTAATTTGAACAAACCTATAAATAAAATAGGAATAAACCCTAGAATGGTAGTAATACTTAAAATGAATACAGCTAAGGTTGCTTGCGACTGACTAGCAATTTTTTTAAATAAAGACATCTATGAACTCCTAATCTAAAGCATGATTTAAATCTGCTTGTAAATCATCAATATGCTCAATACCCACAGAAAGACGAATAAGGCCATCTTCAATTCCTAAAACTTTCCTTACCTCTGGAGGTATAGAGGCATGAGTCATTATAGCAGGATGTTCAATTAAACTTTCAACTCCACCTAAACTTTCTGCTAGAGTAAATAGTTCACAACGAGATAGAAAACGTTTTGCTTTTTCTAATCCACCTTTAATAACTATAGAAATCATACCACCGAACTGATGCATTTGCTCTTTAGCAAGAGTATGTTGTGGATGATTTGTTAAACCAGGATAAATTACTTTCTGTATCTGAGAGTGTTTATTCAGCCATTCAGCTAAGTGCAGGGCATTGTTGCAATGCCTTTCCATGCGTAAAGAAAGTGTTTTTAAACTTCTTAGTACGAGGAAACTATCAAAAGGGCCAGCAATACCTCCACAAGAGTTTTGTAAATAAGCAATTTGATTGGCTAATTCTTGGTTATCTCCAACTACAACAATACCACTAACAACATCTGAATGACCGTTTAAATATTTAGTAGCCGAGTGGAGTACTATGTCTATACCATACTCTAGTGGACGCTGAATCCACGGAGTAGCAAAAGTATTGTCAGCCACTGAAATTAATTGATGGCGTTTAGCAATTTGAGCAATTTGGCGTAAATCAACAAGCTTTAACATAGGGTTAGAGGGAGTTTCTAACCAGATTAAACGCGTTTTAGGTGTAATGGCTGCTTCAATAAGCTCTGGTTTTGACATATCAACAAAAGTAAACGATAAATTGGAAGTTCTGGTTTTTACTTTATCAAAAAGACGAAAACTTCCACCATACAAATCATCCATGGCAATGACATGATCTCCTGCATTTAACAAATCAATTACCGTATTAATCGCGGCCATTCCTGAAGCAAAAGCAAAGCCATGTTGCCCTGATTCGAGACTAGCTATACAGGCTTCATAAGCTTTCCGAGTGGGGTTATGTGTACGCGAATACTCATAACCGAGATGCTCTCCTGGTGAGATTTGCTTATAAGTCGAAGTGGCATAAATAGGAGTCATCACTGCACCAGTATGAGGACAAGGTTCTTGTCCAGCATGAATAGCACGCGTGTCAAAGTGGGTAGTTTTCATAGTATATCCTTCTTCTATTCCGGACAGCTCGATTTGGTTTAGGACTTAACGACAGTGACCCCTAGGGTTTTTCGTAAATCTTGTGATTATCTAATTTTAAAGAGGGATGTTGATTGATGCAAGAAGATGTATCAGTACTTATAAAAATTCCTGGCTAATCATTAAAAAAAACAGATTTTTAGGGCGCGATTTTTTCTTAAGTTTTCGAAAATACATTGTTTATGTTAGGATAAATAAACAAGAAAATACTAGCGAAAAAATAAACGTATGAAATTGGATATCACTTATTTTTTATCTTCAAAAAATGCAAAATGGATAATTATAGGGCTAATTTCTTTTTTTTCTTTATTAATTGTAAGTGAATTATCGCGATTATTTGGGGCTTTTGAACAACATCAGGTTATTTCGAATAATGATACAGTGATGGCTCCAGTTTCACCTAAAAATTCATTGGATGCACTATTAACTTCTTCGTTATTTGGAGTATATATTCCTAATGATTTAAATGGCGAGCACGTTAAAAAATCGATGCTCAATATTACTTTGGTTGGAATTCTTTTAGGGAGTACCTCAGAAAATTCGCAGGTTATTATTCGTGCTACAAATGGTGAGGAAAAGAATTATAAAGTAAATGATAAAATACCAGGGGGCGTTTTAGTAAAAAAAATTATGGCTGGAGGTATTTTAGTAGAGCATAATGGAACTCTAGAAAGCGTGAGTTTTCCTCAAACTGAATTAATTTTTGAGCCTGTAGCCAAGCCTTTAAGACATGAGGATTAGTTATATGACATATCAATTTAAACTAGTAATTCTATTAATTATCCTGTCTTTGATGGGAGGTTGTAGAACAACAAATTTGCGAGAAGGCATAGAAAGTTTTAGAGCTCAAGATTATCGTAAAGCATTTGTCCGCTTAAAACCTGAGGCAGCTCGAGGCCAACCTGATGCTCAATATGCAATTGGCTATATGTATTATTATGGTCAAGGTGTTGTTGAAGATCGAAAACAGGCCTGGTATTGGATAAATCAAGCGGCTAGTGCTCGACAAAGTGATGCCCTTGCTGCAGTGCAAATTTTAAATGAAGGAACTATGCAAAAACGAAAAATATTTGAATCTTCGGATTTACAACATTTTCCTGTGCATAAGGATATGTATTAAATTTTTTTCTAGTTGTCTGTGATTTATTTATGCTCACTTTGATAAATTAAACTATACTGATAGTGTTAATTAATAATATGCATTGTGAGCAAGGAGACAATTATGTCAAAATTTATAAAACAAATGATGATGCTTGCGATTATAGCAGGATTTACTTCAAGCAGTTTTGCCTATTGGGCAACGCCAAGAGGTGCGCATTGTGTAGGAGGGGTTTGTCATAATACAAATGTCCATAGAGGTTGTGTGAATGGTCATTGTGGTGCTGTTAGAACTTCTACTTGGCATCGATGGTAATCTATTCTAATAGCTTAATTTGTATGCAAAAAAAGAGGTGATTCTAATTCTCGAGTTTAGCTATTTTCCCGAAACCCGTTCGCCCTGAGGAGCGTGCGAAGCACGCGTCTCGAAGGGTTCTTAAGAGATGCAATTTAAAGTGTGATTTTTCTTCGCTATTCGTCATCTTGAGCATAGCTAAGGATCTCCATAAAGCAGTATTAAGCAGCAACCAGGAGTTCCTTCGTTCAGGATGACGCTTATAAAAGACCGTACTTAAAATCGCGCTTTCAGAAAAATCATTGGCTTGAGTAATGATTACAATTAAGGTAAATCCTTGTTTTTGCTTACTTATGATTTCAAGGATTGCTATGAATACTCGGATGTTTTTCCTAGGGTTGGGGTTATGTAGTTCAGTTTCACTCTATGCAGGTACTATGGGCCCGCTGCTTTCTATTGAACCTTATAATGGTTTTTATATCGGTGCTGATGTTGGAGTGGCTAATCTTATGGATAAAGAGTCTACTCCTTATTTACCTGGAGTGTATGATCGACATCAATTTAGTGCCACCGGACTTGTAGGTGGTGGTTTGCTTGGATATGATTACAGCGTCAATGAACGTATAAAATTAGGTATAGAAGGCTTTATTAATGCTACAGCACTAAATAGTGCTGCTGAGCAACATTATAGTTCTTTTTCTTCTTATAATGTCAATATGAAGTACAACACAGGAGCTCGTGTATTACCTGGTTATGAGTTTTCTCCTGGAACTGTTGGGCACATTCTTCTTGGTTATTCTTATGGGAAATTTAATATTAAGGATAATGGTGATTATGGATTTATTGATAAAGGATTATCAGCTAATGGGTTTCAAGCTGGTTTAGGATTTAATGTCCCTTTGCATTATAAAAATCTTTCTTTGCGAGGTGATGTACTTTATACCGGTTATGGCGCAAACAATTCATTGGGACTATCTAGCTCTTTAACACCAGAAAATTATTACAATCATTTTTCTGTAATAGAAGGCAACCTGGCTCTCGTTTATAAATATTTATAATTAAAAGGATTTTATGATGACTAAGAAGTCAACAGTGCTAATAAGCGCTTTTTTGCTCACTTCATCACTAGCAAACGCAGGCAGTATGGGGAATGAACAGTTTTTTAATCATAATGGATTTTATGTAGCAGGAGAAATTGGAGCAGCAGGTTTAGTAGATAAAGAATCTCATAGTGCTTCACCTGAGTCACATCAGCTAGGTGCTTTAGGTATTATTGGTGGTGGCTATATAGGATATGATTATTTTATTAATAATAAATACGATTTAGCTTTAGAGTTTTTTGCAGACGCTACGGGTTTAAATGCAGCGATCGCACATGAGCCAAGCACTTATCAACGTAATCAAAGCTATGATATTGGTGTTCGTGCTTTACCAGGCTATGCATTTACTCCATCGACTTCAGGCCATGTGATTTTAGGTTATACTAATGCTGCATTTAATATTTCTGATAATGGTGATTATGGTTATATTAATACGAGTTATAATGTTAATGGTTTTCAAACTGGTTTAGGTTTGACTACGCTGCTTAAAGATAATTTTTCTCTTCGTTTAGATGCTATTTATGATATTTATGCATCAAAAACTAAAGCTGGAGCAGGGTTAACAGCAGGAACAATTCAGCTTTATACGAATGTATTTAGTACTTTAGCAGGTGAACTTTCATTAATTTATAAATTTAGTTGATAATGTATCTAGTTGAGTCAAAACCGCCGAACGGCACTACTTTAATGTAGTGCCATTCGGTTAAAATGCCCCAACTTACTGGTTACTCCCAAGATACTGAGTATAACGAAGGAAACTTTAATTTTATCATACCTAATGCAATGCATAAAAAATGCATGAAGCATTCAGTTTTCTTGCTATAATGATTATAAATTACCCTAATAGATAGTTATTATGATAGATGAGTTGGCTTCAACAATAGCAAATATGCTTATTGATAAAGTTAAAAAGAAGCATGACTCTGATAAAAATTTCATCAAATTAGAAAACGAAATTAAAGCACAAGTGAAAACCTATCTTCTTGAGAAGAGAGTATCTGAGACGGAATGGTCGCTTTTATCTAAAAAAATCTTTCTTAAAATTCATCCTGACAGAGCACCTTCAGATAAAGTGGAGCTTTTTACTTTATGCATTTCATTGTTCAATAATATTAAAGATAATTTTTTTGACAAAAACACAGAACTAGTAGCTCAGACTTCTGATACCACAGCAGAGAATAAGAGTCACATTAATCATATAAAGATTCTAATTTTTCTACGGAAACAAAAGGGTTTTTGGCTAAATTATTTAGTCAATCTCCTATCGCTGCGCAATGGTATAATAATGAGTCATATAAAGTTTTTCTGCAAAAGCGATATGGTAAAACCCATATAGCAGAGCATTTATGTTATGCAGTTTTAAAAGATTTGTTAAATTTTGTTTTACTGGAAGCATGGTATGATTCACTACAACCAAGCAATTTTGATCACTATATGCAGAATGTCTCAACCAAAAATAATTATCCAGGTTACTTATTACGTCTCTACAATGATTGCTTACTAACCTATAATGAATCTCATCTTAAAGATTCAAATCAATTAATTAAAAATGAACAAAATTCTTTGAACAAGCTGATTGAATTGGTTGAGTTATGGGCTCGTTATCCTCGAAGCATGAATATCACTTACCTTCGGCATTTAGTGATCGATAAGAATTTGTCTGAAATCATTGAGCCCATGTTAAAAGAATTACAAAAATTTAACGATACTCAGACCAGTAAAGATATTTTGTTAGTTGACTATCAATCCCGTACGATAGAGTTTAATAAAGAAACTGTGTTAGATGCATTGGAAGAAGAATCGTTTGAAAAATTACGCAAAGAATTTCAGGATAAACCTCTAGAATGGCTAGAAAATTTAGAACGTATGAGAAAAGATATTTTATCCTTACTGCGTGATATTTCACCTATTCTTTTTGCTTTTAAAGCGCAACCGGTAAATCGAAATAAAACAGTGCAAGAGCTAGTGTCTAATGGGTTAGAGAAACTAAATGAAAATATTGATGAAGTGCGATCTCAGTTAGGATATTGCGCTGAAAGCAATCAACCTAATGTAGATAAATCCAGTTCCTATGTAACAAGGTTGATAACCCCAGAAGGCGTGGTTTGTTATTACGATCACCCTGTTATTTATACGGAATCTGATTATTATTCTAATAAGCAATATTTTCCATTCGCAAATACGTCTCGAAGCAACACGCTGTTCAAAATACCCCAGTATTTTGATGCTCATTTGGAAAAAATAATTTCTTCTTGGGTGGAGCAATACAAAGATCCCTCTATTTCTATGGAAGTATGGGTAAATAAAGTGAGAGAAGATATTGAGCATTTACCATCAGATGAAGCGGAAAATAATAAAAAAATAATTAAAGAAATTTTCTTAGAAAGAGCAGACGATAGTGTATCGTCTCGATGGCAAGAGCAACAAGTTAATTATTTTAAAAAACCGCAAGTACAAAAAATTATTTTCAATTTACTTGAAAATGTAAATATAAAACTTACCCCGACTCAAAATCAGGGTTCGATGAAAATATAAGTGACGAGAGCGATTATTATCGCCTCTCATAAGGTATTTGAAGAAAGGCTATCAACGTAGCCGAACATAGCGTTGATTATTTAGATTATCCTCTTTTTCGGAATTTGGAGAATGACTAGTAAAGAAGCTAAACATCATACTTTGAGTGCGGGTTCCTTGGTTTCCTTCTTGATCAAGATAAAGCTGAATTTCCTCTCGTTGTTGTTTTTCTTTTGCTTTTAAGCACTCAGCTTTTTCATTTCCTCTAAATAAGTCAAGCAACTCCATATTGGCGGAGGTAAGTGTTACTTCTTCTACGATGATTGCTTCTTTTTCGGGGTTTGTTTTTATTTGCTCCTTTTGAAGCTCTAGTTTTTTTGCGTGTATTGCACTTAATAAAATTTGATTATATCCTTGATACTTAGGAATCTCAATGTTAAATAGGAACAAGGGTTTTGGTAAAAATAT
>CAMFHA010000079.1 GCA_945952115.1 uncultured Legionella sp. | reverse complement strand
CATAGGATAAACGCTACCACATAATTTTTCTAGATACTTAATGAGGTCTGCTTAAAGCAAAAAAAGAAAGTGACAATTATTGTTATTTTTTGACAAATATACCCAAAATATTTCAAGATGCGATATTTTTGATATACTAGGTACAATAAAAAAATAGTTACCGAGCCAACTTCTATGACACGCAAAGAACGCATTGAAAAACGATTACTTAATGAGTTAAATCCCTTTTACCTGTCAGTGGAAGATGAATCACATCATCACCATGTTCCTAAAAATGCCGAAACGCATTATAAAGTGATTATGGCAGCCTCTCAGTTTATAGGTTTAAATCGCGTAACGCGTCACCGTCTTATCAATAATCTCTTAAAAGAAGAATTTGATACAGGAATGCATGCTTTGAGTCTTTACTTATACTCTCCGATAGAATGGGAAACTCAAGATAAATCTGGCTTTAAATCACCGGCTTGTCGTGATGGTTATAAAAATAAATAAACAAATAATACGAAAAATATTCACGTAAAGAATAACCTTCATGTATAATTATTAATTTTGATAGAATAAGAGCTTAATGAATACCAGTTCCCTTCCAAAAATATCTGTTTTTGCCCTTACCTTACTCATTACAGGTGCTATTGATAGCATTCGTAATTTACCAGGAACTGCATTATTTGGATCAGCACTTATCTTCTTTTTTATTTTTTCAGCCATTGTATTTTTAATTCCTGTAGCTCTAATATCTGCAGAACTATCTTCTGCTTGGTCAGAAGAAGAAGGAGGTATTTATAGCTGGGTAAAACATGCTTTTGGTGAGGGAATCGCTTTTCTAACCATTTGGTTACAATGGATTAATACTCTCGTTTGGTATCCTACAATTCTTTCTTTTATAGCGGGAACCATTGCTTATTTAGTTAACCCTGAATTAGCACAAAATAAATATTATCTTATTTCAGTCATACTTATTACCTTTTGGTCTTTAACTTTAATTGGCATGTCCGGATTACGCACTTCAGCCCGTTTTGCAGGATTTTGTGCCATGATTGGAATGATTATTCCTATGGGAGTTATCATTTTACTTGCATTTATATGGTTAATTAAAGGAAACCCTATTGCCATTAGCCTTAGCCCTTCCCACCTAATTCCTCAATGGAAAGACAGTCAATCTTGGGTGTCATTAACAGCTATTATGACCTCTTTTTTAGGAATGGAACTTGCCGCAGTGCATGTACGTGATGTAAAAAACCCTCAATCAAATTTTCCTAAAGCCATGTTTTTTTCTGTTCTGCTGATCCTTTTTACGATGATTTTTGGCTCATTAGCGATTGCTTTTGTTCTACCTAAAGAAAAAATCAGCTTGGTAGATGGAGTAATGCGCGCCTTTGATAACTTTTTACAAGCCTATCAATTGCCTTGGCTTCTCCCTGTTCTTGTCGTCTTACTTTTAATTGGTAGTTTAGGGAGCATGATTAATTGGATCATCTCTCCAGCCAAAGGCTTATTAATGGCTGCCAAACATGATTATCTTCCTAAATCTTTATGTGTTTTAAACAAACATGGTGTTGCTGCACGTATTTTGTTTATTCAAGCACTAATTGTAACGGCTCTTTGCAGTGGTTTTTTATTATTCCCCAATGTTAATGCTATTTATTGGTTATTTACTGATCTGAGTACCGAACTTTACATTATGATGTACGTATTAATGTTTATTGCTGCTTGGCAAATTAAAACTAAATTTCCTGACTTAAACCGACCATTTGCTATCCCAGGAGGACAATACGGCTACTATCTTATATGTATTTTAGGCCTAATTGGTTGTACCATTACGCTTATAGTAGGTTTTATTCCACCAGAACAAATGATAGATGTTGGTGGCACCAGACATTTTCAAAAAATATTTTCTTTAGGCATCATTACGATGCTCTTACCTGCTTTATTTGCTTATTTACGTAAGCGTATTTGCGCTAAGTAGCTCAATAAATAAAAACAAATAATAAAGCACGTTGATGTTTTATTACTCATAAGATGGAATTTATTTGGGTGCAGTTCCTTTAAAATGACGAGGTAGGTTGGGTCTCGGCTCAACAAAGTTGCTCTAACGAGCTAGTACATTAATAAAAATATAGAAATATCGATGGATATCTCTTATAAATCACACATTTATCATATATATGCTTTTCTTTGTTGGGCCAAGGCCCAACCTACACGAACATATTATCGTTTTAAAGAAACTGCTCCCAATTTATTTTCTCAAATAGATTATTAATTCCGCTTACATTTTATTGTGACAAATTCAGCAAATGAATTTCTAAGGTGTGCGAGTTAAGAGTCCTTTTCTAACAAGGAAATCGTATGAAAGTCATTCTGTGTGGTAGAGATAAAAATCAGCAAGAAATTTTTTTAGAAGTTCCTATGGAACGTAAAGGTAGCACACTATTGCCAATGTTCGGGAAAGATATTATTAAAGTAAACCATCAAAATGATAGACTAGTGGTGGGTACTTGGGTTAAGAACAATAATTTATCTTCTTTCGTGTTCACTGAAGATTTTAAAAAAGAAATTGATTATGATAAATCTGGTTTATCCACTTTAAAATATGCTTCTTGGATATTCATTGACAACACGGAAAAAAAATTCAGCATGAATGCTGTATTTATAAGCGAAACTAAACCTCTCCATCATCTAGGTCCCTACGCATTTAGTTTATTTAAAAATGATGACCTTCTTTCTGATCCACTAAAAGAAAATTATTTAAATGCTGACTATTTCTTTCCTAGGGTTTGAAAAAATACTCTAAAATCAATGTATCTGCTCAGGTAATGGTGTCATCATATTCACGTCGTCTCACTGCCATTAAGTTAAGAAAAATTCATGTTTTCATCGTCTTCCGACTTGACCAGAAGATCCAGGCTCTTACTGAAGTCATGGATCCTTCGGTCGGAGGGCGACGTAGACCAAGATCATAGTCTTAACTTAATGGCAGTAGAACTATGGCGTGCGAGAGCCTAGCTGATTACATTTATAAAAGCTCTCGTGCACGAATTAAATCTTCTTTGGTATTAATATCTTGTAAAGGTTCAACGCAGGCTTCATCTACTTTAATAGCAATACCAGACCATAGTACACGTAACTGCTCTAAAGCCTCTACCTTTTCTAATTCACAAACTGGCCAACTAACATAGTCCAAAAGAAAACCAGCACGATAAGCATATAAACCGATATGACGGTAGGCATTAGTAAATGATTGACTATTATCTCGATGAGCAGGAATAGGACTACGAGAAAAATAAAGTGCATGATTATCCTGGCTACGCACCACTTTTACTACATTAGGATTATTTAATATCGCTAAACTAGTAATTGGCCAGCATAGAGTCGTTATAGGAGCTTGTGTTTGACTAAGACTTATAGCTACTTGATTAATCAATTCTGGAGCAATAAAAGGTTCATCTCCTTGCACATTAACAATAATATCTTCTGCTTGAAAATGACCTTTAGTAATCACTTCTGCAATTCTATCCGTACCTGTTTCATGACTAGACAAAGTCATTACTACCGAAGAAGCAAAATGTCGTGCATGTTCTGCAATAAGCTCACTATCTGTTGCTATAGTAATTGTTTTAGGTTTCGCTAAAAGAACTTGCTTATAAACGCGCTCTAATACACTCATGCCCTTTAGTTCTTCTAATAACTTACCTGGAAAGCGAGTTGAATTATACCGCGCAGGAATAATTACGTGAAAATCAATATTCATAATTTATCTTTTTCTTCTAAAGGAATAAGACGTGCATCTTGTTCTAACATAATAGGAATATCATCTTTAATTGGGAAAGCAAGACGATCGAATTTACAGATTAATTCTTTGTCTTTAAGCAACAATTTTCCTTTGCATAGAGGGCAAACCAGTATTTTTAATAATTGTTTATCCACGTGAATCTCCTTGAGTCACTTGATTACGCACATACACAGGTTGTGCTTGTGCTATAGACACCGGTTTTAATTCTAAAGCAGAAACCATTTCAAGCATAGCTTTTGCATGCGGAAAAAGGCTTAATTGATGCTGTACTAGGCTTTGTATTTCATTAGGAAGTTGATTCCAATACAGTTCAATTCCTATACCAGCAAGTACTATTTTCTTCTCAAACGTTGTAAAAGCAATGTCTTCCGGCTTATTTACTTGTTCCGTTGCTTGATAACTTAAATCAGAAAAAAAGCTCCAGTACAACTCATTCATCCGAGCATCAAGCACTGACAGTACTAATGCATTATTGTCTTTAAGCGTTTGGCGAGCAGTCCAAGCAATTGCAGCTAAACTACTTACAGGAATTAGAGGTAAATCATGAGCATAAGCTAGCCCTTTGGCCATACTACAAGCAATTCTTAAACCAGTAAAACTACCTGGCCCACAACCAAAAACAATTCCATCTAATTGATTTAGAGATGAATTTGCTTCTGTCAAAAGCTTATCGATCATAGGTAATAAAATTTGAGCATGAGTTCTTTGACTTCCTTGCTCTTCACTAATACTTACTCCATTAATTAATAGAGCAACACTAGCTTGGTCTGTTGATGCATCAATTGCTAATAGCTTCTTCATCATAATCGTTCACTCCGCCTGTAGGAAAAGCCATATTTTGCTCAGATTAAACGAACAATAAGCAGATAAATGCTCACATACTGATGTATGCTGCGCTTTATCTGCTTATTGTTCGTTTAATCTAAGCGAAAATCTGACTTTTCATCAAGAATTTAACACGCCCCTTGAACGTTATTCTTCATCAATAGTTAACTCTTTAATAAAATTTAATACTTTTTGTTCATCACGTGTTTTCGGTAAAGCAGGTAAACTATTTAGAATATGTCGTCCATATTCTCGAGTAATAAGACGCGGGTCAGCAATCATTAATACTCCTTTGTCATTTATATCTCGAATAAGTCGCCCTACACCTTGTTTTAAAGCAATGACCGCATTAGGCAAAGATAATTCATCAAAACCTGACAAGCCCTTCTCTTTTAAATAGGCCATTTTACCACGAATTATAGGATCAACGGGACTTGCAAAAGGCAATTTATCAATAATAACACAAGATAAAGCCTCACCTTTTACATCTACCCCTTCCCAAAAAGTAGAAGTACCCAGTAATACAGCATTTCCTAATTGCCTAAATCGCGCTAATAATATAGGTTTTGACTCATCACCTTGAACCAAAAGAGGAAAGTTTAAGTTATTCTCCATCATTTGAGCAACCAGTTTTAAGGCTTTATGACTTGTAAATAGAAAAAAACAACGTCCACCAAAAGCATTTATTATAGTTCTTGCTCTTTTTACAAGAGAGGCATAATAACGTTGATCTTTGGGGTCAGGTAAACCACGGGGTAAATAGAGCAAAGCTTGCTTCTGATAATTAAAAGGGCTAGGCAATAGTAAAGTTTGAACCTTATTTAATCCCAAAGGTTTACAAAAACAATCAAAGGAAGATGCCATAGTTAATGTAGCTGAAGTAAATACATAGCTACAAGAATGATGTCCTAATAAGCCATTAAAAAATTCTGCAACATCATAAGGAGTACTATGAAAAACCAAAGTATTTTTAAAACGTTCGGCCCAATGAATTTTTTCTAATGAGCTATCTTGAAAAGAAAGAAGTATACGTTCAAAATCCTGCAAACGTTCTTTGCAACGATTTAAGCCAGGGACTACATTTTGATCCTGTGATTCGAAACAAGATAAAAGCTCATCTTTTAATTGCAGCCATTCCTCCCATAATCGTTTAAATTGTTTATCTTTTCTTATTTCATTCCAACTAATCCGTTCTTCATAGAAAGAAAACAATTGAAGCAATTCATCTATTAATTTATCCGCTTTATGACTTAAGGTTTTTAATGGTTGATTGCTTAAATCAATAGACGGCCATTCATTAATAATATCATTTATTAAATCACGAAATTGCCGGGTACCTATACGTTCACCATTAAAATTCGTTGCAATTTCTGCTAACTGATGTGCTTCATCAAAAACCACAACCTCTGCACCAGGTAGTAATTCACCAAAACCTTCTTTTTTTAAACGTGAATCTGCAAAAAATAAATGATGATTAATAACGACTACATCAGCTTCTAAAGCCCTTTTACGGGCTTTGACTAAAAAACAATTATCATAATGAGCGCATTCAGAACCTAAACAATTATCAGGAGTAGATGTCACATAAGGCCAAGCTGATGAATCTTCACTTAATTCAGGCAATTCAGAACGCTCTCCTTCCTTCATTTGCGCTAATTTTTCTCGCACAAATAAGACATCAGAAATAGCTTGTGGATTTTGAATTATTGTTTCTTCTGCATGTAAGGCAACCCGATATTGACAAATATAATTAGCACGTCCTTTTAAATTTTGAACTCTTACTGATAAGCCTAATGCTCGAATTAATGTAGGTAAATCTTTTTGATATAACTGATCTTGTAAGGTTTTTGTTGCGGTAGAAATAATCGTTTTTTTTCCACTTAATAAACAAGGTAAAAGGTAGGCGAATGTTTTCCCTGTTCCTGTTCCAGCTTCAGCAACTAAAATAGATTGATTAGTAATTACCTCAGCAATAGCAATTGCTAAATCAGATTGTGGCTTACGAGCAATAAAACCAGGAATAGCTGTTGAAAGACGACCTTGCTCGCTCAAAGCACGTCTACAAGCTCCAACTAGATCGTCTAACTCTACCACTCTTTTTGTAAGTATTGGAGTTTATCTTTTACATCTTCCCAATCTTTAGCATCTTCTGGAGCCTCTTTTTTAGCAGTAATATTAGGCCATTTAGGAGCTAACTCAGCATTTAATGCTTGAAATTGCTGTTGCTCATCACTTAAATCATCTTCAGATAAGATTGCATTAACAGGACATTCTGGTTCACACAGCGCACAATCAATACACTCATCTGGATTAATAACTAAAAAATTAGGTCCTTCATAAAAACAATCAACAGGACACACCTCTACACAATCGGTATATTTACATTTAATGCAACTTTCAGTCACTACAAAAGTCATAAAAAAACCTTTAATAAATACAGAAATAAATGATATTAAACCATATTTTCTTACTGCAATCCATTTTCAATAGCGTACGGGCAGGGCAAACGCATATTTTGATCAAATAAAAACAACCTGTCGTCATTGCGTGAAATTTTCATAGCATGAGTTTGCCTTGAGCGTACAGGATGTTCATTTTTATAAGCTCTTTCCCAATCCAGGTACTGATAATTTCTGTCTTAAATAGGATATAGAATTTTCAGCATGATTTTTAATCGAAAATAACTTCGAAAAAGACAACAAAGATGAAATAGAAGTTCTTTGAGGATGAGCTACTACGGCATCAGGCGCAGAACAAAAAATATGCATTGGTCCAATTAGAGCATGTAATTCTTTTTGAGGTGGAGTTAATACAGTATCTATAGCACATCGAATGTTTATAACCATTTCTTGAGCCTCTCGTGACAATTTTGTCCAATAGATATTAAATTTATTAGGATCGAAATTAGTTTCAAGCATTATATAATTACGATTTTTATTAAACTCCTCTTCTAAATTTACAATAAAATCATAAGTCTTTTTATTCTGATCTTTTTCTAATTGAGCAGTTAATTGTTTAAATAATTCGTTCATTTCATTATAAATTGATGATTCTTTTTCAGTCCAAATATCAAAAATCAAAGGTAATTGTATGCTTAGAGTTGCAAGAGACTGTATGGTTGATTGTTCTTGTTCTATTTCAATTGCATTACCGATTAGTACAGTCAATTGTTGAAAATCACTATCCGATAAATCTTCATTTTCATCTTCAATTGTTTTTAAAAATGCTTTAATGAGTACGAGATCTTTTTCTGTTTGCTTTCGCTTAAGATAAGCGTCAATCACATTGTTTTGAATAGCTATTTTGGGCGCTATAATTCCATTTTCTTTATAAAGCTTCTCAAACCGTAAGCGATACTCATCATAATTTCGATGAGTAGGCAATACAGCATTTTGATCACTATTTGCAATTTGTTGTTTTGTCTGTTCAAATTTATCTTTTTGCTCCAAATTAAAGGTTGACTTTAATTGTTCTATTTTTCTATGTAAATAGTCTTTCATGAAAGGAATCAAGCTTAAATTTATTTCTTGATCTTGCATTAAATGATCTGCCAGTAACATTAATTGATAACATCTTATAGCTGCAGTATAGTTATTAACATTCTCCGTTTGTTTTTCTTGATAAATAACCTCTTCTTCTGCCTGCTCGTAAAACTCTTCATTTAGTTCAATTAGGTTATCCAGTTCAATATCGGGATACAATGCTTTAGCATTTAATAATATATTCACCATTTTAGGGGGAAGTTGTTTTTGATTTTCTAAACTCGAATTTAAAACCAATAGATTATCAACAGTAGGAGACTCTAAAAATGATATTAAAACTGTCTGTATTTGTCTCGAATTATCAAATTTAAGAACTCTGGATAGATAGTGTTTTTCAGACAATTGCTCCTTAAATGATTTAATTTGCTCTTCTTCCATTTTAGGAAGCTCATCAATAAACCTCTTCTTTTCTTCAATTAAATTCTTTAAATAAAATAAAATATCGCCTATTGCTCTACCGGTGAGTATATTTTTTAAGCGATAATCGTAAGAGCTTATAGCTTGCCGAATAATAGAATAAGATTCTGCTAATTCTTTTTTAATGCTATTTTGCTCTTGATTCAATTTCGCTAAACGAACAGCTAATGATAACAAGGCTTCCTGCTCTTGAATTATCGATTGCCTATTCTCTTCTATTTGCTTTTCCCAAGTTTTCGAAGTAGTAGAACCCAGTACCTGATACTGAAGACGTTTTGCTATATCCGAGCTATTGATTTTATCTTGAGCACGAGACTCAATATCGTTTTGAAGTAGTGTATTTTTTGACTTGAGCTCTTGAATACTTAGATCTAATTCATTGATCCTATTGGATAATTGAATTATTTCTTCTTCATTAGATTCGAATTTTTTTTCATTATTCATAACTTCTTTAGCCATTAGCGCCAAACTATCATGAATAGCTTCTAATGCAAATTGCTCCATCTTATTTTTTGGCAATTCAACCAATAAAAACTTAGTCATCACCTGATCTGCTTTAATTTTTGTGCCAAATATAAGCTTATACTCATTAGTGTAATCAACAAATTTTTTATCCATTACTTTGATTATTTTTCCAGCTCTTATTTCATCACGAATAAAGTAAGCATGTTGCATTAAATGATGATTAAATTGTATTTCAAGTTTTATTTTGGCCGAATTATACTCAGAATTCGTTTTAACACTAATTAAACCTTCTTCGATAGGCTTTATCTTTTTATTATCAAAATTAGTTGTATTTTTTTTCTTATTGGAAGTATTTTGTATGTTAATATCAAATTTTCTTACTATAGATTTTTCCCTTTGCATTGAATAAGCAAGACGTGCGTTTTCTATTTCCAATTTACTTATAAACTGATCAATTTCAGGGGTTACTGTTTCAGGCTCAACATCATTCAAAGAGGATGCTTTAGTATCATCCGTTTGATTTTCAGTATAAAAAAAAGAAGATTTCATAAAAACTCAACCATTAGATTGTATTAAAATAAATATACTTTGTTCATAAAACGGAGCCATAAGATCTGCTGCATATTTAGCAAAGAATATCTCAATTGCTTAAAATCATAACAAACGATCGCGATTGAATCAACATGGACATAAAATAAACTTTAAGGATAATGCTCTTCATTACATAGAACAAAGACGTTAAGGCAAGAAAGTGATATAGTAAAAAAATTTTTTATTGAATTAAGATGAGATATATCATGAATAAAACTATATTTTGCTGTAAATTAAAAAAAGAAGCTGAAGCGATGGATAGACAGCCCTTCCCAGGAGCATTGGGAGATAAAATTTTTAATCAAGTTTCAAAAGAAGCGTGGTCCATGTGGTTATCACATCAAACCATGCTAATTAATGAATATCGTTTAAACTTAATAGAAGCAAAAGCACGAGAATTTTTAAAAGAAGAAATGCAAAAGTACTTCTTTGGAGAAGGCTCTGAAAAACCAGCAGGTTATACAGAGCAAGAATAAGGACGAATTATGTACCATGAATTGATCCAGTTAAGTGAAGAAGTTAAAGACGCTATAAATGCCAAACAACCCATTGTGGCACTTGAATCTACTATTATCTCTCATGGTATGCCCTACCCTAATAATTTAACCACTGCTATAGAAGTAGAAAAAATTATCCGCAATGAAGGCGCAACTCCAGCAACTATTGCATTATTCCAAGGCAAGATTCATATTGGTCTCGAACAACAAACAATGCATCATTTTGCTGAACACAAAGAGATACACAAAGCCTCTCGCCGTGATATTGCCTATACATTAAGCCGCAAGCTCAGTGCTAGCACTACCGTAGCTGCTACCATGTTTTGCGCTCACCTAGCTAATCTACCTTTATTCGTAACAGGGGGTATTGGTGGAGTTCATCAAGAAGCAAATATAAATTTTGATATTTCTGCTGATCTTATTGAATTAGCAATTACCCCAGTAACTGTAGTGTGCTCTGGGGCTAAATCTATTTTGGATCTACCTAAAACCCTTGAGGTATTAGAAACACACGGAGTGCCTGTAGTCGGATTTGCTACAGATGAATTCCCTGCATTTTACAGCCGATATAGTGGAATTCCTTTATTACATCGTTTAAATACAGCTACTGAAATTGCTGATCTCATGAAATTTCAACGTCAACTTCAAATGAATAACGGAATTGTTATAGCTAACCCAATTCCTACTGAAGCTGAAATTTCTGATGAAGAAATGAATCCCTTTATCCAACAAGCACACGAAGAAGCAAAACACATTAATGGACAAGCACTCACTCCTTTTCTTCTAAAACGCATTGGCGAATTAACTGCAGGACGCAGTTTAGAGGCCAATATTGAACTAATTAAGAACAATGCTTATCTAGGTGCACAAATAGCAATCGCCTATCAAGAAAAAATTCAAAAAAATTAAAGATAACACTTGACTCAAACCCCGAATAAAGGTCTAATAGCAACCCTCAAGGCCAGATAGCTCAGTCGGTAGAGCAGAGGACTGAAAATCCTCGTGTCGGCAGTTCGATTCTGCCTCTGGCCACCATGAGAATCAATGAGTTACAAAAAACGCCCATAGTGAATAAGCTTCCTAATATTCGCCAACTAATAGATTTGTATAAACTTATAAGACGAGAATCATCCATAAAAATTATTTTCATTAATTAAAAATAATTTAGCATACCACCAAATCAAAAATTACGAAAACGATCCGAAGAATAAGGCAGGAATTAATCAAGTAAAACGAATACACTAATAAAATGCAAATCACTCCAACTGATCCAACATTCCGCAGCACAGTATTTTTTAGATAAAAAAGACGAAGCTGTGGAATGTTGGATTGATGAGATTATTTTTTAAAACCTAACCCCTGCTTTAATATCCCTTCCTCCATTACCTCCAAATTACTAAATCCAAAGCGTGCTTGCATTGCTCTTAAAATATCTTTTTTATAACATTGCACACTCTCATCAGTTAAGGGAATTGGAGTGGATATATTGGTTGTTCCGGCTTGGAGAAAACCTGTACTAGGATCTTTAAAACAATATTCAAGTTTACCCAATCGATCTTTAATTAAAATTGTATTGTCTTTGCAAAACCAAGAGGTTGTATCTAATTCGTAATTGGTGTTCAAATTCGCTTGCTTAAAAAAATAGTGTCCTTCTATATGCGTCAATCGATGATACATAAAGCCAAGAAATGTAGAGGAATTCTTATCTTTATGATGAAAAATATCAGATTCTTTATCAATGAATACCCAGAAAAAAGCTAAAGAGCAAAGAAATGCAATGGCTTTTAAAAGTTTTTTAACACTGGTGCCGCGAGATTTTTTAAGTATCTCTTGGTTCTTTTCTAGTATTTCTTGAAACTTTTTAAGTTGCTTCAAAGCTTTTTCAGGTGTTGTAGCAGAAGTTTCAAATACTTGTTTAAGTTGGCTCACAATCTCGATTTTTTCTTCTAGTAATTTATCTTTAGAATTTTTTTTATGTGCTTTTTGAAGATGCTTTTCATAGTTGGTGATCAAATTATTTAATTGAGAAATACATCGAGTACATTTTAAAAAATTATTCTGTTCATGGAGTATTTGACGTAATTTTTCTTCTGTTTCTTCTATACGCTCTCTTTCTTTTTTCTGCAAAGACTCTAGCTTGCCACGATTTAAAAGTACTGTTTTATTTTCGCTTAGATCGTTATATTTTTTCTCAATAGCTTTGGCAAAAAGATAAGCTCTTTGAGTAGAGGGTTGGTTTTTTTCTGTCTCTGTAAGCATGAATTCAGGTAAAGGAAATGCTTGGATAAATTTTTGATACATTTCCTTTAACAATTTGACATCAACTGGCAATACCTCTTCAATTAGAAGAAGCATTGACTCATGAGAATCCTCTTCATTATACTGGCCTCCATTTGCTTGTGCTACCTCTGAATATAATGTTTTAAGATCACTTTGAAAGTTACTAGCAGTTACTGCATGCTTATCAATAGGTAAAGTATATGAAAAAGAACATCCCAAATCGGAATAATGAATAGTCATTTTATATAGATTTATAAAATAGAATTAATATAATTTTAACACATTAATCAATTTTTATACTAAATAAGGTACATAAAATTCAAATTTCGGTTTAAACCTAAATTTGGCAGTTGAATCGTAACGAAGAGGACTAATGTGCTGATTATTCAACTGCCGAATTTAAGTTAAACTGTGTTACCATGCTATACCCATTCTACCTGAAGATCTTGGTTTTTTCGCGACTTGATTTTTGCGCTTGCGGAATTTAAAAAAGCGAGTAATAGCCAGCCCTATTGCGAGCTTTTTTAAATTCCGCAGGCGCAAAAAGCGATAGCGAAAAACCAAGATCTTCAGGTAGAATGGGTATATTAATTGGATTAACTTGAGATTAATGATAATGCGCATTTATCTAGCTTCTAAAAGCCCTCGACGTAAAGAACTTTTGCAACAAATGGAGATTCCTTTCGAATTATTATTGATTGATACACCGGAAATTGTAAAACCCAATGAACCTCCAGAGGAGTATTCAAAACGTATTACACTAGAGAAATTACAAGCGGCTTGGCAAAAAATTCAAACCGAATCTAGACCCTCCCTACCCGTTTTATGTGCTGATACAGAGGTGATCTTAGATGGTAAGATTTTAGGGAAACCTCAGAGTAAAAATGATGCTTTTAACATGTTAAAACGGTATTCAGAAAGAACCCATCAAGTTATTACTAGTGTTGGATTAATTTATCAAGAGTATAAAATAATTCAGATGAATACCACTTCTGTTAGTTTTGCAAAAATGACTGATGAGCATATTAATCATTATTTATCCACTGACAATTACAAAGATAAAGCAGGTAGTTATGGGATTCAGAGTTATATTGGACAATTCATTTCGCGCATTGATGGTTGTTTTTATTCAGTAATGGGGTTACCGTTACATACCGTAAGAACAATACTCGATGATTTTAATCAATATTTATTAGAAAGAACTATATAATATGAAGTCATTTACTATTTATCATAATCCTAGATGCTCTAAATCAAGAGAAGCTTTAAACATTCTAAAGCAGCACCATATTGAACCTATCGTTATTGAATACCTTAAAACGCCTCTTAATATAGAACAACTCAACGCGTTACGCGCTCATTTTGATTTAAAAGATTTTGTTCGATGTGATGAACCCATCTTTAAAGAACGCAACCTTTCTTTAGATAATGAAAATGAATTATTAAAAGCGATGGTTGAAGAACCTATTCTGATGCAGCGTCCTATTATTACTTACGACAAAAAAGCAGTTATTGGAAGGCCTATGGAAAAGGTATTAGAATTAATTGAACAATCACTGCAGTAGACACTGCTCTATATGAAATGTTAATAAGCCCTTATTACCAAAAAAACATTACATTGGGAAAGCAAAATCATCACCCCAATCTTGTTCGGAAATTGCAGACCTAATAGGATCAAACAATGGGGTCTCCTCTTCTTTTTTCTCCAAACTATCTCCAATACTTTTTGCTGATACACGATTATGTGCTTTAAAAAAACCATAAGTACTACCGATGCTAGCAATAACACATCCAGCGATAACAACTCCAGCAAGTCCGCCACTTAAAATGGTAGCAGCGAGCATAAGCGAAAAAACCGATGCAGCAAGCATCAAGGCTGCAAGAGCCATACTGGTATATAAAAATAAATAAGTATAGTTTCTGGTTAGTTCAGGATTAGTTTTCGCTTCTACATGAAATTTAGCATTAGACATGATGCGTCCAGGCAAAGTTACAGGACATTCGATAAAACTTGGCCAAATTATTCCAAAAGCAAGATGATTCCAACTTACATTAGATAAGTTTGGTTTAGGAATACCTGCAAACTCAGTTAAAAACCATTGAGCAGCCACTGCACAATTTTTACCTAAAATACTGGCTTCTCTCTGTGTAGAATGCCAATATTTTTTCCAACTCTGAGTAATTTCATCAGGATTAGCATCAATATCAAAACTATAGATAGAGCTAGCCCATTCAATATACCGCTGAGGACCTCCCCACCATTCATCTTGAGGAGTTGCCCATCTATTAATGTTATAATATGTATGAGGTTCAGTTGATGTATTTTCAAGGACAATTTCAACATGAGAAAAAAGACCATGAAAATTGAGTACATATACCTTTATACTAGCCATTATCGCTCACATTAAGAACTTATTGTTAAATATTATATCAGATTATTGCTCGCGAAGTAAAGATTAAAACAGGAATACGAAAGAGATCTATGCTCCATTGACATTCAGATTTCGACGTCCCGCGACTTGTTCTTCCAATTAGCCTTAAGTTTTTGTTGACAAATACTCAAAAGCACAGGTTTAAT
>CAMFHA010000078.1 GCA_945952115.1 uncultured Legionella sp. | reverse complement strand
GTGCTACGCACGCTCCTCAGGGCGAACGGATTAGGGAAAAATGGCTAAACTCGAGCTAGCTTGGGTATAGACAAAAGGTTATTTTTTAGTCATCATCGCAACCTTTTAATCTATTCCGAAGGTTTTTTATGTATAAAAATCAAAAAACAATTCTTTTTTTATATTTGTTTCTACAATTTATTTGCTTTGCTCATGCACAAAGCGCTACAAAGCCGATTACAAAAGAGAGTACTATAGAACAATCTATCTTAGCCGAAGTAAATATTTATCGTAAAAAATATCATTTATCTCCTTTAACCATGAATTCTTCTATTTCAAAACAAGCAAAAAATCACTCTAATGAAATGGCTACACATAAAGTTCCCTTTGGACATCAGCATTTTTTTAAACGTGTTGCTATTCTACGTAAAGAAATAAAAGACACGGGTGCTATATCGGAAAATGTTGCTTACAACTATAAAGATGCTCACGATGTAGTAAAAAATTGGATGTTAAGCCCAGGGCATAAAAAAAATATTTTAGGTAATTATACACTTACCGGGGTAGGCATTGCTCGAGATAGACAAGGAAAGATTCATTTTACTCAAATGTTTGTTAAAATCGAACCGCCTAAAACAAAACGCACACCTCGTTATGCAACAAGAGTAACTCCTTTTTCTTCATTTTCTATAGGTCCTATTTTTAAACGAATCACTTCATAGCTGTCTCCAAACCTTACAATTTCTTTGCAAAAAATAAATGGAAGCTATAAAAAATATGACCTAATATTAAAATCAAAGATGGCAGAGATTATTCAGCCAACATCACCAATCGGGAAACCAGATTGAGAGTGTGGTGTGCAAGCTTAGCCTGGACTAAGAAGCCTAAAACACTCCGGAGGAGTCCACTTTGTGAACTAGGACTGTACTCAATTTTGCTATCTTATCTTTTAACAGAGCGTATTTAATACGCTCTTTTTATTTTCTTTAAAGGTAACTACTCACACGTCATCTTAGCCGCTTGCGGCGAAGGATCACTGAATGTTGTACTGTGCTTAAATCCAGGAGATCCTTCGTTCCATTCAGGATGACGAGATGAACAGTTACCTTTTAATTACAATAGGATATATATACCCAAAATCTCACACCTTGAAATATTTTGAGTATGAAGATATCTTAAGAGAAAAAGGATTTTGCTATGATAATCACTGCTCTTCATGAAGAAGATAAAGAAACTCGTGTGGCTATAACACCACAATCTGCGAAACAATACATTAAATTAGGATTCAAGGTCATAATTGAAAAAGATGCAGGCCTAGCAGCTGGATTTAGTAATGCAGATTATGAACAAATTAACGTAGAAATTCTTGATAACAAAAAAAAGATTTTAGCTCAAACTAATCTATTACTCTGCATCAATCAACCTTCTTCAGAAACCATTAATAGTTTACCTGCAAAAAGTATATTAATTGCGTCTATAGAGAATAATAATGAGGATAATTTGCTAATTCAATCCTGTTTAGCAAAAAATTTAACTGTACTATCAATGAATTTAATTCCTCGAATAAGCCGAGCTCAAAGCATGGATAGCTTATCCTCTCAAGCTAATTTAGCTGGTTACCGTGCTGTTTTAGAAGGAATAAATGTTTTTCGTCGAGCTATTCCTATGATGATGACGGCTGCAGGAATGATTCAACCAGCAAAAATATTAATTTTAGGTGCAGGAGTAGCAGGTTTACAAGCTATTGCTACAGCAAAACGTTTAGGCGCTGTAGTTTATGCTTTTGACGTACGGCGCGCGGCTAAAGAACAAGTTGAAAGCCTAGGAGCAGAATTTATTGAAGTTGTTCAAGATCAAGATGCAGAAACCAAAGGAGGATATGCCTCAGAAATGAGTGAGGATTATAAAAAATTACAAGCGGAACTCATTGACCACTATGCCCAGATGACAGACATTATTATTTCTACAGCACTTATTCCTAATAGACCCGCTCCCCTACTACTTTATAAGCATACTCTAGAAAAAATGAAGCCAGGCTCCGTCATTGTTGATCTGGCCACTTCTCGAGGAGGAAATTGTGAAGCAAGCCAAAAAGATAAAATCATTCAATATAAAGATATTACCGTTATTGGAATTTCTAATATAGCGGGGTTAATACCTACAACAGCAAGTGAATTATATGCTAACAATTTAGCTCACCTTATTAACTTATTAGCTTCTAAATCATCTGATATTAGCTTCAACCAAGAAGATGAAATCATTCAGCAAGCTGTTCTTTGTCATGAAGGAACCTATTTGCCATTTCAAAAAACAAAGGAGAAACAAAATGTATGAGTTCAATACGCTAGGAAATCCTTATATCGCCATTCTCACCATTTTTGTTTTAGCCTGTTTTGTAGGATATTATGTGGTTTGGAAAGTTACTCCCGCCTTACATACTCCACTGATGTCAGTAACCAATGCCATTTCTAGTATTATTATCCTAGGAGCACTTATTGCAGCTGGAACACAAGCAATAACTAGTATTACTTGGTTAAGTAGTTTAGCTATTTTTATTACTTCAATTAATATTTTTGGAGGCTTTGTAGTTACACAACGCATGCTTCGTATGTATAAAAAATGATATACATTTTAAACGAGGTGCATTTGAATGAGGCGAAGGAGTATACACCTAATGGCGTCAACTTAAGCACTATTTCTTTAAATTATTCCCTTCTCCCTTATTTAGGGAGAAGGGAGCTTAAGACGCTATTAAGTGTACACCAGTATATGACTGAAGCTGAGTGAGAATGCAACGAAGTATAAAGCTTAGTGGGCAATGCTCTTGCCCTAATAGAGGATAAGAAAAATAATGAATACTCTAGTTCCTTTGTTTTATTTACTAGCCGCTCTATGTTTTATTTTAGCTTTAAAAGGATTAGCAAGCCCAGCAAGCTCCCGTAGAGGAAATCTTTTAGGTATTTTCGGTATGATTTTAGCAGTAGGCTCGACCTTAATGATGCCGACTATTTCTCACCCTATCTACCTTATTAGTTTAATCATTGCTGGAGGTATTGTTGGTACCTTTATTGCATTAAAGATTAATATGACTGCAATACCACAATTAGTAGCTGCCTTCCATTCTTTAGTCGGTATGGCCGCCGTTTTAGTTGCTTTTTGTGCTTTTTTATCCCCGGAATCCTTTCATATTGGATATCCAGACGCAATAGAAAAAGCTAGTCTTATTGAAATGAGTCTGGGTTTAATTATTGGAGCAATTACTTTTTCCGGTTCAGTAATTGCCTTTTTAAAATTACAAGGAATTATATCGGGAGTTCCTGTTAAATTTGTTGGACAAAACTTAGTTAATGCACTCATTGGGTTCACTATTTTTTCCTTACTTATTCTGTTTTTAATGCAACAAAGCCTCATGATTTTCTCTGCTCTCGCAGCACTTGCTTTTTTAGTAGGCATATTACTTATAATTCCTATAGGTGGTGCGGATATGCCCGTAGTTATTTCCATGCTTAATTCTTACTCTGGATGGGCTGCTGCTGGAATTGGCTTTACTTTAAGTAATCATCTCTTGGTAATTACTGGTGCTCTAGTAGGAGCAAGCGGAGCTATTCTAAGTTACATCATGTGTGTAAGCATGAACCGCTCCATCTTTAATGTAATTTTTGGTGGCATTCATTCATCTGGAAGCTTAGTCTCAAATTCTATTGGGACTGAAGCTCGTACTGTTCATCAAGGAAATGGTGAAGATGCGGCCTTTATATTAAATAATGCTAAAGACGTCATTATTATTCCAGGCTATGGTATGGCTGTAGCTCATGCCCAGCATGCTGTTAAAGAATTAGTAGATGCCTTAGAAAAAAAATCAATCCGGGTTCGCTTTGCAATTCATCCTGTTGCTGGTCGAATGCCAGGCCATATGAACGTGCTTCTTGCTGAAGCGAATATACCCTATGATATAGTATTTGAACAAAGCGAAATTAATCGCGATTTCCCTGCTTGTGATGTTGCTTTTGTTATTGGCGCTAATGATATTACCAATCCAGCCGCAAAAAATGATCCCAACTCCCCTATTTATGGTATGCCGATTTTGGAAGTAGAAAATGCAAAAACCGTCTTATTTGTTAAACGAGGGATGTCCCCTGGTTATGCAGGCGTTGAAAACGAATTATTCTATCATGATAATACTTATATGCTGTTTGGCGACGCCAAAATAATGACTGAGTCTATTTCAAAGGCTTTAGAAGAAATGTAATAATTGCTCACTCCGTACGCAGTAAAAGCCATATTTGGCTCAGATTAAACAAAAAAGAAGCGGTCAGATGCTCACATACTGATAGGATGGAGTATATTTTCTAACTCTTGTGTTACCTTCTGGCCTTCTACATTCCAAATGCCAAAAGCATGAGCCAGTCCAAAAGAAAGAATTGTTAAAATACATTTAATAAATTTAAGCGTTTTATTATCTCTACTTTGAAGTAAAACAGGCTTTACTGCATTAAATTGTTTAGAAAACTCATCCAAAGTTTTTTCAGAAATATCATTAGGCGCTAATAAATTATTACATAATATATCAATAGCCTTTAATTTTTTTTCTCGAATAGAGGCTATTTCAAAAAAACTAGTATGAGTTATCAAATGCTTCTTATAGTCCATACATACTTGGAGTAGTAAATTCCACTTATTTAAAAACACTGTCTTATCAGAAATACTTTTTGGTACATCATAATTAAAAGCCATTGCTTCATAGTGCTGATTCTCTTTAAGATCTGAAATGCTGATATTCTCACCAAAAAGATATTGGTTTAGCTGATTAATTTTCTCTATTTCCTCTTCTTCTTTCTTCTTATTTTCTTCATTATCAATATGAGAATGAAATCGAGATAAATTGAGTTCTATTATATATTGCGATTTAGGATCTCTGAATTCATCCAAGTCACTTAAGGTATTTTTTAAAATGAGTAATTGAGGCAAATAACACCTTTTTATAGCAAGTTTGAAATAAAATGAATCAGGATCTTCCCAAAAACCACCCCCAATAGCATAAGAAATAAGCATGCATTCGATATTACCAAAGCGACCCAATAGAGACTGTAAACTTTTTTTATTTGTTTTTATGGTGGATTGTTTTTTTAAAAAACTCACAAACTCATTGCCATAACGCTCAATTTGCTGGTCTTCCCTCACAGTATTAGGCTTAATAATCCAAGGAGATCCATCCATACCTCTACAAGGAAACCAAGTTTTAGAATATGCTGAATGTCGTCCACTAGAACGATAAAATCCATAAGTTTTTGAAAGATCCCCTTCAATTATTATTTTCGCAAAGATACGATCTAAAGCTTTATAAAAATGTTTTTGCATAATGTGTAAAAAATGACTTAAATGGCCATATATTATATCTTTTTTGATTTTTTTTCAATTTTTGATGAGTTTGATGAATGATCGCATGAATGTAGAGGACAAATAGAATTGTCCACTACATTTTTGCTCACATGGTACAGGAAGATTTAAAGTAACTAAATAATTCAGTTTATTACACTGAACTATTTAGTTGGCATAGGCATTGCTGCTGGTTGATCAATAGCCCAAACTATTTGAGCACCTACTAAATCAGCACTAACAGAACCTACCGCTGTTACATTGTAAGTTGAACCCGGTGCTAAAACTTCAGTATTATTAATAGTTGGGTTATTAGCTGCAAATAAATGAGTATATCCAAGATCCACACCTATATTAGCTCTTGCTTGATAATGAGCCCCAACAGACAAAGCCCAACGATCTGCATCAGGAAGCCGTACATCTCTATATGCATTAACAGTCGGCGTTTGATCATAACCACCACCAACACGAAGCATCAAAGCATCATTAAATTTGTAATTAGCTCCAATAGCAGCTCTCCATGCATTTTTATAATTTTCTAAGGTTGTAGAACTTAGAGAGACTTGATTTACAGAAGCAGAAGGCACCAAGATATCCACATTAACATTAGGAGCAGCCACATTATTTAATTGAATGCTATCAAAACAGCTCCAACCTGTATAAACAACCGAACCTAAAAACGCTATTTTTTCATTTAAATCGTGATAAGCACTTAAAGTAAGCACATCAGGAAACTGAATAGCATTAGAAGTTAAATTATTATTTAATATAATAGAGGATCCTGAAACAGGATTAATAAATAAATTAGCATTTGGAGTCGCTAATGGACCTGAAAATTGACTGTATCCATTAAATTTATGACGCATTTTAGATTGATAATTTAAACCAAGGCGTGTGTGATTATCATTAAACATGCCCATAATACCCACATGGTAACCTACACCAAACGATTTACCCTTGTTGTAACTTAAACTGTCATCTGCATCAGGATTAATTCCAATTACATCAAAAGGAAGTAAAAAAGTAGGAATACCAATCATTCTATTAAATTCAACACGAGCATACTGTAAATCTAAACCCGCACCTAAAGAAAAATTATTCGTTATTTTAGCACCTAACTCAGGAGAAAAATTTGCAGTGATTAACTCACTTCTAGTCGCTTGATAACGAACTGGAGAAGCCGAATCCCAATCTGTAGATAAACCAAAAGGTGATACTATACTAAAACCAAAAGCCGCATTTTCACCAAGAGGTAAAGCATAATGCACAGAAGGTACAAAAGCATTTTCTGCACCTTGTATCCCCGAAAATGCTTGAGTATAACTCGTAGAAATAGGAGGCAATGGCGCCGGCAAAGTAGTTACCGTTGTAAAATCACTAGTACCTGTTAATTTAGAGCTAGGAAAAACACCAGCGCCCCCAAAAGTAATTTGCTGCTTATGCAATAAAGGCAAACCAGCAGGATTATACCAACCAGTTGATGCATCAGCCGCCTCAGCAGCAACACCAGCAGCGTAATTGCCAATCGCCGCAGGGCTACTTTCTGTATACAAAGCAAAGCTTCCTGCATGAGCAGCACTAGCAGATAGAATACTTAATACCGCGGTATTAACTATAGTTCTTAGGGGCTTGTGCAAATTATTCACTCCCTTACTCCTTAATCAAAAGTACTTCAATTTATTCATTAATCTTCCGATGATAAATCAAATTACCTAGATTTCAAATGCTAAATAAATTATTTCTTTAATAAATTCAATTATTAACAAATAAAAAACCAAGATGGCAAAATTAAAATCTCTGTGGTTAATAACAAGCGCACATAGACTTTACAGCCTAGCCTACTAAAGATCCTGAATTAAAAATATAGGGCTATTGCATAAACTCTTTCGTCCATGCTAATCTGTATTAATTTTGAGCGGAATTATTTATGGAACAAATTGTTACAAAGTTTGGCGGCACCAGTGTATCAAGCCGAAGCACATGGAATAATATTGCCGCAATCACTCAAAAACATATTCAATCAGGAAAACAACCGATTATCGTTTGTTCTGCTCTCACTCAAATTTCGAATAAACTGGAAAAAGCAATTGAAGCAGCACTCATAGATGAGCACCATAGTATTTATGCAGATATTGAAAGCAGTCATTTTAATTTAGCTAAAGAATTAGAAGTAAACCCAGAATTAATTAGTAATGAGTTACATCAATTAAAACAATGGCTCACCGGCATTGCCTTATTAAAACAAGCTCCTGCCAAAACTCAAGCACAAATTTTAAGTTTAGGTGAGTTAATGATGACCCGCTTAGGAGTTGTTTTTTTACAACAACAAGGACTTAAAACTCAATGGTACGATGCTAGGGAATTATTGACTAGTACTCATTCTTTAGGTGGGGATTTAATTAATTATTTATCAGCACGCTGTGAAAGTGAATACGATACTGAACTCGTGGAGCGATTTCTTGCCAGCGGTGCACAAGCAATTATTACTCAAGGTTTTTTTGCTGCAAATGCTGAAGGCGAAACGGTACTATTAGGGCGTGGTGGCTCAGATACTTCTGCGGCTCTACTTGCAGGCAAATTGCATGCTTCTCTGTGCGAAATATGGACTGATGTACCTGGAATCTACACGGCTAACCCCCATCAATTACCGCATGCTCGTCTTTTAAAACAGCTGAATTATGATGAAACTCAAGAAATTGCTTCTATGGGCGCAAAAGTGCTCCATCCCAATTGCATTCCGCCTGTAAGAAAAGCTAATATTCCAATGGTTGTTAAATACACTCAAATGCCTGAGCATTCGGGTACTTTAATTACCAAAGATATTGATGAATCCGCACCCCTGATTAAATCCATTCAGGTTAAGCATAGTATTTTATTAATTTCTATAGATACTTTAAATATGTGGCATCAAGTAGGCTTTTTAGCCGATGTATTTGCTGCTTTTAAACAACATGGATTCTCAGTTGATTTGCTTTCTTCTTCAGAGTTTAATGTTACTTTATCTTTAGATACTACTGCTAAATTAAGAGATAGGCCTGCAATTAATCAGCTTTTAGCTGATTTAAACCAGTTTGGTAAAGCAAAATTAATTGAGCCCTGTAGTGCTGTAAGCTTAGTGGGTCATCATATACGCACCGTACTTCCTCATCTTGGCCCTGCCTTAGAAGTGTTTGATGCAAAACAAGTTTACCTCATGTCTTTAGCATCTAACGATCTTAATTTGACCTTTGTCGTAGATGAATCCCAAGCAGATAAATTATGTCAAAAATTGCATCATTTATTAATTGAAAACAATCCTCAAGTATTTTATTACTCTAAAAGTTGGCATGAAGAATTTGGCAAACCTCATGTTCGCCCTACGCCTTGGTGGGAAAATGAACGAGATCAATTGCTGACAGTAGCCAGTATGCATTCTCCTTGTTATGTATATCATAATCCAACTCAAGCTCAACGCGCTCAACAATTATTAACCTTAAAATCTATTGATCAATTATTTTACGCTATTAAAGCGAATCCACATCCCTCTATTTTAAAAACCTTAGAAAAAGAACAAATTGGTTTTGAATGTGTTTCGATGCAAGAATTAGAGTTAGTTTTAAAGCTTTTTCCAGAAATAAATAAAGAACGTATTCTATTCACACCCAACTTTGCACCTAAATTCGAATATGAATATGCTTTAAGCACAGGATGCTATATTACGATTGATAGCCTATATCCTTTAGAACATTGGCCTGAATTATTTAAAAATAAAGAAGTTATAGTGCGTCTTGATCCAGGAACCGGAGCTGGCCATCATAAACATGTATCTACAGGAGGCAATGAATCCAAATTTGGCATTACTCAAAATGATATTAATCAAGTCCTAACTTTAACAAAAAAGCATCATATTAAAGTTATTGGCCTACATGCTCATTCAGGTAGTGGTATTTTAAGTATTGAATTATGGCAAGAAACTGCCTTAATGCTTGCTGAATTAGCTAAACAATTTACTGAAGTACGCTCTATTAATTTAGGTGGTGGTTTAGGTGTAGTTGAAAAACCAGGCCAATATCCTTTAGATTTTGTGGCATTAGATGCTTCTTTATTAGCAGTAAAAACACAACATCCTCATTTACAAATTTGGCTTGAGCCAGGGCGCTTTTTTGTTTCAGAAAGTGGCGTTATTCTTGCGAAAGTAACTCAGTGCAAAGAAAAAGGTAAAGTAAAATTCATTGGTATTGAAACAGGAATGAATTCCTTAATAAGACCTTCTTTATATGGAGCCTATCACGAAATTGTTAATTTATCGCGCTTATATGAAGAAAAAGCTGTCTTCTCACATATTGTTGGTCCGATTTGTGAATCCGGTGATACTTTAGGCTATGATCGCTTATTACCAGTCACTAAAGAAGGAGATATTTTATTAATCGCTAACACGGGTGCCTATGGACATTGTATGAGTTCTAATTACAATTTAAGGCCTGCTGCTGAAGAAATCACGTTGGATTAATATAAATTGACGCTTATTGATGGTGAGCAAAGAGGACAGGCAACAGATCCTAGAGCCTCTTTTATTGTACAAGCCCCTGCTGGATCAGGTAAAACTGAAATTCTAACTCAGCGTTATTTACGGCTTCTAAGTACAGTAACTGCTCCAGAACAAATTATTGCATTGACCTTTACTCGCAAAGCAGCCAGTGAGATGCGAGAACGGATCATCTTAGCTTTGCAACAGGCTTCAGATCAAAAAATAGCCCAATCAGCTCATCAACAAACTACTTTGAATTTTGCTCAGCGCGCGCTAGAGCAAGATGCACGCTATGATTGGAACCTACTGCAGCAAACTAACCGCTTAAAAATTATTACCATCGATTCTTTATGCAATAGCATTAACCAAGCGATTCCCTTGTTGGAACAACAAATTGCTTATGCACAAATTACAGATAAACCTGAGCGCTATTATCTTAATGCAAGCCGTCAGTGTATTCAATTTGCTTTGAATAATTCCGAGTATCATGATTCTATAAAAACTCTCTTACTCCATGTAGACAATAAGCAAGAGCAATTATTGAATTTATTTAAAGATTTGCTCATTCAACGGGATCAATGGTTAGCACCACTTTTTCAAGCACGAACTCAAGATAAAATCCGATTTGAACACGCTTTAAAATTTATAGAGCAACATGAGCTTTCTCGACTTAAAAAAAGTCTTCCTTTTGAGTTGTCTTATCAATTAGTTAATCTTTCCAAACAATTAGCTCAAATTGAAAATAACCCAGAGTCACCACGTTATTGCTTAAATAATTGGCAACAATTTAATGAAATAACACCAGAATTAGCTCGCGGTTTATGTCAGCTTATTTTAGGAAGCGATCAAAATATTCGTAAAAGTTTTGATCATCATGTAGGGTTAAAAGCTGGTTCTTGCTCTCCTCAAGAATATAAAATACTGAAAGAAGAAAGTAAGAAATTACTAGAATCTTTAAAAGATTATCCTGATTTTCATGCTAGTTTACTTCAAGTAAGTCAGCTGCCTAAACCAGAATATGACTCTGAGCAATGGGAAGTTTTACAGGCATTATTTCATCTTTTGCCCATTCTTGTTAGCCATCTGCATCTTCTATTTAGTGAACACAATGAACTTGATTTTACCACTATTTCACAACAAGCACTTGCGGCACTTGGAAATGAAGAAAATCCTACTGATTTAGCTTTATATTTAGATCATGCAATTCATCATCTTTTAGTTGATGAATTCCAAGATACCTCTATTACTCAATTTGAGCTACTTACTCGCCTTGTCCAAGGATGGCAAACTAACGATGGGAAAACTTTGTTTATTGTTGGCGATCCGATGCAATCTATTTATCGTTTCAGACAAGCAGAAGTGGGTTTATTTTTTCGAGCGAAAACACAAGGAATAGGCTCAGTACAGTTAAACTTCCTACAACTACAATGTAATTTTCGCTCTACTAGCACTATTATTAACTGGGTTAATCAACACTTTAGCTATGTATTTCCACAAGCGGTAGATATTGAATCAGGAGCCGTCTCATTTCACCCTTCAACTTATATGATAAGTGAACATCCATTAAGTAAGGTTCATGCTATTGAATGTGCTAATCGAGAACAAGAAGCGCTTTATTTAATTGATCGTGTTCGTGAAGAGTTAGCTGTTGATCAGCAACAAAGTATTGCTATTTTAGTGCGTTCTAGAAATCAATTGCCAGCCATAATTAACTTATTGCATGAGCATCAAATTCCTTATCAAGGAACAGACATCGCTCTTTTAGCAAATCTAATTCATCTACGCGATGTGTGGTCTATTACTCAAGCGCTATTAATGCCAGCCAATCGTCTTAGTTGGCTATCTTGCCTAAGAAGTCCTTATTGCGGCTTAACCTTAGACGATCTTCATATCATTGCGCAATTTAATACAAAGAACTCTATTTACTCTAACTTATTAGAAATAAATAAAATGCCCGCTCTAAGTGAAGAAGGCCGTCTACGTGCAAATTATTTCACTCAAGTGATGCAAGAAGCATTATTGACACGTGGACAAACTCGATTAAGCGAATGGATTAATGTTGCTTTGAAAAAATTACATATTGAGGCCATTCTAAGCAAAACAGAATTTGATGACTTGGAGCAATTTTGGTTCTTATTAGATCGTTATGAGGAACATGGTCGTCTAAGTAATCAGAATGAATTGTTGAGTGAATTAAATAATCTTTATTCTCAACAAAGCGCTACCTCTCGTTTACACATTATGACAATTCATAAATCAAAAGGCTTAGAGTTTGATACAGTCTTTCTTCCTGGTTTAGGTGCTCAACCAAGGACCAGCGATACACCCTTATTGCGCTGGTTAAAATTACCCAGTGAACAAGACAATATCTTCCTTGTTTCACCCATAAAAGGAGCACATCAAGAACAATGCCTGCTCTATGATTATTTAAATGCTTTGGATGAAGAAAAAGCTCATTATGAATCTCAAAGACTATTATATGTTGCAGTTACACGAGCTAAACAACGTCTTTACTTATTAGATGGATCAAGTAAAACATCCAAAAAATCCTTCCGTGGTCTATTAAAACAACAAGGATTTACCTCTTATGAATCGCTTCAAATCGAAGAAGAAACCACTCGATCATTACCAGAATTAAAACAACTTCCTTTATCTTTTTATCTTAATTCACCATTAACAATACCCACTCCTTTAAATAATATGTCTGAACTAGCGCTAGGCATTCCTCGTTTAATTGGAGTAATAACCCATCGCCTTTTACAATGGGTTTGTGAAAATCATCCTCAAAATAGAGAAGATCTGCCTTGGAGTGTAGTAACACAAGACTTAACTCACTTAGGCTTAGATAAAGACCTGCAACATCTTGCTTTTAATACTATAAAAGAACAAATTTCGCGTCTATTCCAAGACCCTGTTGGCCAATGGATTATTGCACCCCATCATAATGAACATAATGAGTATGAGTTATTATTAAAACAACAAAATAATCTAGTCACCCGAATTATCGATCGCACCTTCGAATTTAATGAAACATTATGGATTATTGATTTTAAAACAGGAAAAAATGAAGCGATAGCTCAAGAAAAATACCAGCAACAGTTAACAGATTATGCTCATTATTTATCTCAACATTCAGAACTTCCCATTCAATGTGGACTCTATTATTTGGCAACAAATCAATGGATTCATTGGCATTACACGCCTGAATATTCTGCTACTAGGCAATAGCAATAAATCTCTATTCTAGGTATTATTAGCAGTTCGAGCAAGTGACCTCTTGTTGTTATATTAGACTGTTGATTTAAAGGCAAACACATGAACAATGAAGCAATTATTCATTCTCTAGCAGATTCTCTAATTGATCCTTTTTTAAACTTAAGTGGAAAAGAAATGGGATTAAAATACACTACAGAATTAGATAATCATCAGCTTGTATTAACTATTACTGCCGGCTTCCCTATTTTTTTATTAGAAAAAAATTATAAAAAACTAATACAAATTGCTTTAGAAAAACAATTCCCCAATCTTCACTGTATCGTGAACATCCATCAATTTATTCGTGCCCATAAAACACAATTTGTTGGCAAAGGTTTACGTGGAGTGAAAAACACCATTGCAGTAGCTTCAGGAAAAGGAGGCGTAGGAAAATCAACCGTCACAGTTAATATTGCCGCAGCCTTAGCTCAACTCGGTGCTCGTGTAGGTATTTTAGACGCCGATATCTATGGTCCGAGTATTCCTTTAATGTTAGGTACAAAAGGCCCTGTCGAAATTGGAGACGACTGTTATTTACCCATTAAAGCCTATAATTTACAAACCATGTCTATTGCGTATTTAACCAATATGGAACATGCTTTAATTTGGCGAGGACCAATGCTTGCAAAATCGCTTATTCAAATGCTTGATGGTACTCGTTGGGATGACTTAGATTATTTATTTATTGATCTGCCTCCAGGTACTGGAGATATTCAACTCACTTTAGTACAAAAAATTCCTCTTACTGCTGCAATCGTTGTTACAACACCTCAAAATGTTGCTACTTTAGATGCACAAAAAGCATTAACTATGTTTGAAAAAACAGGTATTGATGTGTTGGGAGTAATTGAAAATATGTCTACTTATCAATGTACTCATTGTGGCCACGAAGAAGCTATTTTTGGTGAAGGTGGAGCCAGTGAGCTATGCACAAGTCATCAATCAATGCTACTCGGACAGCTTCCATTAAATAGCAATATACGCAAAGAATGTGATAATGGGCTTCCTATTGCCAGTCAAATAGAACAAGAAATCGCTAAACCGTTTATTATAACCGCCATGAACAGTGCAATAGAATTAGCAAAAAGACCTATTAATTATGCTGATAAGTTTCCTAAAATAGTAGTTGAGTGATTAACATGTACCGAATTAATTTATTTCTTACGATGCTGTTTATTTGTGGTATGGCTTTCGCTACTGAAATTTATCAAGTTGACTTAATTTTATTTGCTCAACCACAAAATACTGATGAATTTCAAGATCTTCAAATACCTTTACTACCAGTAGATAAAAAGGCTTTTTTCTTAGATAGAAGCACTCAAAAAACGGATAAACTCTATACTCTACTCCCTCCTTCTCAATCCAATTTACGAGATCAATATTATTTATTAAATCGCAAATCTCAATATAGTGTCTTAGCCCAATATTCTTGGCGTCAAAAAGCGAAAGAAGAAAAAAATATTGCCTTACACAAAATGAACAATAAAGGCTGGCTAATGCAAGGAGTTTTACAAGTGAAAAAAGGAAATGCTTACTCCTTTCATACAGACCTACAATTTTCTCCACCAAGCAATCCTAGTGCAGCATTTACAGTGGTACAAAACCAAAGACTTGATGAAGAAGTCATTTATTATTTAGATCATCCTTATATTGGAATGATTGTAAAAATTCACCCTGTTAATTGATAAAAGAACAAAAAAAAATATTTTAACGAAACTCGAGTTTAGCCATTTTTCCTTAATCCGTTCGCCCTGAGGAGCGTGTATAGCACGCGTCTCGAAGGGTTGGATCTTGTACAGAAAACATAACGACTATTTTTTATTTCGACGAGCCAAGTAGGATAGTTTTTTCCAGTCACCTGAGATAAGAGCCTCCTTCTTTTTTCTACTCCATCCTTGAATTTGTTTTTCGGCTTGTAAAGCCTCGATCCGAGTAGGGAATTGTGCTGAGTACGCAAGTTTAACGGGTAGTCTCGTTGCTGTATAACAAGTTGGAAAGGTTTTATGATAATGCTGGCATAGCCTTGCCTCTAAATTATCAGTATGCCCAGTATAATAACTATTATCACTACATTGAAGAATATACACCCAAAACATATGTGGACCCGCCTTTGATTTCCATTACAAAGTGTTTTCTTTTATTACGCTGGTAGCTTTTAGCATGCATCAGACAAAAGCACTTGT
>CAMFHA010000077.1 GCA_945952115.1 uncultured Legionella sp. | reverse complement strand
GTGCTATGCACGCTCCTCAGGGCGAACGGATTAAGGAAAAATGGCTAAACTCGAGCTAGGATAATCTATGAAAAACAGAAATCTAATCGTGTAAACTAGCTAATACTTCATCAACATGATTGGGCACAGATACTTTTCGCCAGGCTTTAATTAAAATCCCTTCAGGACTAATAACAAAGGTACTGCGTTCTATGCCGCGAACTTGCTTGCCATACATGGATTTCATTTTAATCACATCAAATAAAGTACATAAATGTTCATCTGAATCGCTAATTAATTCGAAAGGAAAATTTTGTTTTGCTTTAAAATTCTCATGAGATTTTAAACTATCGCGAGAGATACCAAAAATTTCTGCATTAAGCTTTTTGAATTGAGGGTAAGCATCTCTAAAATTTTGTCCCTCCGTGGTGCAACCAGGTGTTGCATCTTTAGGATAAAAATAAAGAATAAGGTATTGGCCTTTATAATCAGCAAGGTTAGCGCTAAGGTTATTAGTTGCATTAAAATGAAAATTACTTACTTGTTGTCCTAGTTCCATATAAATCCTATTTGTTTTTCATAATACGAGAACGATCCCTTTGCCATTCTCTATCTTTTATTGTATCTCTTTTATCATGCTCTTTTTTACCTTTCGCCAAAGCAATTTTTATTTTAATTTTATTGTTTTTCCAATACAAAGATAAAGGCACAATAGTGTAACCTTGTCGTTCCACTCCTCCAATAAGGGAGTTTAATTCTTTACGGTTAAGTAATAATTTTCGTGTGCGCATTGGATCTGCAATAATGTGAGTAGAAGCGGTTTGTAGTGGTTGAATTTGTGCACCTAGTAAAAAAGCTTCACCATATTTAATGATGATGTGTGCATCAGAAATATTAATTTTCCCCGCTCTTAAGCTTTTAACTTCCCATCCTTCAAGCACTAAGCCTGCTTCATATTGGTTCTCAATAAAGTATTCAAAGCCTGCTTTACGATTAAATACAATACTTGAATCTGAGGTGTTTGGCGCAGTCATAAGCTCCCTTAACTATTGTCTTTTGGAAAACGCTCGTCTTTATAATCTTGTGGTAGTTGCGGATAAACGCGTTTTAATTCATCATCTACGGCAACTCGATCATCAAAAACAAAGCATTGACCTTCCCATAATGACTCTTCTTTAGGGATACTTTCAATATAATTTAAAATACCATCTTTTAAATGATATACCTGATCAAAACCTAAATCTTTTAAATAGGCTGTAGACTTTTCACAGCGAATGCCGCCTGTACAAAACATAGCAATTTTTTTATCTTTTTTATTGCTAAGTTGCTTTTGTACATATTCGGGGAATTCTCTAAAATTTTCAGTATTCGGGTTAATTGCGTTTTTGAATGTACCAAGTTCATACTCATAATCATTTCGTGTATCAATTATAAGCACTTCAGGGTCTTGGATAAGTTGGTTCCATTCTTGGGGGCTTAAGTGAATGCCACATGATTTAAGCGGATCTATATTGCTTACACCCATTGTGACTATTTCTTTACGTAATTTTACTTTTGCTTTTTCAAAAGGATTTTGTTCATCGAAGGTTTCTTTAAAATGTAAATCATGAAAGCGTGGCTCACGATGCATATAAGCATAAAAAGCATTCATTTGCTCTCTGTTGCCAGCAAAACCACCATTGACTCCTTCAGAAGCTAGAAGGATGGTCCCTTTTATACCTATTTGATGCATCGCGGAAAGAATAGGCTCTCTTAAATGTTCATAATCAGCTAGGGGAATAAATTTATAAAATGATGCAATAACTATTTGACTCACAATAGACCTGAATAAAATAAAAATAATTCTTGGAAATTATCATTTATTAGGTATTTAATCAATAGAAACGATTTCAAATGGCGCAAATAGGTTTTTTTTTAAACTTAAAAATTAATCTCTCATATAAAATAGGTTTGACAAAAATTTACAGTTGAGCATATTCTTAAAACAACCGGAAATATTTGCATGCATTTGTTCTAAGGAGAGAATATGGTTGCTAAAAAAAGGATTATTCGTAGTGTGTTATCTACTGTTTTATTGCTCGTTCCGGTACTGCATTTTGCAGCTACGCCAGTTAAATCACTGGTTATTTTTGGTGACAGCCTTTCTGACGTTGGGAATACAACTCATTTATTAAAAAGTTTACAACGAGATGAAGATCCTGCTTTTTTAGTTGCTCCATTTAAGCGCTTTGTCATTAACAAAATGACTAGTTTTGCTGCCGACTATTATGTTCCTAAATCTGTATTAGATGCAGGCATTGCGATGGTTACTGATTTCTTTGATAAAGATGTAGCTTATTATATGACCGATTTAATTTCAAAATTAAAGGTTATTCCAGTGATTCCTGAAAAACCTTATTGGAATTATCGCTTTTCTAATGGCCGTGTATGGAATGAATATTTAGCTGAAATGTTATCTATTCCCCAAAATGATGAAGAAACCTATGTTAATAAAGCATTTGGAGGAAGTTGGACAGCAACTTATGATTATCAATTAACCGTTTGGAATTTAATTAGACATCCTCTTGGCACGATTAAAAATTTAATCGTAGGAAAATTAGTTCCTCCTAGCTTAGGCTTAGCAACACAAGCTTATTTACTAGAGCATTCTGAATTAAATAGTGATTCGGTTTACGTTCTTTTTTCAGGTGCCAATGATTATTTAAATGTGCTGCAATTTGAAAATAATTATGATCAACTGGTAATGAGTAAATATATTGATAACGTTTTGGATTCATTAGCTGCAGCAGTGTTTAAATTAGAACATGCTGGTGCTCAGCAATTTGTTATTATGGGCTTGCCTCATTTAGGCGAAGTGCCTCGCTATATTAATACTCCAAATAGAGAGGTCTTAAATGCAGCTATAGAACAACATAATGAGCGCTTGCAACAACGCCTTGTAGAATGGAAAGAACTCTATCCAGAAACCGATTTTTTATATATCGATATACAAGCTTATTTGAGTAAAGCAATTAACGCGCCAGAGCAATTTGGATTTACCAATACTCGAGATGCGTGTATTGATATTACCTTTCCTATGTTCAATGCTGTTGCTAATTCTCCTTTTGCAAATAATTATGTATTGCAATATGCGCAAGTTTTGCAATATCAAGATAAACGTCTTGCTGCGGGAGAAAAGAATTTTAGCGTGTGCAAAAAAGCGGATAGCTATTTATTCTGGGATGAAGTGCATCCGAGTACTCGGGCTCATAAATACTTGGCATATGAGGTTTGTCTAGCGATGAAAAATCATGGATACCAAGTAAACTGTAAAGAACCAAAAAACCTATTATAAGCTGAATAGCTTATAGCACTGTCTACTAAATTATAGACGAGGCGCATTTGAATGAGATGAAGTCATGTATGCGTATACATGACTGGGCTCGAGTGAGAATGCAACGCAGTATAAAGCGTAGTGGGCACTGCTCTAGTAAAGAATAACTATTTAGGTACATAGTCCTCATCAGGGTAATCGTCTAAGTTTTAAGCACTAAATGCATCTCTGTTGCCTACGAGCTGTGCTTTATGCACAGCATCCAGACGGCCATGAAGTGAGGTAGAATCTGTATTCTGCGCATAAAGCGCAGAACGTTGATATTTTGGATTTATAATGTGCGGTTAGATGCGTTTACCCTGTAGTCCTCATAAAATTACTTTCTGATTTATCATAGACTGTGGCATAATTTGTTCTTTCTTGAGAAGAACGATATCGGTTTATAGTTAAAGCCTATCATTTTTAATAAAAAATTAGTGGCTATACAATTAATGTTTATTGACAATATGCCATTTGGGCCAAAATAGTATATATACATCGTCCAAGATTGCATGAGGAGTAATAGGTTATGTGTGGGATTATGGGAGCTGTTTCACAAAGGGATATCAGTAAAATTTTATTAGAAGGCTTAAGACGTTTAGAATATAGAGGTTATGATTCTGCAGGTATTGCGGTATTTGACTCTAAATCACATTTAAAACGAGTAAGAATACAAGGTAAAGTGCAAAATTTGGCGGATGCAATGCAAGAAACGGCTATTGCTGGTAATTGTGGTATTGCTCATACTCGCTGGGCAACGCATGGCAAACCTTCTGAGCAAAATGCTCATCCTCATTTATCACATGGAGAAATCGCATTAGTTCATAATGGGATTATTGAAAATCATGATGAATTACGTCATCAACTGATGACAGAAGGTTATCAATTTACTTCTGAAACAGATTCTGAGGTAGCTGCACATCTAATTCATTATTATTATTTAAAAAAAGAAAATTTATTAAGAGCGGTTCAAGCAGCAGCAGCTGAAATGAAAGGGGCTTTTGCTTTGGGTGTAATTCACCAACACAGTCCCTCTGAATTAGTGGCTATAAGAAAAGGCAGCCCTTTAGTTCTTGGTTTAGGTATCGAAGAAAACTTTATTGCTTCTGATTCACTTGCTTTACGTTCTTTTGCTCAAGCAGTTATTTATTTACAAGAGGGGGATAGCGCTCTCTTAACTGCTCATGATATGCATATTTATAATGAAGAAGGTGTTTTAGTAGAGCGCGAAAAAAATATGCTTAATACTGATACAGAAATAGCGAGTAAAGGACTTTATCGACATTTTATGTTGAAAGAAATTTTTGAACAACCTAAAGTTTTATTAGATACAATAGAAGGTCGTATTTCTAGTATAGAAGTGCTTAAAGCCAGTTTTGGAGAGCGGGCAAGCCATGTCTTTCCACAAGTGAAGCAAATACATATTGTTGCTTGTGGTACAAGTTATCATGCTGGATTGATCGCTAAGTATTGGTTGGAGTCTTTAGCTGGATTACCTACACAAGTAGAAATTGCTAGCGAATATCGTTATCGAGATGTGGTTGTAGCAAAAGATACTTTATTTATCACCGTCTCTCAGTCAGGTGAAACTGCAGATACTTTGGCTGCTTTGTATAAAGCAAAAGAAATGAATTATTTGGCAAGTCTTGCTATTTGTAATGTGGCCACGAGTACTTTAGTCCGAGAAGCGGATTGTGTTTTTTTAACGAGAGCAGGAACAGAAATAGGTGTTGCTTCAACTAAAGCGTTTACTACACAGCTTGCGGCATTTTTAATGTTGGCTACAGCGTTGTGTCCTGATGAGCGTGGAAATGAAGTATTACAACAGCTTCATGATTTGCCGGTTTGTTGTGAACGTGTTTTACAAATGAATGAGGAGATTGAAGCCTTAGCCGCTCTTTTTGTAAATAAAGCGCATGCATTATTTTTAGGCCGCGGAGTTCAATATCCTGTTGCTTTAGAAGGTGCTTTAAAGTTAAAAGAAATCTCTTATATTCATGCTGAGGCCTATCCTGCGGGTGAATTAAAACATGGACCTTTAGCTTTAGTCGATAATGAAATGCCGGTTATTGCTGTAGCGCCTAATGATGAACTTTTAGATAAACTTAAATCAAATTTACATGAAGTAAGTGCTCGCGGGGGCCAGTTATTTGTTTTTGTTGATGATTCACAAATGTGGAAATCTAATGGAGCTCGTTTAATTAAAGTGCCTTCTTGTGGTTCTTGGGTTGCGCCTATAGTATATACTTTACCATTACAATTGCTCGCTTATCATGTAGCTGTGGCAAAAGGAACAGATGTAGATCAGCCAAGAAATTTAGCAAAATCGGTGACAGTTGAATAAGCTTGAAGAAAGCTCTAGGTATTTAATTCAGTCTGCTTATATAATGAGATGATTTTTTATTAGGATACGGGGATGTAAATGACGCAAGTAATGTTGACACCAGCAGCAATTATTGCACAAGAACTTAAAGTCAAAATTTCTCAGGTCGAGACAGCAATTCATTTGCTAGATGAAGGCGCTACGGTTCCTTTTATTGCTCGTTACCGTAAAGAAGTGACTGGCGGTCTAGATGATGGACAATTACGATTTCTTGCGGAACGGTTATTGTATTTGCGTGAGCTAGGTGAGCGACGTCTTGTGATTTTGCAATCGATTCGTGATCAAGAAAAATTAACTCCTGAATTAGAGCAAAGCATACTTCAAGCAGATACAAAAACTCGGTTAGAGGATCTCTATTTACCCTATAGACCTAAACGTCGTACAAAGGCTCAAATTGCTATTGAAGCGGGTTTACAACCACTGGCTGATGGTTTATTAGCTGATCCGACTTTAGATCCAGAAGCCTATGCGCAACAGTTCCTTAATAATGATACTGGCATTACTGATGAAAAGATGGCTCTTGAGGGGGCTCGTCATATTTTAATGGAGCATTTTGCTGAAGATGCTCGTTTGCTTAATGAGCTTCGTGAATATTTATGGCAACATGCTGTAATTAAATCTACTGGAGAAAGCAAGAAAAAAGAAGCTATTAGTAAATTTTCTGATTATTTTGATTATTCTGAAGCAATTAAAAAAATTCCATCTCATCGAGCACTTGCTTTATTTCGCGGTCGCAGAGAAAGTATTTTACAAGTTAGCTTGGTTTTACCGGAGGCTGATGTCTGTTATGGTGAAAATAAAGTTGCTTCTTATTTTAATATTGCTGATCAAAAGAGAAAAGCTGATTTTTGGCTTTTAGAAACAGTTCGCATGACTTGGAAAATAAAGTTATTAACCAAATTAGAGTTAGAATTACTAACTCGTTTAAGAGAAATGGCTGATGAGGAAGCTATTAAAGTTTTTTCACGAAATTTACGGGATTTATTGCTTGCTGCGCCAGCAGGTCCACAAATTACTATTGGCCTAGATCCTGGTATTCGTACAGGAATAAAAGTTGTAGTAGTTGATTCAACTGGTAAACTTTTGGATTACACGGTAGTTTTTCCTTTTGCACCTCAAAATGAATGGCATCAATCTCTGGCTGACTTGGCTAAACTTGCAGCCAAGCATCATGTTAATTTAATAAGCATTGGTAATGGGACAGGCTCAAGAGAAACAGAGCGCTTAGTTGCTGAATTAATTAAAATGTATCCTGATTTGCAATTAACAAAAGTAATTGTTAGTGAGGCTGGTGCTTCGGTATATTCAGCTTCAGAAATTGCAGCAAATGAGTTTCCTGATTTAGATGTTACGCTTCGTGGAGCGGTCTCTATTGCACGTAGAATACAAGACCCATTAGCTGAATTAGTTAAGATTGAGGCAAAATCTATTGGTGTTGGCCAATATCAGCATGATGTAAATCAAGCGCGTCTTGCTCGTTCCTTAGAAGGAGTTGTCGAAGATTGTGTGAATGCTGTTGGAGTGGATGTAAATACTGCCTCGGTTGCTTTACTGACTCATATCTCCGGTTTAAATGAAACTTTAGCGAAAAATATTGTGCACTACCGAGATGAACATGGTGCATTTAGAAATCGTGAGCAGTTAAAAGAAATTCCTCGTATGGGTGATAAAGCATTTCAGCAATCCGCTGGTTTTTTACGCATCATGAATGGTGAAAATGTGCTGGATTCTTCTAGTGTTCATCCTGAAGCTTATTCTTTAGTGGAAAAAATAGTAGCGACCAAAGGAATGGAAATTAAAGACTTAATTGGTAATCGTACTTTGTTACAGAGTATTAATGCTGCTGAGTTTGCTGATGAGTGTTTTGGTCTTCCTACCATTAAAGACGTTTTAAGTGAATTAGAAAAACCAGGTCGTGATCCACGTCCTGAATTCAAGACTGCACAATTTAAAGAAGGTGTAGAAGATATTACTCATTTAGAAGAAGGAATGATTCTAGAAGGTGTTGTGAGTAATGTTACTAATTTTGGTGCTTTTGTTGATATTGGAGTGCATCAAGATGGTCTTGTTCATATATCTGCAATGACTAATCGTTTTATTAATGATCCGCGAACTATTGTTAAAGCGGGTGATATTATTAAAGTCAAAGTTATTGAAGTGGATAAGGAACGCAAGCGAATTGGTTTAACGATGAAGTTAACTGAAGAAAATACAGTAAACCAACCTCCAAAAAGTACTAAAACTGCTCCTATTGAGAAAAAAGCAACCGTTAAAAAAGTAGACGTTCGAAAAAAAGGACCTGTTGCTAAGAAAGCTGAAACAGTGAAGAAAACTGTTTTTAATACAGCAATGGCTGATGCTTTGTCTAAATTAAAACGTGGTGGCTAATGATAAATAAACCTCAAGGAGAATTGACCATTCAAACATTAGCAATGCCTATGGACACTAATGCTAATGGTGATATTTTTGGTGGTTGGATTGTGTCTCAAATGGATTTGGCTGTGGGTATTTTAGCAAAAAAAATATCCAAAGGCCGTATTGCTACAGTAGCAATTAATTCCATGACCTTTTTAAAGCCTGTTCATGTGGGGGATGTGATTAGTTGCTATGTTGAATTAATTAAAATAGGAACTACTTCAATGACTATAGCTGTTGAAGTATGGGCGATGCCCGTAGATCAACATGAGCAATACCAAGTAACTAAAGGAGTATTTGTTTCTGTTGCCATAAATGAACATGGTCAACCTAGACAAATACCTAAAACAGTATGACTCCTAATTTAGATGAATTGCAACGCGTGCTTGCTCAAATGGCTGTCTTAATTGATCAAGAAGACGAGCCTGATCCTCATTTATATTCTATTTTTTTTCTACACCCTGAATATGCTTTTCAATTAATTGAATTGCTTAATAATCTTGACGAAAATATCGTACATGAAGGCCCGCCTATTTATTCAGCCTGTATTTATGCTTTTGATGTTTGTGTGGCTCAATTGCAATCTGCAACAGAAATAAATCATAAAGCCTTTGCTAAAGTGTTACCTCAATTAATGAATAGCTTGGCCGAGCTAATTAATAAGCGCAAGCATAGTTTAAGTTATTGGCTTCCTATTCTTAATGCGTTTTATGAAGTTCATGTTGAGTTAACTCAAGCTCTAAAAGATGCTTATTTTGATTTGGCTAATGAAGAAGGTGATGAACCTGATGAAAAAGATGATGAGTTTTCTCATCTAGAATCTATTCGAGATTTAATTCATGAGCTTTCTGACCTATCTGTTTTTGATATAGCTGAAAATTTTTTTGCACAAAGCTATGCAATGCCTGCTGATTTTTTTACCGACTTAATTCTTGATCTCTATAGTATTTCTGAAGGACAAGATATTGCGTTATTAACTTTATTACACCCAAAACAAGAGGTTAGAGAGGTAGTTATTGCAACATTGGATCAAATCATTGATAAGATAACCTTTTCTTCAATTTCTTTATCACGTTTACAAACTATTAAATATTGGTATCCAGAACATTATTATCCACTTTTTGAGCGTTGGATAAAAACTCAGAGAAAGAAAGAGGTTATTTTTGCTCCCGAATTGATTACGGCGTCTGCTAAATTCAAAGCTACAGAAATTGATGGGAGTGGTTCTCAAGGTGTTTTTATCCATGCGCGTAAAAAAAGGAAAAATAGATTAGGTGGTTTATTACTTAAATATGGTGTTGGTATAAAAGACACTTGGATAACTCCTGCCATTTCAGCGGCTGAAGTTAGTGATTATTATCATCAAGCATTTACGGAAAGTGTTACTCTAAGGGAAGTGGATCGAGACTATTTTCAAATGGTAGTTGAACATTTTTTAGCTATTACGATTAATCATGGAGACGTGCCCAGCTTATATTTTCTTGAACTACAAGAAGAGCTTGGTTTACGTTTACGGCCAAGCTTGCTTGATTTAGATAATCTTTTTACTCAATTAAGTGTAGGGATAATACCCTTTACTCAAGAAATAATGAACGCATCATTAAAACGCTCTAAGTCTTGGTTAAAGAGTAAACCTTTTACTGAATCCTGGTATATAGAAAGTCCCTTAATAGATAAAATTGTTAATCACAATAGTAGTTTTGTGGATGGAACCAAAGTGTGCCGTTTAGAAGAAGCAATAAACGATGTTTTTGCTGAGGAAATGGAATTGGATCGTGACAAATGGCAATTTCATTTTTTATGGATCGCTTTATGGCTTAAAGCAAAAGAGCGTAAAAATGAAAAAGCATGGCAAGATAGTTTTCTTATTGCCTATGTGATTCGCGAAGGTCAGCCATTAAAAGAAATACCTGTTATGTATGAAATTTGCAGACAAACAGTAATAAATAGCGTAGAAACAATGCAAGAACGCAAAACTCATTTAAATCAAGAATAGCTTGAAAATGAGAACTATACACAAAATTTCGCATCTTAAAACATTTTGAGCATCTATTTGCAGATATTCTTATGAAAAATAATTTATTATACGTTAAAGCACTTACCTCTTGTAATAAGCGTATCAAATGTTCCATTTCAGATTATTTTGTCTCTAGAGCTCCTATTCCGGTAGTTTTTTTTTATAGTTGCTTTATTTCTCTTGAGGTCTTTGTTGGAGCTTTGGAAAAAGTATTATCAGATTTTTCTCTATTCGCAGGGGCTGTAATTAAAAAAAAAGGTCAATTGTATATCGATTGTGTAAACCAAGGTGTTCCTGTTCGTATTGAATATTTATCAGAATCAATACCGAAATCTCCTAACATAAATACTTTAGCAACTCATGAATTGGTCGATTCTATCTCTTCTTATCAACCCTTGAAAAATATAAAAGCACTCCTCACTATTCGTTTGCGCTACTATTCAGATGGGATGACCATGGGTTTTTGTTGGCATCATCTAGCAGGAGATATGGCAACGTTTATGTCTTTCTTAAAGGCACTGTCCTCTTGTGCAAGCAATTATACATATCAAAAACCGCTTATTGTAGAAGATAGAGAACTTTTTTTGCAAAATCGTATAGAGCAGCTTAGTTTGAAACCAAACAATACTATTTTTTCGCGTTTTGTTTCTTTAAATTTTTTTCACTTGTTGAGATTTATAAAAAATTGTTGGATGCCCAAAAAATATCTTAATTTTTATTTTGATACAGAAACCATTACAGAACTTAAACAAAAAAGTTTTACAATCACCGGTAAAAAATTATCGCGAAATGATGTTATTTGTGCATACATTTTGAGCTTAATTACAAAATCGATAAAAGGTAATCCGGCGCATCTTTATGCTTCAATCGTTATAAATTATAGAAAATATCTAGGACTAGATAATTCATTATTAGGCAATTTCATTGATCTAATTCCAATACAGTTTAATTCATCTATCTCAGTTGAATGCCTTTCTGCACAGGTGAGAGACGAAATTGAAAACTATCAAAAAAAACATTTTTCGCTCAAAGCAATGTATCATTTAATGCAAAAAAAAGGTTGGATGAATAAATGGAAGATAATCTTACCAATCGATTTTTTCTCTAATAAAAAAAATTTAATTATCAGTAACTGGTGTAATTTTGGCATGTATTCAATCGATTATGGCCAAAAATCTCCTTATTTAATTGTGCCGCTGATTCGCTCACCATTACCTTGGTTTTCATTTTTGATGGAGGGTCGAAATAATGAAGGCATTTTATTAACGATTGTACTTCCTAGGTCAATTGCTCGACGATTAGTAAAAATTGCATCACCTATTAATTGTTTTTAATGAGGATAATAGACTTTTTTTGAAACTGCCATTAACGTTCTGAGTTGGTTTTTTTTCAACAGAAAGAATGATAGTATAGTCATGTTTTTTATACATGGATTTGCATTTTATTATGATTCAATTAAATGATTTGATAAGACCAATTTGGAGCGTAGAGAAATCGTTAAACAAGGCTTGGTCAATATTGACTTCACAGGAAAAGGAAGAAGTTAAAAATCGAGTTGATAAAATTTTTTATAACGAATTACCCTTCCAGCTTGAGCATGATAAACTGATTTATGTCCATTTATTTTCTTTATTTACACAATTAGAAATTATTGCATTAAGGGGATTGATAAGATTTTTGGATAAGATGAGTATGTCCAAATTGTATGTGCAAATGCGTCAGCAAATTACAGATGAAGTTTTTCATGCTACTCTTTTTGCAAAAATTGCTTATCAATTATCTGCGCCTTTTGCCTTGCCCTTAGGTCATCAAAAAAATTTTACTCATTTCGCATCGTCTATAGAAAATGAAGAAGATTTAACCACCGCATTTACCTTAGTGAATCTTATAGGAGAAGGGTGGGTAGAAGAATTATGTCTTGCTATGAAAAAGAAAAATATTGCGGTCTCGGTTTTTGAGGCTGTACTAGAAGATGAAAGCAGACATTTAAATGAGTATGATTTATATAAACAAATTGGTTTACCCAATAGAAATTATTTAAAGAAAAAGCTAGCTCTCTTTGAAGGTGAATTAATTAATGCAGTATTGTCTCAGGAACAATATATTGTTACTTTTGTTACTCTTTTAGGAAAAGAACATTATTTGGAATTAATAAATAAAATTAATGAAAAGCAACATGTGATGCTAAATAAAATAAATATTAGTCCTTCTAAAAATTGGCAAGTGTTTATGAAAAATTTGCCTTTATTGTTGGATAATATAGTGCATTTTCCAGAACTTGATAAGGAAGTTGAGTTTAGCAATACACGAAAGCTACTGTCATCGAAATGGAGTGATCCTGAGCTGCCCACTCAATCAGCCGTATTTGATATTAATGTTAGCTCTCTTGGTTTTTTTGAAAAAAAACTTCCCTCTGAAACACTGACTTGTTTAATGTTACAAGCATTAAGTAAAGGAATTTTAGAAAATCCAAAAACTAGGAATTATATTTTTAATCACAAGATCTATCATGCAAAAGAGTGTTATGTAGCCTTGACTATAACACTTCCAGGTACTGAGCAATTGGGGTCGATTGAGTTTAAAAATTGCCATGAAATGAGCATCGCTGAATTAGCTCAGCACATTAAAAACGATATGAATATCATGTTATATTGTTATAAAAAAACTAAACAACTCCAAGAAGATCATCCTTATTTAAAAGATCTTATAAATAAATTACTATCGCCTCGTCATGAGCAATTTTATAATAATCTGTCATTTGCAATGCCTGCCATTTCTTTAAGCAATATTGGTCAGTGGGGCTATAAAGCAGCAATTTCCCCTTTGTTTCCTCATGAAGTGGCTAAGCTAACTTTAACAGAAATAGAAAGAAAGCAAGTTTGGAATCCAATTACAAACCAATTTGAGATTCAAGATATACTTCCAATAGGTATAAGTGTGGATCATCGAGTTTTTGATGGTAATACACATATTCCTCGTTATATTCAAGAAGGTTTTGATTCTATGTTTGCAAAAATGCAGGAAACTAAAGAAAAGACATTATCCAAGCCTTTTTCTAATCTAGATAAATTCATCAATCAGATGGACACCCTTTTAGCAAATGATCTTGAAGGAGGATTTCTTTATTTATTTTCCAAAATGCACGTATGGAAAAATTATATGTCTTATAATGAGTTGGTAAAAACCTTAGCTATTAATTTGAAGGATATAAAAAAGGATTTATTAGAATATGAAAATTAGGTTGGATAGCTTACATGCAGCCTTTTTCTTTTTACCATGAACATTTACAAGAAGTCAGCAGAAGCTTTAGTTTTTGCATTAGTCAATTAGGCTCTCCTGAGAAAGAATGGGTTGCATTAAGCTATTTATTGTTTCGTATAGTTGATACTATTGAAGACTCTAACTGGCCCACTATTCAACAACAAAGCGAAGCCTTTAATACCTTTAAATCTTTTTTATTCAATATCCCTTCAAAAAAAAAGATTGATGAATGGATTATCAATTTTCCATCTGACTTACCACTTAAAGAAAAATGTTTACTTGGCGATACATTATTTTTATTAGAAGATAAGCACAAATTACCTGGGCATATTAAACAAGCGCTCATAGAAACGATTGTTCAAATGATTAGTGGAATGCAGTTTATTCAAAATCATTTTAAAGTTGAGAATAAAATAATACTGACATCTATAGCCAATACTAATCAATATTGTTTTTTTGTTGCAGGAATCGTTGGAAAATTGTTATCGCAAATTTTTACCAGTTCACTTTCTCGATTTAATTGGAGTCCTCGCTTATTAAATCAATCCTTTCATTTTGGATTTTTCTTGCAAAAAATTAATTTATTAAGAGATAAACTGGATGATGAAGCTCGGGGGTGTTATTTTTTTTCTTCAGCCCAGGATTTACGTGAAAGTTTAGTAGTTAATGCTTATCATTCCCTAGCCTATATAAAAAATATCCCTATTATTGATGGCCGTTCTTATCGCTTATTTTGCGCGTGGTCTTTGTTTATTGGTTTGGCTTCATTAAAGGGATTTGATAAAAATGGTTATGGTTACAAAATAAAATCGCAAGAAACTTATTATCTAGTAAAACAAGTTGATCAATTAATTGATGATAACCATGCTTTAGAACAATTATTTGCGTGTTATGTCACTGAAATAAAGAAAGAAAAAAATAAAATTAAATATCCTGATAATTTCAAACAGATACCTGAATGGTTTAAGCTTATTTATACAGTTGAACAAGATCCAATGATCTGGCAAGAATTATATCTTGCTAATGAAAATTAAGGAGAATTTTAATGCGATCTGAAGGGAACTTTACAAGTACAGGTAAATTAAAAAATATTGATTGGGCTGCAGAAAATACTCCTGTACACTGGTTTCACAAGGAACCAATCCTAACTTATTTGGCAAATTCTTATATCATAGTTACTACTGAAATTGAGCGGTTTACAATAAAGATTGCTAGAACGCTTAAAGATTTTATTAAAGAAGAGCAATTAAGGCTGGAATGGGAACTCTTTATTAAAGAAGAAAGTGCTCATGCATATCAACATAATTGCGTTAGCAATGATTTATACCGCCACAAGTATCCTATTAAGTTTATGATAAAATATTCTCGCTTATTCTTTGGTTTAATGTATAAAGTGATGAGTATTAAAAGCAAAATAGCTTTAATTTTAAGCATGGAATTCTATGCACATCAAATGGCAGTAGCAGCTATAGAAAATAATATACTACCAAAAGATGAATTAGCTATTTATGATTTTTTAAGATGGCATGCTGAAGAAGAGCTCTCTCATTTTAATCTTTGTTTAAGAGTATATCACTCTATAGGAGGAGGATATATTCGTCGTGTGATAGCTATAATTTTTTTTAGTTTGTTTGTTGCATTTACCTCCATTTTATTTTTGCCTTTATTTTTCTGCATTGATGTTGTTTATAGACGGAAAGTAACTTTCAAAAATATATTCACGGCCTATTCCTATCTATTTGGTCGTCATGGGCTATTTTTTGAACGATTAAAATTTGCTTTAGCATATTTTAATCCCAAATTTAATCCTAGCCATGCAAAACCTTCGCCCAAAAAAATGTAGTAATCGTTCACTCCGCATGTAGGAAAAGCCATATTTGGCTCAGATTAAACGAAACAGAAGCAACTAAATGCTCACGTTATCATTCACGGGGCATATAAATTTTCCTGCTGTCTTTCCCTTTCAATTAGCCTTAAGTTTTAGTTGACTATAAAGTCCGTTCATGCTGAGGAGG
>CAMFHA010000076.1 GCA_945952115.1 uncultured Legionella sp. | reverse complement strand
CTAATCCTAAGGGACCGATCACATAGCTTTCCAAATCAATCATACCTGTAAGACAATTTTGCCCCAATAAAAATTGAATGGGCCATAAATCTAGCATAATCATACCCGCACTCTCCAATCGGGGGTGTTCTTTAGCCAAAGTTATATAATGCGGTAATAAGCTTTGCACCTTAGGATCGCGCGAAGCCTTAGGTGATGTACCCAATATTTTAATAACCGCAGAAAGTTTATCTCCAAATTCTGTTAATGCTAATCCTTCTCCCGATAAATTTCCAAAATAATCGAAGGGTTGCGCATGTACTTTAGACAGAAAAGAACCCAGTTGATAGGCAATGTCTGTGTTTTGTTGAATTTCTAAAGCTTCTTTACTTTCCGGCCGTACAGATTTACCCTCTAATTTTGTCATAATCACATAGGGCTTTTTTAAGATGTTATTGCAAGTGGTATCATAGTTTAGTACTTTAGGTACTGGAATACCCTTTAATTCATTTAAAAATTCAGCTAATCCTTTTTGACTATGGATGGAGTCGACGATTGTTTTGTTAAATAATAAAGCTAAACCCTTCCAAAATTGCGATCTATTCATATCTGGATTCTTTTGAATTTTGATAATATATTCGTCTCTATTCAGAGTTTCTATTTGGTATATTTGGTTGGTATTATCGTAACCTACGTCTATTTCTTGAAAATGAGCTAGGGTCTGCGCGTTTGACTTAAACAAAGCCTGTAAATCCTCTTTAGTATAATTTGAGGTCATCCACTCACACTCCTAAATAATTACTGCGGTTATCTACAGTTACATATGCTTAGCTTTGATGATATACTGTGCTGCTCCCACATTGATATCTTAGGGTACTGCTATGCCAACTCATTTAGACTCTGCATTACCAAAAACACTGCCCGCTTTCCTATGGCATGCCGTACAACCTCAATTAAAATGGTTTCTCTTTATTGCTATTTTGCCTATAGCTTGGGGCCTACAGCAAACGATTTTTCCTTATTGTACCAAGTTAATTATAGACACCATTTCTACTTATACAGGGAATAAAAATGATATTTATAGGTATCTTGCGACTCCACTTTGGATTTGGGCAATCACTTGGGCTTTTTTAATATTCAATTGGCGTTTTTTAGACATAGCAGATGTAAAATTTATTCCCCACTTCCAATCCACTATTCGTTTCCGTATTTTTGAATATTTAGAGCGCCACTCCCATCAGTACTTCTCTAATGAGCTGGCTGGAGGACTTGCTAATAAAATATCGGATATCGCTAATGGTGCTTGGGATGTGCTTGTGTTTCTTTTTCGAGAATTGGTACCCGCCACTTTTGCGACTTTTATTTCAATCATCGTCCTTGGCACGGTAAATCCTACTTTTTCTATCATTTTTACCCTATTTTTTATCGCCCATATGTCCATTTGCTATAAACTCTCCCATAAAATAGAACAGCTTTCAGATCAACATTCTCAAACCAAAAGCACTTTGCAAGGTAACATTGTAGATAGCCTAAGTAATATAGTAAATGTACGTTTATTTGCGAGAAACACGTATGAGTTATCATACTTAAACCAGTTTCAGAAAACTGAAATAAACGCTCAAAAAAGATTATTGTGGAGTTTATTTAAGGTCCGTTCCTACCTTGAATTACCTTCTGTGCTCATGATCATGGGCACACTTTACTTCTTAATTCGAGGATGGCAAGCGGATCAAATTGGTGCGGGGGATTTTGCTTTTGTCATCACAGTCGCTTTTAATGTCATCATGTGTGTATGGCAATTGGGCTGGCGTTTACCCGATTTCTTTAAACAAATCGGGACTTGCCAACAAGCTTTGAGTTTAATACGTGAGCCTCATCAAATTATTGATCAACCCAATGCCCCTGATTTAATCATTCAACAAGGTAAAATTGTTTTTGACAATGTTCATTTTCATTACAATCCGAATATGGATTTATTTAAAAACAAAAACATTACTATCAATCCTGGAGAAAAAATAGGCCTAGTAGGCTTTTCAGGATCAGGTAAAAGTACTTTTGTGAATTTAATTTTGCGGTATTATGATATAGAAAGCGGTGCTATTTTGATTGATGATCAAAACATTGCAAGCGTTACTCAAGATAGCCTAAGAAATAATATTGCGATGATCCCTCAAGATGTGACACTCTTTCATCGCTCTCTAAAAGAAAATATACAATACGGTTCTTTAAACGCTGATGAAGCAGATATTATACTAGCCTCTAAAAAAGCCCACTGCCATGAATTTATTGAACAATTAGAGCTTGGATATGAAACCTTAGTCGGCGAACGCGGAATCAAACTTTCAGGCGGACAAAGGCAACGTATAGCCATCGCTAGGGCCATATTAAAAAATGCACCCATATTGATTTTGGATGAGGCCACCAGCGCCCTGGATTCCATGACAGAACAGCAAATTCAAGAAAGCTTAAACGTATTAATGGAAAACAGAACCACTATTGTAATTGCACACCGCCTTTCTACCTTATTGGGTATGGATAAAATTTTGGTATTCCATCAAGGCCAAATTATAGAACAAGGTAAGCATCAGTCCTTATTAGCACAAAATGGGCACTATGCCACTTTATGGCAAATGCAAGTTGGAGGCTTTTTACCTGAGCGCCCTATTTAAGCTGGTTTTAAACCAAATTAAATAAATTTTATTTTTGCAAAACGCTTAATTTAACTTTATGACTTAACTCATGTTGTTTGTTATTATAACCATGGCTCATTTCGTATAAACAAATTATGATAAAATATCACAACTGGGGTATTTAAGCATAGGATTATAGACTTGTATGATTAACATTAAGCATTGGTTATCAACTTACTTAAATAGGCGTATGCTAAGCATTTTTCTGCTAGGATTTTCTTCAGGTTTGCCTTTAGCCCTTGTGGGCAGCACTTTACAAGCTTGGTTTAAGACCAGCGGTGCCAGCATTATCCTTATCGGTTATATTTCTTTAATTGGGCAACCCTATTCTTACAAATACCTCTGGGCGCCCTTATTGGATAAATATGCACCCACAGCTCGCCTTGATAAAAGACGAGGGTGGATGATTATTATGCAGATCTTCATTATTGGTGCGATTATTGCAATGGCTATTGTGAATCCCCAAGCTACCGTGCCTATTTTCAAATGGGATATGCCCGTTTTATTATTGTTAGGCTTATTGTTAAGCACTTGTTCTGCGACTCAAGATATTGCTATTGATGCTTATCGAGTTGAAATCTTAAAACACGATGAACGTGGCCTGGGTGCAGCATTAACCACAGAAGGGTATAGACTTGCCATGATTGCCTCTGGAGGTTTTGCTTTAGTACTCGCTGATAAAATAGGTTGGCAATCCACCTATCTGTGTATGGCCGGATTCATGTTGATTGGTATTCTAGCAACCCTTATTGCCCCACCCTTAACAGAAAACCTAGAACAATCTAAGGAAAGCTTAAGCACTTTAATTAAAACGGCGTTCAAAGATTTTTTATTACGCAAAAGGGCATGGTTAATTCTCTTGTTTATTATTATCTATAAATTAGGCGATGTATTTTCACATGCTTTATCCACACCCTTTTTATTAGATCTTAAATTTACACTCGCAGAAGTCGGCATGATCAATAAAGTCTTAGGGCTCGTTGCCAATTTAATCGGTATACTGGTGGGTGGTCTTTTTATGACTCGAATGGGCTTATACCGAGCACTGCTTTTTTTCGGTATTTTAGCTTCTATCACAAATCTAACGTATATGTTTCAAGCCTTAGTGGGTAAAAGTTATATCATCGCCTATGCAGCCGTATTTATAGAAAATTTGTGTTCAGGCATGGGTACAGCCGCTTTGGTTGCATTTATTATGAGTCTATGTAACAAAAAATACACGGCTATGCAATATGCATTATTATCTTCCTTAACTGCATTAGGGCGTATTTATGTAGGGCCTGTTTCCGGTCATATGGTAGAGGCCTACGGTTGGCCAATATTCTATGGGTTTTCTGCTTTAATTGCGATCCCAGGGTTATTATTATTAATCTATTTACGCAAACAAATTGAGGGACGTGATGTTGATGAACCTACCGAATCAAAAGTAGAGTTAAATAGGAATCCCTCAGAAAATATCAATTCCCTTTCTAGTTCTGCATTTTCTAAGGCTTAAGCTATGGTTATGGTTTATGATGGGCTCTTAGAAAATTTATTATCTACTGTACACCCTTCCTGGGTGCCTTGGATGCGTCAAGAATTTGAAAAACCCTATATGCAAACTTTGCAGTTTTTTTTAAGACAAGAACTTGAAAAAGGTAAAAAGATTTTTCCAAAATTGGACAATATTTTTAATGCTTTTGCTTTCACGTCTTATGGTCGGGTAAAAGTTATTATCTTAGGTCAAGATCCTTATCATCAAATTGGACAGGCTCATGGTTTATGCTTTTCGGTTCCCAATGGCATTCCTTTTCCACCCTCATTACAAAATATTTTTAAAGAATTAGTGCGTGATCTACAAGTACCATGGCCTAAAACGGGCTCTTTAGAGCATTGGGCTAAACAAGGTGTCTTGCTTTTAAACAGCGTGTTAACCGTAGAAGAAGGACAGGCTGCTTCCCATCAACAAAAAGGATGGGAAGCTTTCACAGATCAGATTATTGAACGTTTAAGTATTCAAAGAGAACAGTTAATTTTTGTACTCTGGGGATCTTATGCTCAGAAAAAAGCTCGATTGATTGATTCCAAACGTCATTTAATTTTAAAAGCTGTACATCCCTCTCCACTGTCAGCACATTTAGGATTTTTAGGCTGTGGACATTTTTCACAAATCAATAACTACTTAGAAAAAAACGCTAAAGCGCCGATTAAGTGGTCAGCTTAAACTGGATTTGTATTATATTTTTTGGTTACTAAGCCTTCATTATTTTGCAACCAAAAATACCAAACACTTGCCATAAACACATAGGTACACACAATTATTGCAACCGGCACAATCGTACCATCAAATAATTTTTCAGAAAGAATCACTAAACCTGCTGCTAATAATTGTCTGATAGCTGTATTTAAAGAAGCTGCTGTGCCTTTGATTTCTGGAAAAAGATCAAGTGATCTCATGCCAAAAATACCTAAAATCAAAGCTCCTCCCGCGGCAAATAAGCCCATGGATATGCAAATCCAAAAACAAGATTCTGGCATGCACAGTGCAGTGACTAATAAAAGTACCGTACCAATAATTAAAATCACGCTTCCACTATTTTTGGTATATTCCATGCCTTTATTTTTAATCATATAATTACTTAAATAAGAAAAACTAAAAAATGCAACCATAGTACTGGCTTGATAATATCCATATACCTCTGGGGAAATTTTTAAATGGTTAATAAAAATTAAAGATAAATTAGAAATGTAGACGACTAATCCTACTAAGGGTAAGAGACTGATTACACAATACCCTAAAAATTTAAAGCTACCTAATAGCTTGCAATAATTTTGTAAAATTTGTTTAATCTTGATAGGACTACGTTTCTCTTCTGGCAGCGTTTCTTCTATGAACAAATACGTTCCTAAAAAGGATAAAATCGCTAAAATCATCATCACTACAAAATTTAATCGCCAACCATACTGGTTCGCCAAATAAGATCCTAAAATAGGCGCTGCTGCCATACCACCGGTAATCACGGTATTAAGAAGCCCTACCATGCGGCTCGCTTTTTCAAGAGAAAATCTATCCAGAAAAACAGCCAAGCCTACCACCATCGGAACAGAAGCAGCCATTCCTTGTAGCAAACGCCACAGTAACATGTTGTTAAAATCCGATGCCAATACACACCCTACACTACTGGCTGCAAAACAAAATAAACCCGACAGTAATACCTTTCTTCGACCAAATGCATCCGAGAGTGGGCCTGTTACTAATCCCGCTATACAAAGTCCGATAAAGTTTATACTTAAAATTAACTGTATTTTATCTTCTGTGGTTGAAAAATATTCCACCATTTGAGGAAATGCAGGCACATAAATATCTGCTTCTGCACACATAGCAATATACATTAGGGTAACAACAGACAGTATTAGAAACTCAGTCGTTTTAGCAGATAAACTTTTAAAAAGCATTTTCATTCTCCTTAACGATTACACATCAAAAAGTCCATATGTTTTTAGAAATCTTATCCTATTTGCAATGAAATGTAAAAGAAACATAGCTTGTTTCATAAACTGTTTATTTAACCAAATTAGCTTCAAATTATATTGATTACTGACTCTATGTTTATTAAAATGGCTATATTTAAACGACTATAGGCATTTTTTTATGGACTTCTCAATGGATTCTATACCTGCAACTGAATTTAAAGCAACGTGCTTGGAAATTTTAGAGGCAGTACATGAAAGTCGACATCCGGTTATCATAACCAAACGAGGCGTCCCTTTTGCAATGATAACACCCTATGAAATCTCAGAAAAACCGAAGCCAAAACTATTCGGAATCTTAAAAGACACCATCCAAATACAAGGGGATATCGTAGCACTTATTGACGACCAATGAGATGCAGATATAATATGTCAAAAATTTTTTCAAAAAACTGTTTACATAACCAGATAAAAATTATTATTTACTATTCATAAATATTAAAATCATGATATTATGGTTGCCCTTTTGTTCAAAAATGGTGATGCACATGCGCTTAGATGATTTTTGTGGCCTCGATTTTGGAACTTCTAACTCAACCATCGGCATTTTTAAAAACCAAGAAATGACCATGGTACCCCTTGAACAAGGGCGGCCGATTATACGCTCAGCGATCTTTTTTGATTACGAAGCAGAAGAATATCGCTTCGGTCAACAGGGCTTTAACGATTATTTATCTGGCATTCACGGCCGCTTAATGATGTCACTGAAAAGTATTTTGGGTTCGTCTTTAATGAAAGAACATACCCTAATTGATAAACATTTAATTCCTTATACCAGTATTTTAGGCTACTTGATTCGATATATGAAGGAAGCAGCAGAAAAAATGCTAGGGCATGAATTAACCCAAGTGGTCATGGGTAGACCTGTTAGATTTCATGATCATGATGACAAAAAAGATGCACTTGCCCAAGCTACATTGGAAGCGATTGCCCAAGAACAAGGGTTTAAAACCGTTTTATTTCAATATGAGCCTATTGCTGCCGCACTGGCCTATGAGCAGACCATTAGTCAAGAAAAATTAGCCTTGATTGTGGATTTAGGTGGAGGAACCTCTGATTTTACAGTGATTCGCCTGGGTCCAAATAAACAAAAGCTCAAGCGCATAGATGATGTGCTCGCAAATAAAGGTATACATATAGGGGGCACTGATTTCGATACGCTTTTTAGCTTAAAAAAAGTTATGCCAACGCTTGGTTTAGGTGGCATTATGCAAGGAATTAGTAATACTATTCAAATCCCAAATGGATATTATCATGATTTAACCACTTGGCACACAATTAATAGTTTATACACACATCAAACAAAAAGAGCTATTCAATCTATCCACAATTTAGCACTTGATAAAAAATCCATAGAACGACTATTACAAGTAATAACAAAACAACAAGGACATAAAATTCTAAATACCGTAGAACAAAGTAAATGTTTGTTAAGTCAAGAAACAACAGTCGCCTTAAACTTGGCTTTTATTGAACTTGGTTTAGCATTAGAGATTGAAAGAAAACATTTTGAAGACATCATAGAAGATAAGGTTATACAACTTGTGCAAACTGCTTCCGATACCCTAAAAGCTTCTGGGATCAAAGCAGAACAAATAGATTCTATATTTTTTACAGGAGGAAGTACGCAGATACCCATCATAAGGAAAGCCATTACAAAGCTTTTGCCCTCAGCAGAAATTGTGCAGGGTGATGTTTTTAGCAGTGTTGGTAAAGGCCTTGTAATTGATGCAAAAAAACAATTTGGTTGAAAAATTAAGTTAAAATTTCTATAACCAATCCGAAAAAGATATCCCTATGCCTATTGCGTTGGTTCTATGATTATATTCAATTAGACTTTGACCAAATCCATGAAAAAGTTGACAATAACCACGCACACTGTTTCCCAATGGAAATGAATAGGTCAATTGAAAACTGCCTCTTTTAAAACGGCTTTCAATATTATTGTAAGTCATTAAAGAAACAACTTGATCATTAAAATTATGAGCAATTAAAACCCTACCATGTCCTAAAAATTTTTGAATATTTGGATTATGCTCTTGCATAGATTTATCTTTCACAACCCACCAACCCCTTACAGCAAATAACCAGCATTCTTTAGAAATGGTAGTTTCAACATAACATCTATTCCAGGTTCTTTCTAAAACACCTCCTCTACCGTTAGATTGGTGTGCCAATCCGACATTAATTAACTGCAAAACCCAATTTCCGATTAAAGGGAATTCTATATTATTTTCAAGAAACACCTCAGGCTGGTAATTATTGGCTCTAAAAAAAGCGGAATGGTTATATGCTTGCCAAAACGATTGCTGTGTATAAGCAAGATAAAGCGTGTTGTCGTAATTAAAAAAACAACGTGTTATCGGTGTTTTAAAACTTAATTGAAATTTAAAATCGACGTGGTCCGTTTTTTGATTATCAGCATTAAAAGCGTTATAATACTGTATCGGAATAGAGGTATAATTTATAGGCAATATATAATTTTGCTCATAAGCAAGCAAAGTAAAAGGATTAAAGTCTTGGCTTTTTTCATGTATAATTTTTTTCCCCAAAAGATTTTCTTCGGGTATATAAACTTCTTCCGCATTCAAAATGCTCGTGTACACTAAAGTCAAAATTAACAATTTTTTTAACATTTTAAAACTATCCCTGATGCTTGAATGAATTGAATGTCTATTTTTCTGTAAATGACAATGGTATACCCTTTTTTTAAAAAAATCCATTTTATTTTTTAAGTTATTCGACAGGCAAACTTGCTTTGCTTTAGCATGGCCAGCAATAGATTATTTTTTGTTAATACAATTCATTTATTTTTTAGTTCATTTTCTTCTAAATAATTCATTATTCTATTTTCTAGCCAAAAAATAGGCTGCCAAGGATATTTGCCCGAAATGAAACCGACATGACCACCTTTTTCTGGCATATCTAAGCAAATCGCGGTGGAAATTTCACTTTCCTTAGGTAAACATTCCAAGGTTGTGAAGGGATCATTGCGGGCATGCACAATTAAAGTGGGTGTTTTTATTGTACTAAGATATTGAGCACTGCTTGATTTCGCATAATAATCATCAGCACTTTTAAATCCATGTAAAGGCGCTGTAATGGCATTATCAAAATCCCAAAATGTTTTAAGTCTTTTGACCTTTAGCACATCAATCTCTGGGGGTGTTGGCATGTGTGTAAATTTACGACGATATGCTGCACATAATCCACGCACTAAATGCCATTGATAAATACGTCTAAATCCTGAACTAAGATGTTTGGCAGTTTGGGCTAATTTAAAGGGTGTTGAAACAGCTACCGCAGCTTTAAGAGGATTTTCCAGTCCATTTTTATCTCTCTCTCCTAAATATTTTAAAAGAACATTAGCACCTAAAGAATAACCTACGGCATATAAGGGCGAATTTTCTTCACGAAGCATTAATGTACTGATAACAGTTTGTAAATCCCCGGTTTCCCCAGCATGGTAACTTTGAGCAAGCCTGTTATTTTCAGTACTACATCCTCTAAAATGCATTAAAACACCACGCCAACCTCGCTTCTCTATGGTTGCTAGGATACCTTTAACATAATGTGAATTTACACTGCCATTTAAACCATGCAAAATTAAAACACGTGGACCCGATCCTTGCCCTATCCATGCCAAATCTAAAAAATCACCATCATTCAATTCTAAACGTTCAAAACGAGTATCTAAGTTCCGATTACGTGGCATGAATGATGCAACAAGGGTCTGTAGATGAGGTCCGGGCAGCCACCAAGCAGGTTTAAAAATGTTTTTCATCCTAAAAAAATACAGCACTGTGCCAAAGCTTGCAAATTTTAATAGCTATATTGATTGTATTAGATTACAAATTATTTTTTTGGTGAGTTAGATGATATAATAGTAGTGGAATCCAGGTTCACTTTAAGTTCACACGAACAGGAGGCGTGTCATGGACATGATGGTAGTTATCAAATGGGTTGCAGTGATTTTAATCATTGTAGGTGCTCTAAACTGGGGATTAGTCGGTGCTTTCCACTTTAATGCAGTAGAGATGCTATTTGGTGCAGGTATGCTAACGCGTGTAATATACATTGCGGTCGGGCTTGCAGGGCTGGTTAAAATCTTTATGATAGCCTTTAAAAAATAGCAACTTGAATACTTGAAGTGTAGGGTACTAACAATACTTACACCCTTTCTATAGAAAGGGTTAGTCTTTTTAAACCTTAGTTTTCAAATACCTTTATAAATATAATTTTTCTATTAGAATAGCATTTAGCACTTAATAGTGTTAAGATGCTATTATTCTTTATTAATTAAACTATTCCTTAAAGGTGAACCTATGAGTACTAATCCAAGTCTACTGAATCTAGAAAGAAAAACTTTAAAAGAACAACCGCTTAGAGGATTACGGGCTTTTGAAACAAAATCTTTTCCTAATGCACAATTTTTTATGATGGATAAAAAAAATATCATAGTGTATGTACGTAACTCTATGGATGGAATAGGCGATGCGATGCATATGCTTGGATTTGGTGAGGACACTGTTAAAATTGCTAAAGAAAACGGTTATAATTTGATTGGCGTTTTGGAGTTTGGCACATCTTTGCCCTTAAATAAAACTGATAACGGAATTATTCAAACGCTTGCCAAACAAGTATATAATCATGTTTTTGATAGATTACATATTTTAATAGAGCTTTTAGAAGAAGACTATTTTACTAAAGAGGCTTTGTGCTCTGATCCAAAAGAAATTATTGACATTTTTCGTGAAAAAAACACTAAAAATATTGTTTTTTCAAAAAAAGCTTTATTAGATCCAGCTTATGTAGAAGATTGCAAACAAGCCTGTTTATGTGTGTCAATAGATGCTGGTTCGTTCGCCACCACCCCTGTTAATTTACCTGCTTATGTTCATAAACTTATCATCAGAGAATACACTATGAATGGATCAAGCGTTCCATACGATAATGTTGCCTATGCACCCATGGGTCTTTGCAAAAATTCAGAACAAAGTGATTGCTTCGGAATTAAAATGCGTGAATTTCAACACAAAACTTCTGAGGAAAAAGCCAAAAGACTTCTTGCATTTAATAACGAAAAATTTGTAAAATTGTTACTCAATCATGATAATCCAGAATTAAACACAGCAAAAAAATATTTTACAGAAACTGCTTTCTTCCCAGGATATTTGCAATCATATGGAAGTGTAACTGTTTTTATTGTAACACATGTATTTAAACACTTAGCCGAAGGAAAATTACAAAAAAATTGTGATTTTTATTTAAATACGATGGGTATTGATATCAACGCGATTACTCAGGTATTGACTCGATTCACTGATGCCAAAATGCACATAATCCTCCCCGAAATAACTTTATCTGAAATGCCCCCTTCAAACATACCCTGTATACGTATTTTTTGCAGGTTCTTTTTAGAATTAGATGATTACCGAGCTTTATATCTTATCACTGAAGAAGGTGCTGCTCTCTCAGGCGATACCAGCTGCATTGATGTGTTTTCATCTGAAAACCTCCCATTTGCTATGCAATCACAATCTCCTTCACAATTTATAACGCAATTTTGGTTAAATTTTGATGATTTTGTCAACAATTTTAAACAATTTGAAAAATTATATGCTTATTTTAAAATTCTATGTAAAGAAGGATGGCATAATGTAAAATTTGAAAATCTCTCTCCTTTAGAAAAAACCAAACTTATAGAAAATAGTTGCTCTCGAGTGCAACAATTAGGCGCGCTTCTAAAAGATCCAGACTTACAATTAGAATGGAAAGCTTTTAGAGAAATCTTATCCAGAGAATATAATTATTCTAAAAATTATGTTGATTTTATTTTAAAAGGTAGTTTGTATACTGCAGCTGAATTGTTAAAGAATCATTTTGAATCTTCACCTACTGTACAATTAAGCCAATCTACTTCTACAGTGCTTGCAGATAAACCTAAGGAAGTTGCAAATAATAATATTCTATCATTATTACCTTAATTATTTTACAATCAACAATTCATTCCAACAGGTTGTATAAGCAGGTGAGCATTGGTTACGCTTAAACCATTGCTCATTTTTATTAAAACCTTCAGCAGCATATCGCACAGTTCTATTGCCCATAGAAGCATTAATTTTATCTAAAGCTAACATAAGCTTATCTGTTTTTTCATTTTTTTCTACACTAAAAAAATCTAATTGCCCCAAGCCACGTGGCTTCAAATCTAATAAAGACACACCCACTTTATGATACAAATACTCTTTTTTATAAATAGCCTCAAGACCTGCTAAAGCAGATTTAATGATATCAGCAGTATAATCAGAAGGCGTTTCTAAAGGTATAATACAAGCGTTCTGATATTTTTTATCTTGATTATAATAATTTGTTCTTATATAGACCATCACAGCTTGAGTAAGAGATTTATCTTTTCTTAATTTTTCAGCTGCTCTAGCACTAAAAATAGCAACGGCCTGTTTTAATTCATCCAACTCTGTTATTTTTTGAGTAAACGAGCGAGAAACCATAATGGTTTTACGAGAGTCTTGACTGTCTTTAATGCTAGAACAAGGCTTTCCTTGTAATTCACTCACTGTCGAGGCTAGAATAATATTAAATTTCTTTTTTATAAATAACACATCCGCATTTTTTAAATCTTGAGCGCTTACAATACCACAAAGCCTTAATTTTTCAGACCATTTTCTTCCGATCCCCCAAACTTCTTCAATAGGTATCTTAGGTAAAATTTCATTTTGCACTTTAGGATCACTGATATCAAAAACAGAAGCTCTGTGCCACTTTTTAGCAACATAATTAGCGATTTTAGCCAAAGTTTTAGTAGACCCTATTCCTACTGATACGGGCAACCCTAAAAATTGAAAAATTGTATTATAAATACTTTTCCCTTGTTCTTCGACATTTTCAATACCACTAAAATCTAAAAAAGCTTCATCTATAGAATAGATTTCAACCACAGGAGCTAATTCTTGTAATAAACTCATAACTCTATTAGACATATCTCCGTAAAGCGCATAGTTGGAAGAAAGAACTTGTACTTTATTTTGTTCTACCAATGGCTTAATTTGATAAAAAGGAACACCCATTTTAATACCTAATTTTTTAGATTCATTAGAGCGCGCGATAACACAACCATCATTGTTAGATAATACGATCACTGGTTTTTTTTCAAGTCGAGGCATAAAAACACGTTCACAAGATACATAAAAATTATTAACATCGACTAAAGCAATTCTAGAGCTCATGAATCACGCTGGTCACAACACCCCAAATGCTAAAATCCATTTCTTGCGTAATCTGAATCGGTGCAAAATTTTTATTTTCCGGCACCAGTATATATCTTCCATCATTTATTTTTAATCTTTTAACCGTTAAGTCACCATTTAACACAGCAATAACAATCTTATTATTAATGGGTTTTAAAGAACGATCCACAATTAGTAAATCACCCGGGTGAATACCCGCCCCAATCATAGAATCGCCTTCTACACGAACAAAAAAAGTAGCCGCAGGATGTTTAATCAAATGTTGATTCAGATTTAAGTTTAATTCAAGATAATCGTCTGCAGGTGAAGGAAATCCTGCCGAAATCTTTGAGGCATACAAAGGAAAAGAAGATATATTATCCGTGTTAATAGAACTTTCTAAAATATTCGACTCTACACATAAAGGTACAGGATTCATGTAATTTATTGAACTCTAAAGTAATGGGATATTACTTAAGGTATACCATAGGTCTGTTATTTCGTCAATGCATAAACAAAAACCCCTGGGTTATCATACTTGCTTCACCGATTGCAAAAGAGAACTCAACTTATTACCCATTCACAGTACACAAAGGCTTTTAACTGCCATTTGTGTTTGTTGAAGTATTTGTAGCAGGATTATCTGGGACCACATAAGTATTATTTATCTCGATAGGGGTGCCCGCATTTGGATAGATATATCCTTCTGGACTTCTATTCTCGACATTTTTATTAATTACATTTCTTTCAGGTTGCACCACACGTCCTCTTTCAGCAACAAGATTTGTACTTACAAGAACTGTAGAACATATTAAAACACTAAAAACATATTTATTAATCATAATGTACCTCCTAAAACTACAAAAACCAAACACAAAGGTAGATCATTTTTTTATTTTTTTCAAGATTTTTTTGCGTTATTAATCAATCGATTAAAGCAGGTACACCCTAAGCTCAACTATTTCATTTTTTTAACTTTAATACTATACGTGCATGGCATTCATAAGATTTTATAGAATATCGTTATGGCGAGCTCTTAATGCTTTTGTTTTAGCATGCAATTTCTTTTGTGTAAGCCTGCTCTCAATAGAAGCCAATGAAGGTTTGGTTTTTTTCCTTTTTTTTGGCACAAAACTTGCACGTTTAATAAGATCTTTTAATCGGTCAAAGGCATCTTGCTTATTTCTTTCCTGAGTGCGGTAGCGAGTAGCCTTGATAACTATTTCTCCTTTAATGTTTAGCTTAGTTCCTGCCAAAGACATCAAACGGGCACGAACTTCCTCTTTTAAGGAAAATGTGTTTTTTACATTAAATCGTAATTCTACACCCGTAGCCACTTTATTAACATTTTGCCCACCCGGACCAGGAGAACGGATAAAGCTACATTTAATTTCTGAAAGATTAATATCTGGCAGTTTCATGTTTCATCTCTCTTACATTCCTAGCAGTAGATAATATTTTCATTGAAAGTTGACTGAATTTTATATTCTAACAGATACTCAACTCATTAGTCTATTATTTTCACATCTATTTTAAGAGAGCCTCATGAGACTGACTGAACGTGAACTAAAAACAATTCAAGAAACTTTTCTTGAATATTTTGACAAGCAAGATCATCTCTGGCTTTTTGGTTCTCGCGCGGACGATGCACAACGCGGTGGGGATATCGATTTATATATTGAAACAGCTCAACAAAATAAAAATGAAGTTTTATCAAAAAAATTGGCTTTTATTGTAAGTTTGAAAAAAAGAATAGGCGATCAAAAGATTGACGTAGTGATTAATTTCACTACCGAACATTTGAACTTGCTCGTATATAAAATTGCTAAGGAAACAGGGGTAAAGATCATATGAATAAAGCATTATTGGATTCTAATCTAAAAATAGCTGATTTGCATGCAAAACGGCTTCAATATGCCATCGATAAATTAAAGTCACGATTTCCGATTTCTGTTGAACAGTTAATTAGCTTGAATGATGAAGAAGTATTAATTTTCGAATTATTTTCCAGTAGATTTACTAAATTACAAGACTTAATGGGTGCCAAATTATTTGGACAAGTACTAGAATATGCAGCAGAGCCAGGGGAATATGTTGGTTTTATCGATAAGGTCAATAAACTTGAAAAATTAGGCATCATTCCAGACGCACAGAAATGGTTTTTACTCAGAGAAATGCGTAATCATTTGTCTCATGAATATCCCGACAATCCTGAATTAACTGCAAAAAATTTAAATGAGGCATTCGACATAACAAATTACTTACTATTGTGTTTACAAAATATAAAAGAATTTGTTCATAAAATTGAAGAAAAAAGATAAAATTCAAACTGTTTCTTCT
>CAMFHA010000075.1 GCA_945952115.1 uncultured Legionella sp. | reverse complement strand
ATTCTAGGTTTTCTTTTCCCGCCAACGTAGTTGGCTCTGAGCGAAGCGCCTTGAAGCGGGTGTTTTTGGTTTGCCTACAGTTAATTATCATATTAAAAGCGGCTTGAATAATAAGTCCGTCATTGAAGATTATGGCCAAATTACACAATGGTTTATTGATGGTTTAGTTAAGATCCATGTTCCTGTGCCAACGAAGCCTAATTTCGAGTTGTTTGGAAAATTCGGCCTTGTTTATCGCGCTGGTGTTATTAGTGATAATGAAATAAATTCATCTGTCTATGTGCCTATAGTAAATACACCTTACAGTAATAACTTGCAGCCTATTTTAGGTGGGGGATTGCAATATCATTTAACTTCAAATTGGATGATAAACGCTCAGTATTTATTTTTGCCTTATAGTATTGTGAGTTCTGCACCGATTGGTCCAGTTTTAAATGATCATAGTATATTGCCTTCAACTCAACTAGTAACCGGAGGTATTGCTTATTATTTTGAATGATTGGTTATGGGGTATGTTATTTATTAAGAGAAAATAAAAAAATGCCGTCATTGCGAACAAAGTGAAGCAACTCAGCACAGAGCTTTAACGAAGTATCGCTCTGGGTTGCTTCGCTAAGGCTCGAAATGACGAAATGCACATATCCTTTGAACGGTTACGGAACTGTGACAAGTAATCGTTTAATTAAAACCGCCGTATGCAACAACGCACGTACATGGTGGTAGAGAGGAGGGGGACTGTGAATCTCTTCCTCTCCTACTCGATTCGATCGGCCATCACGAAGGTGTATTGTTATTTTGTGACATGATATTTTCTGCTGCATTCAAAAAATTATCCATGTGATTGGGCTGCATGTCTGAATATAATACAGGCATATTATAATATGGCGATTCAGAATCGAGGACTTTTTCTTGATGCAATTGCTGCACTTCTTGAAAAACAACATTTTGATCGGTTTCTGGGGGATAAAACTGAAAGCGATCATTAGCGATGTAGAAAGAAGGATGAATGTTGTAACGAGGCCCAGGTACGAGCCCTGCATTGCTATAGCAAGTAAGAGTATCTTCTAGTTGTTTTGCAGAAAGCGGTGTGGTTATCTTGCATAAAAAATAAGTTTCATCACGATAATCCTTAGGAGATTCTCTTAACCATTCAAAAAATGGAGCATTTTTTGGATCGTCTCGAAATTCTTTCGTCCAAGTTAAAAGCACATCAAAATATTTAAATTGAGATCTGCCATTAGGGAACCCCCAGAAATCTCCAATTTTACTGGTTACTTTGACATTAAATGTACGCATTGATTACTCCACAAGAGAATGATTATTCTTATGTCGAACGATACAAAATAAATCCTTTTTTGTCAACATTTAATCATATTTGCGAATTGCTTCGGTAACATTATTTGTGAAGCAATTTGTCAATAGAACTTCTAAGTGACTTGTTTCTATCTATCTGCTATCTTTAAAAAAAGCCCATTAAAAAGAGTTTCCTATGTCAGAAAAATCATCTAATAATAAAATTTTTATTGCTGGCGTTATTTGTCTGGTTTTGTCTGTAAGTTTTTTATTGTTTTCAATCTATATTATCCCTTTTTTGATATGGGATATGGTTTATTCAGTTCCTGATCTAGTAATGGAAATGATTTCAAGTTTACAAGACAACTATGATTATAGTAGTGCTGGAAGTAAGCTAGTTGTCTGGTTATTATTTTTTATTCCTGGCTTAATTTTAGGTGGAATTTCTTATTATATTTCTAATCTTATTGATAGAGAAACAAAACTATAGCGTATAAGATAAAACTTATTTTTGGAGAAAAAATGTTTACTATTCATCGGTGGAAAATAAATCGTCTTACAAAAAAAATCAAAGCAATGCAACTTAATAGAGTAAACAACCAACCAACTGATCAGCAAATTAAAAAAGAAATTGCTGCTTATCTTGAGCTGGTTAATCTTTATAAAAAACTTATTGGAAAAAAGAAGTTTCCTTTTGCTGAAATAATGGTAATTGAGTGCTATAAAGGAGCAACCAATTTAAATGATGTAGTGGCGCATTACCAGCTAGGGCAGTTATTTCTTAATGAAGGAAAATTTCGTCAAAATTTACAAACTGATGGAGTTTTGTCTAGTGAAGAAAATCAAAAGCGTTGTCTATCTGCTTATGAACAAGCTCATGCGCATTTATTAGCTGCTGAAAAATTAGGACATATTGAAGCGAAACGGTTACGCGGTCTAGCTATTATTAATGGTTGGGGACAAACTGCGGATAAAAATTCAGGTTTTGAGCTGGTAGTAGCAAGTATCGAACAGGAAGGAAGTTGGGATAGAGTCCCTCAAATTTTTACTGCTATGGGATTAAATAAACCAGAATTTTTTGCTGCTATTATGCAAAGAAAAAAATTGATTTAATTGGGCAATAAAAATCGAGTTATTTGTTTTTTAAAATAATTTAAGAGCGCTATCTCGCCAGCATTAATAACAATAGCGCCTATTTTTCTTACACTATTTTTAGATTTAAATAAAAAGGCTAAAGTAGCAATAATAAAAGCAAGACTTAGAATAGGAACAATATTTTTTGATAGTTTAGTTTTGTAGAGATTTGCTTGCTTCTTTTGTTTATATAACTCTATTTCAGCTAGATTAATTTGAGCAATCAGTTGTTTTCTCGAATTTCTCATGGTGATTATTCTCTTGAGAATTAAAATAATGTCTTGTTCGTTCAAAACTTATCGATTTTAAATTAAATGACAAATATCTAATTAAAATAATTAGTAAAATAAAATTAAATCCACTAATAATGCTAAACGCTATTAAAAAATCATGTAACTGTATGAAAATAAAATAAATAAAAAAAGCCATTATAGAAAGCCAAAAACTAATTAATATCACAAACAACATACATAAATTAATTAATAGAGGAAAAACAGTAAGCCCAGCCAATTTGGCTTCTAATTTAAATAATGAAAGCAACGCTTTAATCGAGCTAAATTGGCTGGAAATATAACTATCTAATTCTTTAAGCAATTTCATTATTTTTTAAGTAGTCTAGATAATATAAAACCTATTCCGCCCGCAATTAATAGTGAGGTAATCGGCTTTTCTTGAATTTTAATAATTACTTGATCAGAGTAGTTTTTAATTTGCTGCTCTGCTTCATTTAATTTGGTTAAGCCATCCTCATAAAGTTCATTAGCTAATTTTTTGCTTTCATTTAAAAGATCATTAGCAGCATCACTGACGTTTGATTTTTGAGGGTGGTCATTTTTCATAGTATTAGATTTTCTATTTAACGAATCCATGTTATTTCTCCTTCAGTAGGGTGGTATTCTATTAGTTCACTTGAAGTAGTGAATTGTCAATAGATCCTTAGTTTGTTTTCTATTTTAATCGTAACTACTCATCTCGTCATCCTGAGTGAAACGAAGGATCTCGTGAATTTAAATATATTGCAATATTCAGAGATCGCGAGTCAGGATGACGCATGAGCAGTTACTTTCAATCTATATTAAATATAGACAATAATTTTTTAAAAAAAAGAGTCAACTAGCAAAAACTAAGTTAGATCTTATGGGCGTTTAGGATGTAGTGTTTCTAATAAAATATTGGGTACGACTTGTTTTATCATTTCCATAGGTTTTTCTACTGTAGAAGCTAAAAGAGTTTTAAAATTTGAACTGCTAGCAAAATAACGAAGGGCTTGTTCAAAACCACTATAAACTCCTACATTTAAATTATTAGTTTCTACAGCCATTTTAAGAGCCTTCAGGCGTTGCTGTTCAGGCAAAGGCTGAGATTCTTTAGGAGCAAATAAAGAAAGAGTAGAATTTAAGGCATTTAAACCAACACTGATAGTTTTAGAAAATGTACCACTTTCTTCTTCTTTAGTTATTTCTCTAGGCCATGCAATCATAAACTCTAAGTCAGATATAGGGGCAAGTAATTTAATTAAACGTTGTATTTCAGAAGAGTAAAGTTTTTGAGAATTATCAATATTCTCAGAATATTCAATCTGATTGTTTTTAAGGCACCAATTGTAAATGATTTTCATTTCTTCAAGTTGCTCATAAAAATCGGTCATACTAAAACGTTCAAGCATATAAGCTGTAACACCAAAATATAAAAAAGCAGTTAAAAAATAATTTACGAAATCAGGGATAGGTAATATTCTTCCAATTATCCAAGAGCCAGCCCAAGCGCTCATGCCTTTTCCGAGCGCTTGATAAAGATACATTTGATTAATGCTTAATTCAAAAGCATCAATATATTTTTTTAAAATAATTTGCTGGTTATTATCATTTAGCTCGAAGGGAACCGATATAAATGCACTTAAGGTTTCTTTTCTTTGTTCACGTTGTTTTTTAACTTGTGCCATTCCTTCTTTATTTATGGTGACCATAAAACTCTCCCTGATACATATTTTTATTAGACTTCTTCGGAAATTGCTATTGGCGGTCAATCTCAACTGAAAAAATGACTTTGTCACGCCACTAACAGTTTCCGAAGAAGTCTATTGAATAAATTTCTTCGGAAATTGCAAGGGATGGTTGATAGCCTTTTCCGGAAAAATCTAATGTTAACGATAATCGCTCTAGATATTCTGGTCAAGTCGTAAGAAAGCGAAGTTGAGAAAGATATCTTATATAATCTCGAGTTTAGCTATTTTTCCCTAATCCGTTCGCCCTGAGGAGCGTACATAGCACGCGTCTCAGGGCGAACGGATTAGGGAAAAATAGCTAAACTCGAGATAATAATAAATTAGTTAATTGTTTGTATCGCTAACTCGTTGTATTGTTATTATATTACTATTTCTAAGGTAGCTATTTTGTTGATAGAACAGCAAATAAAGCAATTTAATGCGCTCAATGATTGGTTTCAAACCTTTTTAGGTTTATCTGTAGCAGTTGAATTTAAAAAACAATTGCATCCTGTGCGTGATTATTTAAAAGGCGAATATTTATTGCAACTAGGTTATTGTAGTCATAATATGTGGTTAGATGAGTTGCAATTTAATAAAAAATGGATAGTTTCTCCTTTTAATGCTTATGCGAATGATTTATTAATAAGCTCTTTACATCAAATTCCTATACAGCGTAATAGTTTAGATTGCGTCATTGTACCTCTTGCTTTAGAACCATTTAATAATAGCTTAAATATAATTGATGAGATTGATCGTATTTTAAAACCAATGGGTTATGTCATTTTTTTTAGTTTTAATCCTTGGAGTTTATGGGGCGGTGCAATTAAATGTGGGTTGTTAGATTGTTATGGAAAGAAAGAAATAAAAATGAAAACGGCTTTTCACTTAAACCGATTATTCACTCTTAGAGGTTATAAACAATGTTCTCTTAATAGTTTTTATTATATTCCACCCTTTAACAATCGAGTTTTAATTAAAAAATTATCTTTTTGTAATGAAATAGGAAAAATGCTTTGGCCTTTTCCTTCAGGTTTTTATTGTTATATAGCACAAAAACATCAAGTAATTAGTCCCTCATTAATTGTCGAGGAAATAATACAAACAGTACCTAATAAATACGAGCCTTCTTTGCCTTTAACGCATATCTAAAGAGTAGATTAAACTTCTTGCTGTACTAGTGCATTTTGTTTTATTGCAAGAAGTTCTATTATAAATGAGCTTTGAATAGTGGTATTAATTTTGTATACTTCTCCATTTGGAAAGGCATTCTCAATGACAAAGAAAACACTTTTTAAAATTACTTTTGCCAATCAAGAATCTATTTATGAAATTTATGTTCGATCTATTAAAGAGAGTGAATTATTTGGTTTCTTAGAAGCTGAAGAGCTAGTGTTCGGAGAGCAAACTGCGCTTGTAGTTGATCCTTCTGAAGAGCGACTGAAAATGGAGTTTAATAATGTTAAACGTACTTTCATTCCAATGCATGCTATATTTCGTATTGATGAAGTTACTAAGCAAGGTACAGCTAAAATGAAAGATAATTTGGGTTATGGCACGGTTCGTCATTTTCCTGGAACAGGAAAACCAAAAGATTAATTAAAAAATATACACAATTAGAGGAATTAGTACTCATGACCATTCCAAGTAAAATAAAAACAGTTTATGAAAAATCAAGCTGTTTATACACGTCAAATGAAGTCGCAGCTGCTCTTGATAGAATGGCTATTAATATTCACGATAAATTAAAAGATAAAAATCCAATAATTATCTGTGTGATGATTGGAGGTTTAGTGCCTTTAGGGCATCTATTGTTAAGACTGGATTTTCCTTTGGAGGTAGATTATGTGCATGCTACTCGTTATAGAGGAGAAATAACAGGTGGAGAGATTCATTGGAAAGTCAAACCTTCAACTAATTTAAAAGGTAGAACAGTTTTGGTCGTCGATGATATTCTAGACGGTGGTGTTACTTTAGCAGCTATTATAGATGAAATTAAAAATATGGGCGCAGAAGAAGTATATAGTGCTGTTTTAGTAGATAAATACCGTAAACGCGTTCCTAACGGCCTTCAAGCCGCAGATTTTGTCGGATTACAAGTAGAAGATCATTATATTTTTGGTTATGGTATGGATTATAATGAATATTTACGAAATGCCCCAGGGATATTTGTTGTGGATCCTGAGCATGAGTAAAATGATTTAGCGCATTGGCCTTAATTTAGTCTCTGGGCTTTCAAATTGACTATGAGCATTTTCAAGTTCAGAGATTATCTTGGGGTTATTACGGGCTAGTTGTAATGGTTTTAATTTATTGACATTTCGCCCATCAGGATCTGCTCCCCATTTCAGTAAGATTTTTAATACAGCAGTATTTCCATAAATTACAGCAATATGTATAGGTAAATTTTTAAAATTGTCTGTTTTAGGATCGCGTAATGCACCATAATTAAGTAATAATTCAGCCATTTCTGGGGAACCATATTTGGCAACAATATGCATGTAGCTATAGCCTTGATTGTCAATATGACGTAAATTAATACCTTTTATACATAATTTTTGAGCTAATTTGTAATCATTATTTCGAATTGCATAATATAAAGCTGATTCGCCACCTTGGTTAATTGCATTAATATTACATCCTTGATCAATCAAATAGAGTGCCATTTCTGTTTGTTTAAAAAAGGCTGCTGTCAATAAAAGTGTTGATCCATCTGAACGTTGGATATTGATATCTGTGTCTTCTTTTTTTATTTCCTTAAGATGTTCTATCGTACCCAACAATATTGCATAATGAAAATAGAGCGTTTGCCCACGTTTTTTCATTAGCTGATTTCGTGCATGATGACTGATAAATTCATAGTTTAATAAGATATTTTTATTTAAAAAATATTGAGTTAAGATTTCTTTTTCACTTTTTAAGAGGCATTTGCGTTGCAAAGCACGATGGGCAATATAATCAATTGTAGACCAGCCATCAGGGGTTGAGTGCGAAAATGCTTCATTATTTTGAGATAAAAGAGAAGCAACTTCATTATGTCCATTAAGTAGAGCAACGTGTAATGGGGTTTGACCATATTTTCCACAAGCTTTATTTTGATCGCCTCTTTGTAGAAGTAGTTTTACAATCTGAATAAAACCTTTTTCAGAAGCAATATAGAGAGGGGTGCCATTATGTTGTTTATCTTCGTGAGCTATTAGATTTTTAACGCTAGCATCAGAAAGTTCTGAGTTAAATAAAATATGTTGTACTAATCTAAAATTATTATGCATAACAGCAAATAGTAAAGGATTTTCCCCCTTGATATTTTCTATATCTATTCTTGCTCCATGAGTTATTAATTTAGTTGCTACTTCATAATGATTATTGAATGTTGCTGCTAATAAAGGAGTCCAATTTGCTTTTGTAGGCTGATTAAGAATTTCAATGCTAGAAATCATAGATCCTAGAATACTTGTTTTAAAAGGTGTTGAGCCATTTAAAAAAATATCAACTACTGATACATGTCCAGCAAAAGCTGCTAAATATAATGCGGTTTCACCCCTTTTATTTTTTAGACTGGGATCAGCTCCCATAGACAATAATGCTCGAGCGATAAATTTATTTCCTTGAATGCATGCGAGATGAAGAGGTGTATCACCTGCTTCATCTTTTCCATTCAAGTTTGCATTTTTCATTTTTGAATCAAAATCTTCTGGAAGTTTATTTTCAGAGTCTTTAATTAATATGGCAAGGCTTCGATTGGCTCTATTTTGTCGTTCCCGATAAAGAGTAATACATGCTGTGAGAGTAGCTGCTGAAGTGGTTAATACTGATATTGGTTCTTGAGTGATGATAGTTTGCAGGAATTCAGTCAAAGAGCTCATTGAACGAGTTTGTAAAGAGGGTTTAAAAAGACCAAGACGAGTAATAAGAACTGTGCGCATCATTACAACTTAAATATTTTATAGCTAGTGCTCATCATTATTCACAATATGATTAAGCAGAATAGCTATGGTGATTAAATGGTTTAAGGGACTCAGAGATTTGTTTGTATAACTCTGGAAGCCACCTAGGTTGTGCAAAAGTAGAGGTAGTTGCTTTTTTATTATTGCGCATATCATTGGGTGCAATCACAATTTTAATCTGATTTAATCCAACTCTTCTTGCCAATATAAAAAGCTGATCTATCGCTAAATCTCCAATTGCTAAACAACCTACGGATAAATTTTTTCCATGAATAAAAATATTATTACCTAAATTTTTTCTACCATCTTGATAACCTTTTTGTTTATCAAAACTATTTGGATAGTTAAGCATCATGGATAAATGCATACTGCTAAAAGGATTAAAATTAACCAGTTTATATACGCCCTCAGGGATTTGTTTATCATTTTCTCGTAATTTAGGTCCTAGACGCCCGCTAAAGCCTGTAAGTGGATAATCATGGATATGAGTCCATTTTTGTTTGGAGTTTCTAGCCCAGAGTTCTACTTTGCGTTCTGATTTGAAAGCCAATAAGGCTACTTCTTGAGGAGGGTAACTTACTTTTGCTTTATTAAAGAAAGATATTAATTGAGGCTCAACTCTTAACCCATATCTTTTTACAGCGCGATCCACAGCATTGTCCCAATTGACTTTTTGAGTCATGCTATAAGCATTACAAGTAAAAACTAAAAAGACAATTGAGATCAAGTAACTCATAGTAGTGCTAAAATTATAAATTAAATGCATGATATAAATAAAACCTTTTTAGAACAATTTTTGTAAAATTTTGCCTGAAAGCTTATCAATCCGACATTTCGCAGCTTCGTCTTTTTTGCTAAAAAGTGAGTAAATTTGAATTTTAAATGCTCATTTACTTGTATGTAAACTGCGCTTTAAAATTCAAATTTACTCACTTTTTATCTAAAAAATACTGTGCTGCGGAATGTCGGATCAATTTTTTAGTTTATTTTTTTGTTGTAATAGTAACATTTGTTTTTTATTAGGCAATGATAATTGCTGTACAAGAAAATCCGGACTTACATTTAAATGCCCTATTTTGGGTATAAATCCATAATAATTAGGACAGAGATAATCAGTGGATCCGTCTTCTTTTATTTTATAAAAAACATATTTGTAACTACAATAACTAGGTTTTTGCATTAATGCAACTTGAATAATGGGAGTTCCTTTTAATCTGTTATTTATAAAAAAAGCATTAGTTAATAAATTAAATAGTATTAGTAGACTAGTAAGTGCTATAACTATTTGAATTAACAAAGCTTCTTTTTTAATTCTCGGGTAAATAGCTCTTAAATATTCAATGATATAAATAATACTTGTAGTGAAAATAATTAAATTGAATGAATCAATGAACGCATTATTGTAGTGATAGTAACTTCCTAAAATGGTTCCGCCTGATTTTTGGTAGTGTAGAATAAGTGCAATTAAGCTTAGCCATAGTGAAGAGATTACATAATTAATTGCTTTCTTATTAATACCCTGTATTAAACAATAAAAAGCAGTAAGAGGAAATAAATAATCAATAATACTCATTAACATATTCATTTAATTTCCTTGTATATTTTCAGTACTTTTAATAAGTAAAATTGAGGATTCGCTAGGATAGATAGTTGTTTTAATCAATTCATTTGATAAAGTTAATTTTCTTAAAGTAAATTGTTGTAAAGCCGGCATGATGTAGCTAAGTGCGTTGATCTTAATTGTTTCTTTACCAGAAAGTTCGTGTTGATCAACATAGAGGGTTCCAATCCATAATGGGTAGGTTACATTGCGTAAATTATAATTGGATTCCCAAATCATTAATTGAAATATAAGTTTGTTTTTTTTATCTTTATAAGCCATCACTAAATCAGGTCGTTTATTTTGAAAAAGTTGAGTGAGTAAGGGAAGCTTAACATTATTGGGATCACTGAATCTCATAAGTACTTTAGCAAAAAAAGTTTCATTATGAGTTTTCCATCCTTGTTGTTCTAGAGCGGCTTCTAATAAGCTTAAATCACCAGAATATTGAATGTTTAGCAGACTAGTTGCTTTTCCCACACGGTTTAAGCGATATAAAGGTAAAATAGGCTGTTGTTGATTCCACCATGACGAACGCTCTAAGGTATATTCTTTTTGATAAGGAGTATGCGCATACACTAATAGATTAAAATTTAAATAAATAGATAAAGTAGAAGAAGAAATAATACTTATAAAGAGTAAGCTTAAGATGACTACTGATTGGTTTTTCTTTTTTTCCAGAATAGAGTCTTTTCGATAAAACAAACAAATAAGTAGACAAATAAAAGCCCCTATAAAATAGGAGGCAAGGATATCACTTAACCAGTTATCAGCTAAATAGATAGAACCAAGGCCACTTAAACCAAGAACAATTAAAATAAATGATCTTAATGTATTCGTTAATAGGGAGTATTTGCTATTAATATAATAAAAAATAAAGCCATATAATGAAGTGGCTATTAAAAGATATTCATTAGGAAAGGCACTTCCTTCCATAGTTATTAATAGGCCTTGCGGTCTTGGGCAAAGTATGAATTTAGAAAGCAAATAAGCAATGCTAGAACTCAAAATAATTAAAATAGAAATATAAGCTGCTGTTCTAAATTTTTTGTTATAAATAAACCAAATGACACAAACAGCATAAAGTACAACAATTGTAATTTTACTGGTTAATTGAGTAAAAATAATAAATAAAATCTCTAATAAATAGGTATGAAAGCTTTGTAAGAAAAGATATGTTGGTAAATCAATGGATTTTAAATCACTCCAAATAGTTAAGGCAATCAATAAAATACTGGATAAAAAACAAATCAAAGTAAGTAGTACTAAGCCAGAAGTTACATAATGATTTATCTCATTTTTAGGTGTAAATAAGTTATAAATATTTAAAATAGAGTATTTTTTTAAGCTAAGCCAAAAATCATGTAAATTATTTTTTAGAAACGAATGTAATTTTAAAATAACCCATTTAATGATTAAGCTTATTAACCAAATTCCTAATAAGATAAATAGGGTAAGAATAAATAAACGTGTAGCACCTTCTGTAGAAAGCTCATGACCTGCTGCACCAATAAGAACGCCTGGCATTACATAGAGTAACGACCAACCTATAGCTGAAATTGTATTGGCTAATAAAAAACGCCATTGTTTCATATGCATAATTCCAGCAATTACTGGAATTATTGATCTTAATGGGCCAACAAAACGTCCAATAAGTACGCTTTTGCCACCATGTCGTGCGAAAAAATTTTTTCCATAAACAAGCCAATTGGGATATTTTTTGAAAGGCCACATTTCTACTAATTTATCGCTGTAAAAATAACCTAAAGCATAACTAAGACTATCTCCACAAATAGCTCCCAAGCTAGAAGCAATAAGAGTAAGATCAACGCGTAAAATACCTGATCCAGCTAGTATTCCAATTGCTGTCATTGTAACAGAACCAGGAACAATACTGCCGATAACAGCTAATGACTCTGATAAAGCAATAATAAAAGTAAAAAATAAAGACCATTTTGGATTCGTTTGAAGCCAATCTGTTAAAGGATGAATATAATTTGTAAACAAGTCCATAGTGTTTATTGTTTAAAATGAATCGTGAAATTATGTATAAACGATTGAGCAACTTCTGCAATAGTTATCGAAGGTAAGAAATAACTCATCTGAGTCATTTCCATTTTCGCATATCCACATGGATTAATATCATTAAATGGTTTTAAATCCATATCTACATTTAAAGCAATACCATGATAGGTACGTCCATTTTTAACCCTTAAACCAATAGAAGCAATTTTTTTGTCATTTACATAAACGCCAGGAGCGCCGCAGCGAATATTTCCTTGTATTTGGTAATGATTAAGAATGGAGATAATTACTTGCTCTAGTTTAGAAACTAAAGTTCTTATTCCTATATTAAGACGAGTCAAATCTATAAGTACATAGACCACTAATTGGCCCGGGCCATGATAGGTAACTTGTCCTCCACGATCCGATTGAATGATGGGTATCGAGTTTTTATTTAATATGTGTTCTGGTTTTCCAGATTGTCCTTGAGTATAAACAGAAGGATGTTCTAAAAGCCACAATTCATCATCAGTATATTGAGTTCGGCTAAGCGTGAACTCTTTCATCTTAGACCAAATTAGTTGATATTCTTGTGTGCCTAAATAATGAATATTCATTATAAGACCATTTTAACTAGTGTGTGCTTTGTTACTTCTTCATAAAATGCATCTAATAGATTTTTATTTTGAGCAAAAACAGTCACAGTTATTGCTAAATAATTGTTTTTTTGACTGGGTTTATGAACAAAGTTCTTTTCTTCGAAATCTGGAAAATGTTTAATTGTGATTTGTTTTATTTCTTCAATAAAAGTAGGTGAGTGTATGCCAATAATTTTTACTGGAAATAAGCAAGGAAATTCTATTAAAGTTTCTTTAGTCATTTATCACCAATTATTGATTTTTGCCAGAGGGTACACAGAGTTTATTAAATCCTTAGCATAAAATGCTAGATATTAATCAACTTTGTGTATGTCCTCTTTATAATTTATTAAGCTTCAGACGACGAACCAAACCAGTCTTTGATTGCTAAACGAATGGTGTCTTTAGCTCGAGTATACAATCCACCACTTTCAATATCTTGTAAAGCATAAAGTGGCTTTGTTGTTATAACATTATTATCAAATTGAACCACTAATTCACCTACTTTATCACCTTTTTTAATCGGAGCTTGTAAATAAGAAGGAATTTTAGTTGAAATAGATACTCTTTGATATTGACCAGTTGGAATGGTAATAAATTGATTTTCAGGTAAGCCAACAGAAACTTTATCTACTGTGCCTTTATATAAAGGAAGTTTAGAGATTGCTTCACCCGCTTTATAGAGTTGATGCGTTTCAAAAAACCGAAAGCCATAATTTAATAATTTTTCACTGTCATCAGCGCGAGTAGAATCGTTTGGTTCACCTAAGACAACAGCTAATAAACGCATATCATCTCGCTTTGCAGAGGAAACAAGACAAAAACCAGCATCATTAGTATGCCCTGTTTTTAAACCATCTACACTATCGTCTCTCCAAAGCAAACGGTTTCTATTAGGCTGACGAATACCATTATAAGTAAACCATTTTTGCTTATACCAACTGTAATATTGTGGGAATTCAGTAATTAAAGCTCTTCCTAAGATGGCTAAATCCTTAGCAGTGGTATGTAATTCTGGATGAGGTAAACCAGTACTGTCAGTAAAATGGCTATTAATCATGCCTAAATTTTGAGCCTGTTGATTCATAATGTCAGTAAATGCGTTTTCACTTCCTCCAACATGTTCTGCCATCGCAACGCAAGCATCATTTCCAGACTCAACGATAATTCCTTTTAGTAGCTCTTCTACAGGTACTTGTTGCCCTTCTTTAACAAACATACGTGACCCACCGATTTTCCATGCGTCACGACTGATGCGAACGTTATCATCTAGATGGATTTGGTTATTATTTAAAGCATTAGAAATTACATATAAAGTCATCATTTTTGTTAAACTAGCTGGTGGTAATTTCTCTTCGCTATTTTTTTCCGCAAGAATTTTCCCGCTATTTACATCAATAAGGATAAATGCTTTAGCATTTAGATTGGGTGCTGGTGGAGTTACTAGCGGTTTATGATTAATCGTAGCAGATGGTTTTTCTAAATTTGATGGTGTTGGAAGGCTATCATCTGCCATTAAGTGCGATGATTGCGCAATTAGCGTAATAAAAAACAAAGTGTTTAATAAAAAAGAAGTAGCTTTTGTCATTTTTATACCAAATAATCATAAATGGCGCTTATCTTATCATATGCTCTTAAACACACAATAGTCAGGACTTAGGAAAAACATGTGAGAGTAGACCAAAAATTGCATCTTGAAACATTTTGGGTATATTATTCAGCTTGATAATTAAAAGTGAAACTTTATGAAGAGAATAATAATTGTTTTAATTATACTGCTTTCAGGTTGTCAAACCCCAAGTCATAACAATGTGGTTGAAAAGAAAAAACATTCAAAATCAATCGGTTATTCACGTGATAAAGCGATCTATGATCGTTATAATAAGAAAGGTAATCGTTATACTATAAAACAAGATGCTGCCCCAAAATATTCTAACAATAGACAGATTATAGAGACTAAACCAGTGAAAGAAGCGATTAGTCGATATGGTAATCCAACTGAATATAAAGTAGCTGGACGCAAATATGAAGTGATGAAAAATTCCTCAGGTTATAAAACCCGCGGTATTGCTTCGTGGTATGGAACAAAATTTCATAAACAACGCACTTCTAGTGGTGAGCCTTATGACATGTATGTGATGAGTGCGGCACATAGAACTTTACCTTTGCCTAGTTATATAAAAGTTAAAAATCTTGATAATGGAAAAACAGCCATCGTAAGAGTAAATGATAGGGGCCCATTTCATGGTAATCGTCTAATTGATTTATCTTATGCGGCCGCTGTTAAATTAGGTATATTTCCTAGAGGTACAGCGCATGTTGAAATAGAAACCTTGAAGGGGTATTCAAATAAAGCTCATTATTATTTACAAGCGGGTGCCTTTAATACTGAATCTGCAGCTAAAACTTTAAAAACTAAATTAGCAACGTTAACAAGTGTACCTATTTTTATTGAACGATATCAAAAGCGTTATATTGTACGAGTTGGATCTTTTGCAAATAAAAATGAGGTAGATAATTTAAAAAATAAATTATCTCATAATGGCATAGCAGGAACTTTTTCGGTATTGATTTAATGTGTGTTTGAGATAAAAAAAACACAAATTTATTTCATTTAATTTACGAACTAGATACCCATCAGGTGAGCTTATTACTTTGTTTCTAATTGGTGCTAGCGGGTATCTGATATGGAACTTCAACAAAGTAAGAAAATCGCTTCATCTTCTTAAAAACCACAGACGAGTTAATTTTTTCTTAATAAATTTGGTGTATTATTGAGCAATATGTTATTTCATGGAATAAACTATGTCTTCAGAAAATACATTTAAACATTCAAATTATATAGCAGCAAAAGAAGAGCTAGAACAGTTAGTCAATACATTGGTTTTAACTGGTGAGCAAAAAAAATGTATAAAAAAAATTATTGAACATATCCAAGAAATAAAAAAACAAGAGCCAGATTCAATCCCTGAATTAACTGAAATCTTAAAAGATACAAAAGCTTTATTAATGAATGAAATGACTCGGAAAGCTTATAAAATTAAAGCAGAAAAAGTGCAGGGAAGTCCTTCTATAGCAATGAAAGTTTTAGGTGGCTTAATGATAGCCCTTGGAACTCTTATCACTTTTGTAGTTGGTACCTTAGCTGCTTATGGCATTACCTTATCTGGAGAAGGAGCTGTTGGCGCGGGAATACTAGCAGCTGGAATCGGGCTTTTTGCTGGAGGTATGCGTTCTGGTTTATCAAAAGCAATGTTTAATCTTGCTGATGCTAATGGTAAGTTTATTGCACCCAATGTTGAAACTGATTCATCATGTTCTTATGTCTAATTTAAAACTTCCTTTAAACTCGAGTTTAGCCATTTTTCTCTAATCCGTTCGCCCTGAGGAGCGTGCGTAGCACGCGTCTCGAACTGATGTATCCCCACGAATTACCAAACACGATTAATCTCCTGTTCAATAATATCCTGCAAAGGTCTAGGATCGGGAGCTAAGGTTCCTAATTGGTTGTGTTCAATCATAAGCCTTCCAAGCGTAAAATAGGAAAAGAGTTTTTTATCTTTGATAGTGTTATAGCCTAGTCCCAATAATTTGATTATAAACAATGAACCCGAAAAAGCTCATCA
>CAMFHA010000074.1 GCA_945952115.1 uncultured Legionella sp. | reverse complement strand
GAAGCTCTATTTCGTCAAGATTGGGGAGCTTTATCAGATTATGCTTCGAGACGGTGCTAACGCGCCTCATCAGCATGAACGGCCTTTATAGTCAACAAAAACTTAAGGCTAATTGAAAGCATAAAGCACGGAGCGTAGGCGTTTTGGATTTATAATGTACGTTTAGATGCGTTTACCCTGGCAAGCCAGAGGATGTTGTAGGACGAGCTCATATAACATTTCTCACTAAGCTTTATACTTCGTTGCATTCTCATTCGGCTTCAGTCATGTACTAGTGTACACTCCTTCGCCTCATTCAAATGCGTCTCGTTTAAAACTAGTGGGCAATGCTATAGCTTTAACTAATGAGCAGTGCCCAATTACCCCGTGGTTAAATCTGCTTGGATGGGCTCAATCTCACAAGAAATTTCTTTGTGAGCGTCTTGGTTTAATAAATTCTGCGAAAGAGAAAGTACAATAATACTTAAGGGCAAAATTAAAATGAGATCTAAAGGAAATTGTAAAAATCCTTTTCCTCCAAAATTCCCAAAATAGGACAAAATAAGCATTGTGCCCATATAAAAAGTGAACCAGTACAAAGGATAGTTTTGTTTTAGAGAGCTGTCTTTATGGTAAATATGATAAACAACGAGTCCAATAATTAAAGCAATATCTAATTTCCATAGTACTTCAAATCCACACCAATACAACATTAAATTGCAAATATAAAAAGCGGTGTGGCATAAAAATGCGCTAGCCCATAATTTAAAAGGACGATGAGTATGTGGTTGTAATTTACGCATGGCAAGTAAGCAGATTGGACCAATGCTGTATGAAAGAATGCTAGCAGAAGAAAGAAAGGCTACGAGTTTTTGCCAGCCTGGAAAAGGTAAAAAAGACAGCATTCCTACTAATAAGTTCGCATAAAGAGTGACATAAGGAATTTTATGACGATTTACTTTCAAAAATATTTTAGGTAGATGCTTATTTATTGCCATCCCATAGATAATACGAGAAGTTGCTGCGGTGTATACTAATGTGGTGCCAAAAGGAGAGATAATGGCATCAATCATTAGAAGAGTAGCTACTAGGCCAAGTCCTAATAAGATAGTTAAGCCTACGAGCGGACCGCTATCACCTGGATAAGCCAGGCCACTCCATCCATGAGCTAAATACTGTTTTGGAATAGCCATGAGAAAACTAAATTGCAGCATAAAATATAAAAGAAAACCAATTAATACTGCGCCTAAAATAGCAATAGGAATATTGCGTTGCGGATTTTTTACTTCTCCGGCTAAAATTAGCCCATTTTGAAAACCAGTAAAAGCAAAGACAATCCCTCCAGTTGATAATGCAGTAAATACATTTACCCAACTCTGTTTTGTCCCTAAATTAATATTGATGTTACTAAAATCAGGCGCTACCTGAATAAGTGAAACAATAGCAATGGTAGGTAAAATAAATTTAATAAGGCTCGCATACTTATTGCATTCAGCAAGCATTTTAATTCCATAAGAATTTAATACTACAACAAATAACATGATAATAATGGCTACAATGTAACCATAACCGGATAGAGTTAAGGTGTTCGTACCTTGTATGGTGAGATTGGGGAAAAAATGGCTTGAGTATTGTAGTATTGCTTGTATTTCAATGGGGGTCATAACTACATAGGATAACCAAGCTGTCCACGCAAATAGAAAGCCGACTTCTTGACCATGAGTGTAGGTAGGGTAGTTAGACAGGCCACCAGAAACAGGAAACATTGTTCCTAATTCACATAAAGGTAAGGCAATAAGTAGCATAAAAAAAGCGGCAATCACCCAACTAATCAAAGAGTTGCTTCCTGCCATTTGTGCGCTAATAAAAGGACTAAATAACCATCCTGAGCCTATCATTCCTCCTGCTGAAGCAATCAATATATTCGTAGTCGAGATGTCTCTTTTTAGCATCGTGCTCTCCTTTGATTATTCTTCAATTAAAGCAACCTGTGCATGTTCTATTTCTGTTAAATCCATTTCTACCGATTCTATTTTTTGAAAACGCGAGGTAATTTTTTTTGCAGAAGTATTCACTTCATTTACATCTTGATGTGCTAAATCAATATGCTTAGTTAATTTATCCATTCTTTTTTCAAAACGTTGGAAATCATCAGCAAGTGCATGTAAGTGTTTTTGAATAATATGAACTTGCTTGCGAGTTGCATCATCTTTTAAGACAGCTTTTGCTGTAGTTAAGACAGCCATTAAAGTACTTGGGGAAACCAGCCAAACTTTTAATCGTTGAGATAGAGCGATTAAATCAGGATAATTGGCATGAATTTTTGCAAAAATAGATTCCGCTGGTATGAACATCATCGCACCATCGGCCGTCTCTTCAGGAATGATGTATTTTTCAGCAATGTCTTTGATATGTTTTTGAATATCTTGTTTAAATTGTTGTTGTAATGTTTTACGCTCTGCGGACAATGGCTCACTAGTATTTAATTTTTGATAAGTTTCTAAAGGAAATTTGGCATCAATCACTACATTTCCAGTAGGTTGAGGAAGAAACAGAATGCAATCGGCACGTTTTTGATTACTTAAGGTATATTGCATTTGATAATGAGTGCTAGGAATCATATTGGCAACCAACGAAGCTAATTGCACTTCGCCAAATGCTCCCCGTGCGCGTTTATCTACTAAAACATCTTGAAGAGTAACTACATGATGAGACAATTCTGTAATTTTCTTTTGCGCTTCATCAATAATGGTTAAACGCTTTACTATATCCACAAAAGTTGAAGAGGTTTTTTCAAAACCTTCCGCTAATTTATGATTAACTTGTTGAGTTAAAGTATGAAGATGGGTTCTGATTTCTTCTGTAAGAATTTGTAGGTGTGAAGTTAGTGAGCTGGCATGTTGTTTAAAGCTGTGATTCATTTGCTCGCGCACATCAGTCATTTGTTTTTGTACGGTATCACTAATTAATTGCTGAGTAGATAGTTGTGCCTGACCTATTTTTTCGTTAATTTTATTGTGATTTTCCTGCAAAGCTTTATTTAAATCCATTTGAATTTGATGCAGTTGAGTTGTAAACGTGTTTTGAACTTTATCAAAAAGACGTTCATTCAATAGATGTTGTTGTTTATTTTTTCCTAATAATAAAAAAAATAAAATAATTTGTAAGGCGCTGATAAAACAGAGGCCTCCAATAAGTTTGATAGAATAGAGATCGAGCATTGATTTTCCACAACTTGGGGAGTTACTAAATATCAATTAAAGCGCTTTTTACTATTCGAAGTCAAACTTATTAATGCTAAACTCGTTGTTTTTTAATAGGAAGATTATCTACATGTTCAATGAGGAGCTGCAAAAAAAAATTGAGGATCTTAGGGAGCTTATACGAACTTATGATCATCATTATTATGTTTTAGATGCACCCCTAGTGCCTGATATTGAATATGATCGTCGTTTTCGCGAATTGCAGCAGTTAGAGCAGGAAAATCCTTCTTATATTAGTGTTGATTCTCCTACTCAACGTGTGAGTGGTACGCCTTCCGATGCTTTTCTACCTGTAGCTCATCGTCAGCCGATGCTTTCATTAAGCAATGTATTTTCAGAAGAGGAATTAACCGCTTTTATTAATCGCGCAGTAGAAAAACTAGATGAGCCTAATCAAGAGTTATTTTTTACTTGTGAGCCGAAATTAGATGGTTTAGCAGTGAATATTACTTATGAACATGGCGTTTTAGCCCACGCCGCGACTCGGGGTGATGGCGCTGTTGGAGAAAATATTACGGCAAATATTAAAACGATTAGTTCTGTTCCTTTGAAGTTACGGACTAATAATCCTCCGGTATTTATTGAAGTTCGCGGGGAAGTATATATCCCTAAAGCAGACTTTGAGGCTTACAATGAACATGCACGTCAGATTGGGGAAAAGGTATTTGCTAATCCGCGTAATGCCGCAGCTGGAAGCTTACGTCAATTAAATCCTGCTATTACAGCTAGTCGTCCTTTAGCCTTATATTGCTATTCTATTGGTGCCTATGAAGGAGATCCTTTACCCGATAGTCATTGGCAACAATTAGAGCGATTAAGGGAGTATGGTTTTCGTGTTTCCTCTGAAACCCAGTTAAAAAAAGGAATAAAAGGATGTTTAGATTATTATCAAGAAATGGCTCAAAAAAGGGCAGCTCTTCCTTTTGAAGTAGATGGAGTAGTTTATAAAATTGATGCCATTCATTTACAAAAAGAATTAGGATATGTTTCACGTGCTCCTCGCTTTGCTTGTGCTCATAAATTTCCTGCATCAGAAGAAATGACGCGTTTATTAGCTGTTGATTTTCAAGTCGGGCGTACTGGAGCTCTAACGCCTGTAGCGCGATTAGAACCTGTAAGTGTTGCAGGGGTTACAGTAAGTAATGCTACTTTACATAATTTAGATGAAATTGTTCGCAAAGATATACGTATTGGCGACACTGTTATTGTAAGAAGGGCGGGGGATGTGATTCCTGAAGTTGTTTCAGTGATATTAGATAAACGTCCAACAGAAACTCAATTAATTGAACTGCCTCAACATTGTCCTGTTTGTGGATCGGATGTTTTTCGAGAAGAAGGAGAGGCCGTTGCTCGCTGCGTAGGTGGTTTATTCTGTAAAGCTCAGTTAAAACGAATGTTATGGCATTTTGCATCACGCAAAGCCATGCATATTGATGGTTTAGGAAGTGGATTAATTGATCATTTAGTAGATAATGGACTTGTTCGACATTTACCTGATCTTTATAAATTGAGCTTAGCAACGCTTGCTAACTTAGAGCGAATGGGCGAAAAATCGGCCTATAATCTCTTGAATGCTTTAGAGCAAAGCAAAAAAACTACCTTTAATCGTTTTCTATATGCTTTGGGTATTAGAGAAATAGGGGAGGCAAGTGCTCGTACCTTAGCGGATCATTTTGCAAATATTACTATGCTTGAACAGGCTACTATTGAAGAGCTAATGTCTTTAAATGACATTGGTCCTGTGGTTGCCGAACATGTAGCGCATTTTTTTTCGCAAACGCATAATTTAGAAATCATTGCTGAATTAGTACAGTTAGGTATTCATTGGCCTCAAACAGTAAAAAAAGAGCTTGATAAAACTCATCCTTTATTTGGTAAAACTCTAGTATTAACAGGGACATTAAAGTCTATGGCTAGAGATGAAATGAAAGCTAAATTACTGGCTTTAGGCGCTAAAGTAAGTGGTAGTGTTTCTGCAAAAACTGATTTTGTCATTGCAGGTGCCGAAGCAGGTTCTAAATTAACTAAGGCTCAAGACTTAGGTATTGCTATTTTAGATGAAGAGCAAATGTTAGCACTCTTGAACTTAGAAAACGCAGTTGAATAGTCATTAAATATCCACCTGTCTACCAATTTCTACAACGGCATTAGGAGAGAGTTGAAAATATTCACTTTCATGTAATGCATTACGTTGCATGAATGCATAGAGTTTACCTATCCATGGGAGTAATCTCTTGCCTCCTTTGGCACGTGAAATAATGGTTGCATGTCCTACGTAATAGGTAATTTCATCAAAGACAAGATTATATTTGCTCATAATTTGTCTAAGAATCCTGGGAACATTTGGGCGTTCCATAAAACCATAAGAGGCGACTGCCCGCCAGACATTAGGATAAATTTCTTTTGGGGTAACTCGCTCAGCATTTGTTACCCAAGGAATTAATTTGGTATTTATTTTTAAAATAAAAACATTTTTTTGTAAAGCATGATTTTGTTTGACATGCCATATCAACACTGAAGGCGCATCTTGAGAGGTTCTTGTTAAAAAAACAGCTGTTCCAGGTACTCGAGCAATATTTTCTTCTGCAAGATGTGCCATAAAGGTATCGATAGGAAGCGCTGCTTCACTAAGACGTTGCGACACCGCATTTGCTCCTATATGCCAAATCAGCATTATTCCATACACAAAAATAGCAAAAATAATTGGAACGTAGCCACCCTCCATAAATTTTGATAAGTTTGCTGTGAAAAAAGAAGCATCTATTATTAAAAACAGACCGATAATGAGGCTCGTTCTCAAAATACCCCAATTCCATAGTTCCCGTATGGCGATAAAAAGTAGCACTGAAGTTGCAAGCATTGTAGCAGATACAGCAATACCATAAGAAGCTGCTAAATTATCTGATTTTTTAAAGCCTATTATAAGGCCAACAGTTGCAATCATAAGCATCCAGTTGGCAACACCAATATAGATTTGCCCATATCCTTCAGATGAGGTTTGAATAATACGTAATCTGGGTAGCCATCCTAACTGAATAGCTTGGCGAGTCATAGAAAATGTGCCGCTGATAATTGCTTGACTGGCAATAATTGTTGCTATGGTGGCTAGTACTACAAGAGGTATCAAACAGATGGAGGGGCATAGCTGATAAAATATATTATCTGTTAAAGGGACTCCTTCTAATACTAATGCCGCTTGTCCAGCATAATTAAGAACAAGGCTTGGAAATACAAGTCCTAACCAGGCAAATCGAATGGGTTTTGCTCCAAAATGTCCCATATCAGCATAAAGCGCCTCTGCTCCAGTAACACATAAAAATACACCGCCCAACACTAAAAATCCCTTGAGACCATGAGAAAATAAATAGCTAAGACCATAAGATGGATTAAGAGCCTTCAGAACTGAAGGATGTTGAATAATGCCCCATACTCCTAAAACACTAAGAATGAGAAACCATATTCCCATTACGGGCCCAAAAATTTTCCCAATCTTAGAAGTTCCTTTGAACTGAATAGCAAAAAGAGCTATTAGAATAGCAATAGATAGAGGTAGAACATAAGGAGTTAATGATGGCGTAATTATATTTAAACCCTCTAAAGCAGAAAGGACTGAGATTGCTGGGGTAATCGCTCCATCTCCATATATAAGTGCTGCTCCAAATAATCCCACTGCAACAATAATAGGTCTGGTATGAAGTTTTATACCCAATAAAGACATTAATGCTAAAATACCTCCTTCACCATCGTTATCAATTCGCATGGCAAAATAGACATATTTAATGGTAGTAATAGTGATTAATGTCCAGATGATCAGTGAAAGAGAGCCTAAGATAGCATTAGTGTCAAGATGATCATCGATCAATGCCAATACTGTTTTTAAAGTATAAAGTGGGCTGGTACCTATATCACCAAAAACTATCCCTAAAGCAGAAAGGCTCAATAAGGCTTGATTAGAATTTGGCGCTGAATTGTTCATCATTATTATCCATAATTGACGTTAACTTAAGAAGTACTACACGATTAAAGCGCTCAAAGATACCATTAAGATTAATTTTTTGGCATAAGATGCGTTTGCTCTAGAAGTATTATAAAAATCTAGCATTTAATGATACTTAAGGCTATTATTTTTTTAAGTATAAGGGTATATCCTTAGGGAAAACTAATGATGTCAGGAAGACAAAAAATAACATTAAAACAATCGATACTTGTTTGGGGAATAGCCGATATTTATTTTATATTTGCTGTGATGATATCCGTTCTGTTTTCAGTATTATCTCCAGATATTCAAAATCAATTAAAGCTCAGTAATACTGAACTAGGTTTGCTTGGTACAGCATTTTTTCTTTGCTATGGTATTGCACAGCTATTTACAGGGCGTTTATTTGATAAAATTGGACCTAAAATCACACTAACAGGATCTGCGCTTATCGCCGCTCTTGGATTAATGTTAATGGCGTTTAGTCATAATTTTAGTATGGCAATGAGCGCTAAAATCATTACCGGTATAGGCTTATCTACTTCTTATATAGGTGCTATCTATTTAGCAAATTACTTGGTTTCCTGAAGAGCGATTTGCTCTTATTTCAGGTATTACTCAGATGTCATCCAATATTTTAACGGCGTTATTCGTAATTATCTTGGCATTGACTGGCTTGTTTATTAGTTTTCGACCGATGATGGTATATCTTACTGTCTTGATGATTATTATAAGTATTTTAATGGCTGTTTTTGTTCAACAAGCTCCTAAAGCTAGTTCTTCTGAAGAGTCCTCTCAATCATTACCTTTTTTTAAAAGCGTTTGTCAATTAATTAAAATTAAACAATTTTGTCTTGGAACCCTTTATTTTAGCACTGGCTTTGGAGTTTTACTTACTTTATCAGACTTATGGAATATACCAACACAAATTGCTTATCATCATAGCGTCAATACTTCAGCAATGATGAATTCCATGTTTCCCTTTGGAGGAGGTATTGGAGCGTTAATTGCTGGGTGGGTAGCTGATTATTTAAAAAGTCCAAGTAAAATAGCCAGATTGTTTATATTAGGCATGGTAGTTATTTGCGCACTACTCTTTTATGGACCAGAGTATTCTACGAGCACCACATTTATTCTTTTATTTGTTTTTGGTTTTTTCTTAGGTGGAACCGTGCTTGGTTTCTCTATTGTAGGGCAGTGTATTCCTGTAACGCTTAAAGGAATGGCTTTTGGTTTAATGGCTATGATCGCTTATTTAATCAGTGCTTTTTTACAATATACTGTTGGTTTGCTATTGAGTGAATATCATACTATTGATTCTATCAATACGATTCATCAGTTTAAAATCGCTTTAATTCCTTTATTTATTACATTGCTTATAGGTTGGTTGGTAAGTTTATGGTTAAAAGATAGAGAAATGCCCTAGTAAGTACTATTAATCAGGAGGATAATTAAATGCATCACAAGGATGAACGAATCATTGAACGCTTATTAGAGGTGATGAAACAAGATATTGTCCCTCTCACTCAAGCCGGTGTTCGACAAGGAAATAAATTATTTGGAGCAGCCATTTTAAGAAAAGATGATTTGTCGTTGGTTATTGCAGAAACTAATAATGAAATACAAAATCCTCTGTGGCATGGTGAAGTGCATACAATGAAAAAATTATATGAAATGCCAGCAGCTAAACGACCATCACCGAAAGAGTGTATTTTTTTCGCAACACATGAGCCTTGTCCTCTCTGTTTAGCCGCAATCACCTGGGGAGGATATGATAATTTTTATTACTTATTTAGTTATACCGATTCAAGGGATGCGTTTAATATCCCACATGATTTAAATATTTTAAAAGAAGTTTTTAAATGTGATCAGGGTAGTTACGCGCATAAAAATTATTATTGGAGTAGTCATAATGTGCAGCAATTGATTACTCAATGTGAAGCAGCTGATAAACAACGCTTTCAACATCAAGTAGATGAGTTGAAAGAAATATATGATGAAATGTCTCAAATTTATCAAGAGTCAAAATCAGATAATGATATTCCTTTGGGATAAAAATACGGGTGTGATTAAAACTACGGGTGTGATTAAAACTACGGTTTTTCTTCGCTATTCGTCATCCTGAGCGTAGCGAAGGATCTCCATTAAATAGCATTAAGCAGCAAAATGAACTATATATTACAAAAATCAAATCAAGTCGCGAAAAAACCAAGATCTTCAGGTAGAATGGGTATATTTTTTACGATTCTTTTATTTTATTTAAATAGTTGTAATGCTGAGGGTAACTCTAAGTCAACTGAAACTAATACCTCCAATAGTTCAAGTAATCTTTTAAGTCAAAATGCTATCAGCTCTAACCCTGCTGCAACCAATGTGACGGCAGGAACGGGCGCTTTAGGAAGAATGTTGGGTATTAAAGAAAGCTCAGGTGTTACTCTTGGAGGGCTATGGATTGCGAATGGTAATTCAGTATTCCAAGGAGGTAATGACGTTGATAGAAATACGGCTAACAATTTGGTGGTACTTGATTTAAATGTTGATGGCTCAAAAACATTCGGATTACCAGGAAGTACTTTCGGTTCTGAATTTTTACAATATAACGGAGCAAATACCAATAATGGCACAGGAGCCGTCCAGGGGTTTAACAGTATCTCAGCTACAGCACCATTTACTCGTTCTGAACTCTATCAGTTATGGTATTTACAGCGGTTGTTCAATAAAAAACTTGCTTTGCGTATTGGCAAAAGTGTAGCAAGTTTTGATTTTAATAATGTTTTACGCCCCACACCCCTTTATAATGCGACATACAACATCCCTAGTGTATCTGGTTTATTATATACCCCTATTTTTGTAAACTCTTCATTATTAGGCGTGCTTCCTGGTTATTACAATTCTGCTTATGGAATAACTGCAAATTATACACCAAATAAGTCCTTTTATTTATCCACTGGGCTTTATGATGGTAATCAAGCTAATGGGACTCAAACAGGTCTTACCGGACCGCATTTTAATGGCTATAATTTTTATATTGCTGAAACGGGTTTGAATTGGGTTGCTGGCAGTTATGATAAGCCGGGTACAATAGCCATGGGGTATTGGCGCCAAACTGGAGCATTAACTACCAATACAATAACACAAAAAGATACCCAAGGTGTTTATGCTTTTGGATCGCAACGTCTTTGGTATAGAAATCCTGGCGTTGATAATAGTGGTATTAATGGTTTTTTTCAATATGGAATAAATAATGCGCAAACTTTGCCAATGAAGCAATATTTTGGTTTTGGATTTACTGGAGTTGCTTTAACTCTCCCCAAAGATACTTTTGGTGTGGGCGCAGCGATTGCTCAATTAAACTCTAATCTCTTCACAAATAATTATGAAGGGATGTATCAAGCTTATTATCAAGCGTATTTGGTTTTTAGTTTCTTTTTGTCAGGAGCAGTGACTTATATTCCTAAGCCAGGCGCTATAGAAAATACACCGTCAACCTGGGCTGGCTCTCTTCAATTAACGGGTTTGTTTTAAGCTAAAAAAACGGTCAGGACTTACGAAAAACTCCCAATCTCTTCGTTAAAAGAATGTTTTAATTCGGTCATTTAGTACAGCTAAACTCCCTCATTAAAACATTCTTTTGTCTCGACCTTGGGGTTTTTCGTAAGTCCTGACGGTAGATTCAACTTTTTTAGGTTTAAATAATTTGAGTTCTTTTTGTATTTGATAGTACCGAACTGTTTTCTGACTTTTTATCATCTTGATTAAAAAATCGGAGTGAATTGTTTGTATTTTGTTTATATAGTTTTGCATCTTCAAATTGAGTTTTATTGTTCTTCTGAATCTCAGTTTTTAATTGTTTCAATTCGTTGATTTTGGTTTCTCTATAAGGAAAAAGATAGTTATGAAAATAATTTAACTTTTCCATCGTATTTTTATTGAGCCAAACCCATGATTTGCGGTGCTGCTTTAGTTGATTTAATTCACCATTGAAATAGCGTACTTGCTCTATCAATGATTGATATTCTTTTTGGTTTAAAATATTTTTTGGTGCAGCTCCAGCTAATACTTTATGATTAGTAGTTGTTATCCAAACTTTGGTATCTTTATTTCCTTTAAGATTTCTAGAAATCTCTTTTAAATCCTGAGTATCAAGAATACATGCCGTTAATTTTCCAGCGTGTTGACGAAATAAAATTGTATGTACAGGTTTTAAATAAGAACAAGACAGTTTTTCTTGATGTTCGAAAACCTTAGCATAGTTCTCATCAATCCAAAGATTGGGTGAAAAAATAGCTGGTTTAGGAAGATGGTGATTTAAGGGATGCATCAATTCATGCGAGCCTTGTTTAATGAATTGCTGTAGAGCATTTTCGGTCTTATTCGCTTTATTTTTTAACCATGAGTGCCGTTTTTCTTGAATTAGATAAGAACTAAAATGTTCCTTCTCAAGTAGTTTCTCTTTTTCTTTATACTGTTCTTTTTCTTTTTCATATTCAACTTCAGTTCCCAAAGGACAGACATTTTTTGTTTTCATGGTTTTTTTACAATGAGGTAGAGAGTTGTTGATAATTTCTTGCATTAAGGTCTTCAACGTTTCTTTTTCTTCAGAAAGACATTTAAAACCTTTTGTATTAAGACAGTGTTCCCATTGAGTTAAAACCTTCATTTGATGCGTTTCAAATAAGAATTTAGTATCATTTTCTTGCTGGATACCCCCATAAAGTTTAGATAAACTGTGTACGCTATCTTCCACAAAAAAAGCTTTGAACGATTGTGCTAGTTTAGCTTTTTGATGAGGATTGGGGCACTGCGCAATTCGATTGAGTAAATCGCGACGAATTACATTATCCATTTGTGCTAGCGCGCTATAAAAAACATCTTCTTTCAACTGCTCTTGTTCATTTTTATCCATCAAGGCAATCAAACTATCTAATGAGGTTGGTGTGTCTTCAGGAACAACAATACTGATTCCTTGTTGTTCATCTAATTGACGCATCCGCATTACGCCTTGAAGAAAACTACTGAGATTGGTTTTCCGATCTGCTAAGACTAAAGCATAAGCTTTAAAGAATTGCTTGATATCAGTGCCAATAGTATGACTCTGATCATAATAGGTAAACCAAGCATCAGATGAGCACCCTAATTTTTTCTCTATTTCTTTTTCATCACTGGTGGCCAGAATGATAGATTTTTTTGTGTTAACATCCAGTGCACACAACACATCTTCATCATTAAAATACAAAATATAACGAAGCATTGGATTAAATGTCTTACTGTGAGCAGCCAGTTGCTGCGCAACATCTAGATTTCTATATCCAGCAAAGCTTGCATTGACATCGATGATTGCATGAGTTTTGTCATCATTTTGCTTTAATAAAGCGTTTAAAAAAGTTTTAAGATCCTTAAAAGGTATTTGAGTGATAGGAGTTTGTTTTTCTTTAAGAACATTGATGAGATAACCATCTGTTCCTATGGAAGTTTTTGGATTGTACTGTAAACGATGATGATAGGTATGATAATTAGAAGGGGTTCCAGATAAGCCTTGTACAGTATGGTATATATCAACATGATTATACGCATCACTATGCAATACAGAAGGATCTATTGAAATTTGAGGTAATATAAAATCTTCTAGTGCAGCATAAATTAGATCATTTTTTTTCTGTAACAAAGGAATATAGTTTAAAAATGCTTGTTCATCTTGTGGTGTATTTAAATGTAGCGTTTCTAAACTAAGTCCCGTACTTTGCAAAAATTTATCAATACGTTGTGCAGTGGGTGTATCTGAAAAAGTTTTAAAAGGTGGATCTTTAGTTACAAACTCAGCTCGAGCGGCATTTTGCCATTGACGCAGGATTTCTAGGAGTAAGGCTTCATTCATCCCTTCTTTCAATAAGCCTTGAATCGTATAGTTCACTACTTCAAGTGGATTACCAAAACGACTTCGTTCGTTAGGCTTATTGCTTGCAATATAAGGGATAGCTAGCGCACGTTTAATGGCTGTATCTTGTTGTTCAGACGGGCCGTAATGTTCTTTATAATGTCGCTCTAAAGTTCGAGGGAATAAAGTGAGTTGCGCTTTATAAAAATCAAGGCGCTCTTTTAATGCTTTAAGTGCTTTTAAAATTGTTTCAGAAATTGCCTTATCTTCAAAATAATTTCTTAATTCTTCTTTAGAAAATTCAGGAAATTTTAAAGGACTTTTAGGAGCTGTGAGTAAAGCATCAACACTGAAAGGCTTATCTAACTGTTCAGCAAATGAATAAAGATCAATACTCAGTTTGATCCAGTGAGCGGGAATAGAATCAATTTGACCAAGAGTATAATTTAATTTTCGTTTAAGGAGTAAGCCTTGATGAACTTCATCAATAATGACATCACCACGCTCTTTGAATAATTCAATGCTATTTGATAAATAGGAAATTTGTTGTTCCCATTCGTTTATTTCTTTTGAGTCTTCTGTTGGTGGGTTTAATAGTAGTTCAAGATATTTTAATTCTAATGATTGTATGCTGGCACCGGTTGTCACCAAATAATCTTTATTACTGATGATCTCTTTCAAGGTCTCATTAATTTTCTTCAGATGCTTTGCTGAACAATCGCTATCACGATCAAATTCAAATTGGTGCGCTTTTTGATTGAATAATTGTTGTGAAGTTGCATTTAAATCCGCATGATTAGTTTTAAGAAGTGCATTAGGTACTTCAATCACCACTAAATTATGGCCAGTTGCTTTTTTTGCAGCCATGACAGGTAAAATTATTTTCGATTTACCGCCTCCCATAATGATCTTTTCGATCACCTCATGATAATGATGAGGATCTATGGGGGTTGATAACAGAGACTGAAGTGCTTCTTTTTGTCGAGGTCTAATGAGCTTATTTTCAGCGTATTGAAACATCATCAAGCGCGAATCGGTTTGTACCTCGAGGATATTCTCACTCATTAATGTTGCTGCAATTTGATGAGGATTACCTTTTTTAAGTCCGTCTAATAGTCGCTCAGAATGCTGTTGTTTTACGTCTAAAGAAATACATTGATGGATTTTTTGATGAAGTTCGATGCATTGTTCCTTAGAAAATCCTGTTTTTTTCAATATATTTTGCTATATCAGCATGTAAATAAAGCGTTAATAACTCTTCTTTTGTAAGAGCATGTTGTTTTTTAGCTAACCAACGTTCTTTTTGTTCTTGCGAAACTCTATTTGCATAGTCAAATGTTTGCTGCCATAAAATAGTACTTTGTTTATTTTGATTATTTCTTAAGAGAGTAATTTCTTCATTTAATTGTTGACACAATGCTTTATTTTGGAAAAGGTTTTCCGCAATTGCGCGTTGTGATTTCACGCTTTGGCGTAACAATTGTCCCGTTTGCTGCTCATCCAAATCTTCTTTTTCATTAAATTCAGCATCATGATAAGCCTGAAGCATATAATTTATACTTATTGATTGCCATAAAGGGATTGGATAAAGTACTGGTAAAGCAGGCATTGCCTCATAAGGCACTACATTTTGGTCTAATGATGACCATATATCTTGGTTTTTTGCCAAGATTTCTTCAAATACATCTTTAATTTCTGGAGCTTTGATGTCAGCTACAGGGAATTTAGAAACATGTTCACGTAAACTATAAATACTGGTTATTTGTTCTTTTTCATTCAGAAAACGCTCTTGATTTTCTAAAATGTGATATAAAATATTGCTCAAATAACGAATATTGTTTTCTTTTGAGTGATAAACTGTATGACGAAATCCAATTAAATAATGAATACAAAATTGTTTTAATTGTTCTTTTTGCGCTGCAGTTCCTGAATGAGCAATATGTAAGTAAGTTGGAAAATGCTCTAACATTTCTTCTTGAGTTATATTCGAATGCAAAGCGTGCTCTGCAATTGAAAAATTCATTTCTGCTTTAAACAGATCAAATTTCCACGATGCAAAATATTCTTTTTCAGTTTGAGTGAATAAATCATCATGCAAATTATCAGGAATTTTTCCTTCACTTCCACCTAAAAGTAATGACTCTGGAGAATGAAATAATAAATCTAGCGTTATCCATTCGAGCTGAGTCGAAATCTTCATCACCTCTAATTCTTGATTAATATCTTGTTCAATTTGAATCAAACGTTTTGTATATTCTTTAGGAAAATGAGCTAGTTCACGAAGACTTGTTAAATGACGGTATTCAATGAGTAATTTTTTCAAATTTAATTGACGCCGTTCATAACCCAAGGTGCCATGTAAAATAGGTTCGTTGAAATTAAGTAAGGTTAATAACTCCTGTTCATTAAGTTGATAATGTTCATTCAAATGTCGCTTTTGCTTAATATAATTCTGACAAAGCTCATTTCGTATACCGGATAATCCATCATAAAATGATTTCAATTGCTCCATTTGCTGTTTTTGCTCAAAAGCATTAGCAAAATGTGTATCTGCAGTGATCTCATTAAAATGAGGTTCTTTACCCAATTTTAAAAATTCTATATAAGTACTAAGTGCTTTTAATTGGCATGCTGTGTATTCCGGCGTTTTTATTTTTTCTAATGTTTCGTGTTTTTTTTCTAGGCTTACAGGAAGTGCATTGATAATCCATGAAAGCATTTGTAATTCTTCAAGCGTACCTTCAAAGCTTAAAGTAGCTAAACTATCTAAAATAGACCACGCTTTATTTACCTCATGTGTTGCGAGATACAGATAACATAAATACAAAGCTTCTTAGGCGTTTTGTGGTTTTGGTTGACCATTGATTAATGGACAAGTGAGCATTTGAGCGGAATGATGATAATTCCAGATCGGCAAATTGGGGTTGAGATTTTTTAATTGAGTATTGGCAATGAATTTTGTTTTGTCCTGTGTCAATTGATAATATTCGCCTACGGTTTGTGGCGTTGTTTTATCAACATAAAAAGGTTGTACGGCAATAATGCACTGGTCTTGTTGGCCATTACTAAACACTAAAGCCGATACATTAGATGAAAATGGGGATGTATTTTTTAGCACATATTCCGTGCCTAAAAGTTTAATTTTATCTTGTTCTATCTCGAGTGATAAGCCGTAGCGCTCAAATTGAATGGTACCTTGTTGCTGAGGATTAATATGGGTTGTAATAAATTGCTTATCTTCAAAACGAGTGAGTATTGTTTGTTGATCTTTAGATAGTTCATATAAGACATATACCCGTGATCTTTCAAAATGCTTGCATTGAACAAAAAAAAGGCTCATTC
>CAMFHA010000073.1 GCA_945952115.1 uncultured Legionella sp. | reverse complement strand
GGCCTCCTCAGCCCGAACGGTTACGATGTGAAATTCCTTAACTTAATGGCAGTGCGCCGTTGCGATCAGATGGGTAACAATGTTACCCACACATTCTATTTTGTTAATCCATTTTTATTTTCAAGAGTAGTATCCTCTTTAATCATGGCTTTGCTTGCAGAAAAAAAACGCATCGCTGTCATATGACAATCATGATATGCATATTGAATTTTCCGAAACTCTTCATTATCAGCAGCATTATTTAATCCAGAAGTACCACTTAAAGCAGCGAGTAAACCTTCAACCGTTCTTTTGCCTTGTGTGTCCTCATGCTTTGCACGCAATTGCAAATATTTTTCACATTCTGGAGTTCTTGGATAGGCTTCTGGATATTCTATTACTACTTTCGTTTCAATTTTTGTTTTCACAACTATCTCCTAACTCGGACAGATAAAATCAATATTATATACAACATTCAATCCCTGGATTAGAAATCACAATTCTATGGCCATCATCTTTATAATGATGGCATAGTATTGGTTTGTTCACGCCGAACAAACAATAGAATGATTGTAATGGATCTAAGAAAAACAACAACAGGATCAAAGAAAAAAAACAAGTAATTGTAGCAGCAGTGTTGCGTTTTTCTTATCTTGATTATTTTGTGTTAAGTTATGTAGTGGTAGCAAAGACAGTTGAGACTGAAACCTCACTTAAAAATTTTAGCTTAATTTAATCGATTAATTTATACTGCTAATGAATAATTAATTGTATCATTTTCTGTGATCTTTTCAGGATGAATTCTACACGAATTTAGCAGATCTTGGCCTGCATTAGCTAACTTTTGATCATGATTTAAGTTATATTTTTTATAAATTGCATGGATAAATAATTCATAATTATTTCGATCCTCGCTGTTATCAAACATATAATTAGGGTGGCGAGAGTGTTTTAATTTTAAAAGATAAACTGGGTTTTTTTCTCTATTTGCTAAGGCTTTAGCAATTCTTTCTGTATTCACACAGGAAATTATTTTATCTTCTTCAGAAGTAATAAATACAACAGGTATATCTTCAGGAAATTGATCTACGCTTTTTAAGGGAGAAGGACCGTCGGGATCATAGCTAATATAGCCTCTATTTTTGAAAAAAGATAAGCCAATATTGATAGAAGATTTAATTCGATTAGCTAAATAAACATTGGGGCAAAATGCAAATAAATAGTTAGATAAGATATTTTGAGATGAATCAATTGCTCCTTCTAATACAACCAGTCGAACCTCGGGATATTTTTCTTTCGCATAAGCGCAAAATGTAGCTGCTGTACCTCTTGATACACCCCATAAAATGAGTCCTTCGCTTTTCTTTTCTTTAATTAGCCATGAATCATATTTTTTTCGATGGCTCAGCATATCATGCTCTTGCCCAAAATTTATTTGAGAAAAATTGAGCATGTGATAGGCGATTGATACTTGTTGTGGAATAGGGCGTGTAAAATGTACTCCATAATAATGATTGATACCCCATGTTAAGGTACAGCCAAGAATATTAACAAGGTTAAAATAAGACCAATAATTAGTAAACACATTAAATCTAATGTCAGCAACTTCTACACCAATATGAGGTTTTTTTATAACATCAATAGGCATAAGGTTATTACAGCCAGTGCTCCACATTCTTTGCCCAGTAGTAGCTTTTATTATCCGATTCCCTACGTATTTTAAAACTTGAGTTTGTGAAGTTGCTATTCCTTGAAAAAATAAGGTATCACATTCTTCACCAGGGCCACTCCATATTGCCCCTTGCTTATTTATCATGTTTCACCTCAGCTGTTTTTTATTATAAAAACTAGGGTCTGTTGACGTTTCAGATTTTGACGTCTCGCAACTTGTTTGCAAGATGTTGGAATCTTAAAGATGAAATGTCAACAAAATTTAAGCAATAAATACTAGTCAGTGTTAGCCTTGGTGCTAAAAGCTTTTTTAAACGGTAAATATCGTGGTTCCCAGAACTGTTCATTGATTAATTGTTTTAAGTCCTTGTCTTGATTTTTTTGGGCGTGACCAGAACTAATTGCACATTGGGCTACAGAAACAGCAATAGCTTTAGCAACTACTTGCGCATCATCTAAAGAAGGTAGCAAAGGCAATAAACTTTCCTTTTTACTAGGGGCAAATTGACATAAGGTTTCTGCAGCAGCCAAAATCATGTCCTTAGTTAAACGTGTGGCATCCACTGCTAAAATTCCTAACCCAATTCCTGGAAATACAAGGGCGTTATTACATTGAGCGATTTCTACCATGCGATTTTGATATTCGATTGCAGGAAAAGCGGTTCCTGTTGCAATTAGTGCTTTCCCTTGAGTCCATTTTAAAATATCTGCTGGTTGTGCTTCACATTTTTCATCAGGGTTAGATAATGGAAAAATAATTGGGCGTTCACAATATTTAGCCATATTTTCAATAATATCTTGAGAAAATGCTCCTGTTTGCGCTGAACAACCAATTAGAATGGTAGGTTGTACATGGCGAACTGTCTCTGAAAGTGAAGCTGTATTTTTATCATTGGTTGACCATGTACTGATTTCTTGAATAGCTCGTACATAAGGTTTTTGTGCGGCAGTAATACCTAATTGATTATTAAGTAAAAGGCCATCTCGATCAATCAACCAAAAACGTTGGTATGCTTCTGTTGGACTTAAACCTTCGCGGATCATCGCATCAACAATTTGATCGCTGATGCCGGTACCTGCTGAGCCCGCGCCAAATACAACAATCCGTTGATCTTCAAGTTTGCTTCCAGTTACTTCACAAGCAGCAAGCAAGGCTGAAAGTGTTACTGCTCCGGTGCCTTGAATATCATCATTAAAAGTACATAGCACATCTTGATACTTGTCTAAAATACGACGAGCATTGCCTCTGCCAAAATCTTCCCAATGTAAAAAAGCATTAGGAAAATGTTTATGAATAGCATGTACAAAAGTTGCGATAAAATCATCATAGTCAGCATTATTTATTCTAGGATGCCTACAACCTAAATACATTGGATCATTAAGCAAATCTTGGTTGTTAGTTCCTACATCTAAAAAAACGGGTAAAGTACGAGTAGGATCTATACCTCCACATAAACTGTAAACCATCAGTTTGGCAACAGGTATATCCATACCTCCAATACCTTGATCTCCAATTCCCAAAACTCCCTCACCATCTGTAACTACAATTAGGTCGATGTTAGGATTCGAACGATTATTAATAATTTCTTCTAATAAATTTTTATCTGAGTGAGCAATATATAAACCTCGTGGTTGCCTATATTCATGGCTAAAACGTTTAACTGCGGTACCTACAATGGGGGTATAAATCGTAGGAAGCATTTCGCCTAAATGCTTATTGAGCAACTTATAAAAAAGTATTTGATTTTTATCATGTAAATTATTCAAGTAAATATTTTGCTGGAGTCTGGTGGTATAACTTGAATACTGTAAGTAAGCGCGTTTAGTCTGTTCTTCTAAAGTTTCTACTCGATGAGGTAATTTGCCTAAAAGACCAAACTCTTTTCTTTCTTCATAAGTAAAAGCAGTGCCTTTATTCAATTGAGGAATAGTTAATAAAGGTTTTCCCATTAATGATGTTTCAATATACAATTCGCCAGTTTTTGGATCGCGATTCTGTTTAAAATCAAGCATGAAGGTTCCCATAGATAGCGTTACAAGCTGACTGGTGATAATATCGGCTTTTCATAGTGTACATCAAGAGGTTATGCATGAATAAGTACATAACATTAGCTTTACTAAGTTTGGGATTAACTGCTTGTGGGGTCAAAGATGAACAATATTATCGTGCTCATCCTAAAGAAATTCAAAAAAGTTTAGCAAATTGTCCTTCACAACAGCCAGAAGGATTAAGTTGCCAAGCATTGCAAAAACTTGCTCAGCGAATGAATAATTTAGCTTACCAACTTCAGTCAAACCCTCAAAAATTTGGTGCTAAAATTTTAGCCTTACAAGAGTCTATTGCTCAAGAAGAGCAGCAATTAACAGAAAAGATAAGCCCTGATCTTAAACTTTCTATAAAACGGAAAAAATATATTTTAAGTGAATACTTATCTGTAGTGAAATGGTTAGAATCACCAGAGGGTTAAAATGAGAATATTGGTAAGTAATGATGATGGTTTTTTTTCCGAAGGTATTCGCGCTTTGGAGAAGGAATTGTCTACTATTGCAGAAATAGAAGTAGTAGCTCCTGATAGAAATAGAAGTGGTGCTAGTAATTCCTTAACCTTGACTAGACCACTAACAGTAAAAAAAATGGAAAATGGTTATTATAGCGTTGAAGGTACTCCTACTGATTGTGTACATTTGGCTGTTACAGGCTTATTGGATACTCATTTTGATATGGTCGTTTCTGGAATCAATGATGGGGCTAATTTAGGAGATGATGTTCTTTATTCTGGAACCGTCGCTGCTGCAATGGAGGGACGATATTTAGGTTTGCCTGCAATTGCGATTTCTATGGCTGGAGAACAAAAACATTATTATGAAACAGCCGCTGTGATTGCAAAGCAATTGGTTCTTCAACTTCAAATAAATCAATTACCTTCTCAAACCATTTTGAATGTTAATGTTCCTAATCTTCCTATTGACCAATTAAAAGGAATGCAAATAACACGTTTGGGTACACGACATTGTGCAGAACCAACTATTAAAGATTATGATCCTAGAGGTCGACCCATTTATTGGATAGGTCGACCAGGTGAAGAAGCCGATGCAGGAATTGGTACAGATTTTTATGCTATAAACTCCGGTATGGTTTCTATTACTCCACTGCATTTGGATATGACTAATTATAAACTTTTTGATCAGATGTCACAGTGGATTGAAGGAATAACTTTGATATGAGAAGAATAGATGTATTTATCATATACATTTTTTGCCTTATTTTTTTTATAATTATTGCCGGATGTAGTGCAAGAAATGAACTGGCACCAGTTACCGAATTAAAATCACAAGCTTTTTCTCGTTCACCCAATATTCATATAGTACATCGAGGCGAAACTTTATATGCCATTGCTTTTGGTTATGATATTGACTTTAGACAATTAGCACAAATCAATAATTTAAAACCACCCTATAGATTAAGGGTAGGCCAGGTTCTTCATATTAAATCGGGTACAAGGCAAGTATCTCGTGCGGTTCCTTATAGGTCGCAATGGACTTCTTCTTATCCTCAAGGTAGAAATCAACAATCAATAAGAAAAACATCAAAGCCAGTTTATCCTTCAGGTGCTTGGTATTGGCCTGTAAAAGGACGGATAATTACTTACTTTATTCCAAATCAAGGAAAAAAAGGCATAAATATTGCATCTAAAAAAGGTGAAAAGGTTCGTGCAGCATCAAGTGGTATTGTGGCTTATGCGGGAAGTGGTTTGGCAGGTTATGGCAATTTGATAATCATAAAACATAATAATGAATTTTTAACCGCGTATGGCAATAATTCAAAAAATTTAGTTTCAGAAGGGCAGCGAGTCAGTACAGGACAAATAATAGCAGAAGTTGGAGTGATTCAGCATCAATTTTGGGGTGTGCATTTTGAAATTAGAAAAAGGGGAATACCAGTCAATCCATTGAATTATTTAAAAAAAGATTGACATATAACATGTAGTTATAGCAAAAATAGTTTTAACTAGAACTAATTGGGTATGAAACCATATAGGTGATATAATGCGCGATGAAGATGAACTAAAAGATAAAGATATTGAAGTTAAAGAAGAAGATTGGTCTGAAGATGAAGATAGTCTTCTTTTGCCTGATGAAGACCTAGAGGACATCGAAAAGAATGCTGAGCTAGATCTTCCTGAGCTTGATGATCTTTCATTACTTTCTTTACACCATCATAAAAATATATCCAAGGCAATGGATGCAACGCAACTGTATCTAAGTGAAATAGGATTCTCACCTTTACTTAGTGCAGAAGAAGAAGTGCATTATGCAACTCTTGCCTTAAAAGGCGATGTTGCTGCTCGTAAAAAAATGATTGAATCTAATTTACGTCTTGTGGTTAAAATTTCTCGTCGTTACTTAAATCGTGGTTTGCCTCTGCTTGATTTAATTGAAGAAGGAAACTTAGGTTTAATGAAATCGGTAGAAAAATTTGATCCACATCGTGGCTTTAGATTTTCTACGTACGCTACTTGGTGGATTCGTCAAACTATTGAGCGAGCCATAATGAATCAAACACGAACTATTCGTTTACCGATTCATGTAGTTAAAGAGTTAAATGTTTATCTTCGAGCAGCAAGACAATTGACGCAAAAATTAGATCATGAGCCTTCACCCGAAGAAATTGCTGAGATGGTAGATAAGCCCTTAGAAGATGTTCAAAAACTATTGGGTTTGAATGATAAAGTAGCTTCTGTTGATACACCCATTGGCTATGATGAAAGCAAATCATTGCTCGATACTATTGCTGATGAAAATAGTGTTAATCCTGCTGAATTATTAACCAATGAAAATTTACGCCTTCATATTGAATCCTTATTAGATAAATTGACAGAAAATCAACAACAAGTTATTGCTCGCCGTTTTGGTCTTCGTGGTTTTGAAAAAGCAACTTTAGAAGATGTAGGTAAAGAAATTGATTTAACTCGTGAGCGAGTTCGTCAAATTCAAGTAGAAGCATTGAAAACTTTAAGAGGTTTATTAGAAAAAGTGGGATTAACACAAGAAGATTTATTCTAATCACCTGATAACACACATCAGGCCTCTACGTTCCACGCTTTATGCGTGGAATCCAGATCCAAACCTTAATTAAGCTCCCATACATGCTTATAAAATGTAGGATGTAGTCAAATAATCACTGTTTATGTTCAAAAATCAGACATCGCATTTTCAACTAAGCTTTATACTTCGTTGCCTTCTCACTCGGCTTCAGTCATGTACTAGTGTACACTTTTTCGCCTCATTCAAATACGCCTCGTCTAAAAATTAGTGGGCAATGCTATACGTTTACAGTGAAAAGTTACGTTTTTGATGGATTTTTTGCCATTAATGATTATAATAAACACATGATGTTTTAAATTAGTTTCGATATGCCTATAGATAATGAAGAATTACAGATGTTATCTGAGCAGGTATTTTTTGATCTATTTGAGACATGTATGGAATTAGCATTCTCATCTGAAAAATCACGCTCTTCTATTTACCTTTTTTGTGATCAATATTGTCGCTATTTATCTGATAACAATACCTCAGTACAAGTCAGTATGTTGACTACGACATTAGATAATCTATTAAAACAAAAAGAATTCGATTTGCCTAAGTTTCATGCCTTATATGCTGATTTAAAAAAAGGTGCTGAAACCTTGCATCAAGCATTTATAAAGAGTAAGCCAGAGTTTTCAGAAGAACTGCGAGATTATTGGAAAAACACGGAAACTAAATTTGCACAAAAGCAGCAACAAAAGCAGCAACAAAAGCAGCAACAAAAGCAGCAACAAATATTGCCTAGTTTTAAGATAAAAACAGGAATGGAACAGGTCCATGAATGTACTTTATATACTGTTCGTGAGATATTGGATCAATTTTTTTCAGATGATCCTGCTATTATCAGTGAGGCAATCAATGATTTGCATGCTTACAGTCGTATTATGACATCTGATGCATTAATGCTTGTTAGGTCACAGCAAGTGTTTGATACAATGATCTACTACCTTAAAATGGAGCAATTAAGTGAATCTATACAACTAAAACTACTTGATCTCATTGCTCAGAATGCCGAGCTTGTTAGAAGTAATCATCAATTGATTGATGCTCCAATACTTTATGATGTATTGATAAATAGATTTTTAAACCATCCAGATCAAGCTGTTGTGCTTAATGTGTTTTGTGTTTTATCTGTTTTAAATCCTAGAAATTTTACAAAAGAGTGCTTAATACAGTTTCTTAACCTTTTACTTAATAATGTTTCAATACAAAAAGAGCAAATGGAATATATTCTTATTATATTGCATCATTCTATAGCTCAAACTGATGGAATAAGACAAATTGCACCTCATCATATTCCATTTATAGCCTATCTCAAACAATTACCCAAAGATCATGAGGATAAAATAGAAAGCATTATCCAGCAGTTATTAAATATCATGGAGCTTTATGAAGCAAAAGAATTGTCAGTCGATGGTAAACGCAGCTTAAGTCCTTTGATGCTTACTAGAGCAAAGACCTTATATGAAAATATATTAAGTAGAGATCCATTATCTGAAGTAGCAAAGAATGGTCTAAACAACCTTTCGTTAACCATTAGTGTATTAAATGCTGAATATAATGGGTTTAATTTCAACCCTATAAATGAATCAAATACTTGCCCTAAGAGCAGAACTATTTCCTCTGATGACCCTTTAGATTTATTTGCGCGTGAGAAGCGTAATAAGCGCAAAATTAGTCTTGATTCACCTTTTGAATCACTAGATTCTGAGATTGACTCCTGTGAGCCTGATGTGTGCAAAAAAAGCAAAAGCAGTACGGAATCGTCGTTTTCTTGGGCGAATAATTGGTCTATACTTTTTCAACCAACAGAGTTGACTGACAATAGCAATGATGAAGAAAAAATAGAAAATAATAATAAACTAAATAAAAAGTAAAAGAATAAGTACTCCCATATCCCAGTAAAAAATAACGTTTTCCTAGCTAAACGCATCCAATTACCACTATGTCTGCGTTGAGTGCTTTATATGGGAGCCTTTAAAGTTAAGAGTTATGCTGTCCAGATTAGATGTGAATATGTAATAGTTTCGTTGTCAAGAAAGTCGATGTGAGAAGAAATAGTTGCCCCAGTGTAAAGATACGTTAACAGGCCTTCTTCAAGCTATTTCTCACAACTATAAGTTTCCGAAGAGGTCTAATGCAGAACTAGTCAATATTCTATAAAAAATTAATCACACCCATCTCTTTTCACTTTATGGAGTAAATTAGCTCTCCTGGTCGCTGATAATGTTCCTAATTGTTCTTGTCTTGTTCCGTATTGGCGCACAATTGCTACATTATTATATAATAAGTTTATTAAAAGTGCGAAATATTAAATTTAATACTATTCTATACTCAACTAGGATCTAGGATAAATCCTCAAATATTTTGATTAAAGGATATAAAAAATGAAAGAAAAGCTAACAAAAATCAAACAAAATGAGCCTCAAAATATTGACAAAAACTCACTTCTTGAAGGTCTTCAAGCAAATCCCTTAATATTGCCATTATTATTTTGGGAAGGCACAAGAATGCAAAACAAGGGTCAGATGCCACAAGAAAAAAACTATTTCAATTCTTTATGCTTAACGTTTATAAAATACCTGTCAATGGATAGTCCTCTATCTCTTGATTTAATAAAACAAATCCATCTTTTATGTACTGACAAAGTAACCATTACTGAATATTATTTGGAGGAAGAAACAGATAATCCGATTTGTGCTGAGCAAGCTGAATTTTTTAAAGCAAACTCTGATACTCCTGTTAATTCATTCCACACAAAAATAAAAAAAGATGAGTTGGATCACCATCTTGATTTTCAAAATTATATTGATGCATTTGAAGAAAAACATCCTGAACTAGTTGCTTTAAAACCGCCAGAAAATAGATCTCCTTTTTCAGACAAATTTGTAAATATTGGATATTATGGACCTGGAATTTTTCTAGATCAACCTTTAACTGCTGAAAATATACAAGAGTTTAAAAATCTGGCTGAAAATCCAGTGGAAGGCAGGGTTCCATTTAAAAGCTATAGTATTGGCTATTTAAATCATGAAACTATTGAATATAGAAATGAATTTGTTTCGTGTACATTGGAAGAGTATTATCAGACGATGGAAGTTGCCTTAAATGATCGCGATAAAATTAAAGCAATAGTGGATTGTTTCCAAAAATTGGTTCGGTTTCACCCATTTTCCGATGCAAACTGTAGATTATTTTGCATGGAGCTACTTAATTTGGAACTAGTTAAATATGGCTTGATGCCAACGATACAAACAAATCCAAATTATTTTGCTAATCTAAGCGTGAATGCTCTTACAGACTATGTAATAGAGGGGCAATATCGCTTTAAGCAATGTTTAGAGCACAACCCAACTTTAACAAATAGCCACATCCCGCCACTTACTTTTGAAGACGAGGAAAAAAAAGTGCACACTATTGGCCCTACTTGGATAGAAAATCTAGAACAGATAACCAATAATCAGACTTGGAAAGAAATTCTTGACCAGAAAATAGAAATAGAGCTTACGGAGAAAAATTCCTCATTTCTTCCTTAAAACATGCTTTTGCCTCGATCTTAGGTTTTGCTTAACTCCTGACTACATCTGACTTTTTACCAAGAATTTAGCACGCCCCTTGAACCGTTACAAGAAGTATGCGGTTGCCCTGACTCGCTTATCCAAATATTAGATAAAATGAATCAACTGCGTTAAGTTGACGCACAGTTTCTAAAAAGCATTATTCCAAAAGTCTGCCTTAAATCCTTTCCAACAGTTCATGTAATTTTCTTGTAAGCTTGACTGATTCATTGCTTCGCTAGTAATTAACCAAGGTTCACGCGTTTCAAACATAAATGCTAAAGAATTATTATATTGAGGTTTCAATTGTTGTTTTGTTGCTTTTTCATAGGAGTTATAATCTGGCCCGTGAGAGGTCATACAATTGTGAATGCTAATACCTCCTGGAATAAAATCTTCTTTTTTAGCATCATATACCCCATGAATAAGACCCATTAATTCATTCATATAATTTCGATGAAAATAAGGAGGGCGAAAACTATGTTCAGCTACCATCCAGCGTGGAGGAAATACCACGAAATCAAAACTAGCTACTCCAGGAGTATCACTTTCAGAAGTAAGCACTGTAAAAATAGAAGGGTCTGGATGATCAAAGCTGACTGTATTAATAGTATTAAATAAGCTCAAGTCATAGCGATAAGGAGCGTAATTACCATGCCATGCAACTACATTTAATGGAGAATGATCACATTCTGTGATCCATAATTGTTGTTGATTTTTACAGATTATTTTAGTAGGGGTTTGTTTTTTTTCATAAGCGGCACAAGGATATTCAAAGTGTCGTGGATTAGCTAAGCCATTGGCTCCAATTGCACCTAAAGCAGGTAAGACAAAAGGATTATTTTTATTTTCTCCTAAATAGCCTTTAACTTCTTTACTTATGAGTTCAACTTTAAATTTAATTCCTCGAGGAATCACTGCAATCATCCCAGTAGGTAAAGCAAGAACTCCTAATTCTGTATGCAAACTAACCTCACCCTCGTAAGGAACAAACAAAAAATCACCATCATTATTGACAAAATAAGTATCATTCATTGATTTATTGCAATGATAGACAAATGCATTGCTTGAATGATTTCCAGCAATATGAACCAGACTATGAACGAAATCCTTCGTTAAATGTGCATTAATATTTATTGGGGACCAGCGTAAAGCATTTGGTGCTTGAGGTATATTAAATGAGCTGTTGAAACTATAATTATAAAGAGAATAATTGCCTTGAGCTACTGAAGGAAGTATACGGTATAACCAAGTTCGTAAATTATTATGTCTTGGCCTAGTAAACGCTGTTCCACTAAGCTGTTCTGCATATAAGCCAAAATTACATTCTTGTGGTGAATTTTGGTTCTTTGGTAAAGCACCTTCAACGGCTTCGCTATGATGATAGTTGCCAAATCCTTGTAAATACACAATTAATTCCTTTGATATTATTATTCAACTTAGAATAGTCTAAAAACACTTAAGCAACAATATTGTTGCTGTATTACTTCGCATTGTGTGCTATTTTAAGATAAAACTAATGTGGATATAGAGAAATTGAAATGAGAAAAGTTAAAGCCAAGCTTGATTGTACTCCGCAGCATGCACTTATTGTAAATCTTAGTCATGATGGAAAGGGAGTTGCTCGTATTAATGGAAAAGCGACTTTTATTTCTGGCGCCTTGCCTGATGAAGAGGTTGAATTTCAATATACACGCATAAAAAAAGATTTTGATGAAGGAAAACTCCTTTCTGTTCTCAAGCCTTCTCCACTTCGTATTGAACCTAAGTGTGCACATTATTCTTTATGTGGAGGTTGCTCTTTACAGCATATGAAAGAAGAGGAGCAAATTGTCTATAAGCAACAACAATTATTAGATTTATTAATGCGTTATGCACATACTCAACCTCAAGAGATATTAAAGCCTTTAACGAGTAACTATTGGAATTATCGAAATAAAGCTCGCTTGAGCGTTCGTTTTGTAGAAAAAAAACAAATGACTATGGTTGGGTTTAGAGAGCGAAATAATCCTCGTTATATTACTGAGATTACTCATTGCTCAATTTTAAATGCAAAACTAGACCAAGATATAATGGCTTTAAGATCTCTGCTGGATCAAATAGAGGACAGGCACTGTATTGCTCAGATTGAAGTAGCTGCAGGAGATGAAGAAATCGCATTAATTTTTCGTAATTTAAGCCCCTTAAGTACGAATGATGAAGAGAAGATTATTAAATTTGCTCAACAATACCAATATAAAATTTTTCTTCAACCAGGAGGACCCGATTCTGTTTATTGTTTTTACCCAGCAGATGCAGGAGATTATTTAAATTATAAACTACCGGACTATAATATTAATTTTCAATTTCATCCGACTGACTTTACTCAAGTGAATTCAGTATTAAATCGCTCAATGGTTCATTTAGCATTAGAATTAATGGATCTAAAAAGTTCAGATAGAGTGCTAGACTTATTTTGTGGGCTAGGTAATTTTTCTTTACCCATGTCTAAGTTTTGTTCTTATGTTGTTGGTGTTGAAGGAAGCCAGGTTATGGTTGAGCGTGCTTTGATGAACGCTAAGTCTAATAATTTAGCAAATCTTAGCTTTTATGCAGCAAACTTAGATGATGTGGAAGCAGTAAAAAATATAGTACAACAATCTTTTAATAAAGTATTAATTGATCCACCTCGCTCGGGGGCTTTGGAATTAGTGAAACAAATTGATAAACTTAATCCAGAGCGTATTGTTTATGTTTCTTGTAATCCCATAACCTTAGCTCGAGATACAGATATATTAGTTAATCAAAAAGGTTATATACTTTTGAAAGCAGGGGTTATGGATATGTTTCCTCATACCACACATGTTGAGTCTATTGCATTATTTGAAAAAGGATAAATGTTCATGGTTAGAGTAAAAGATACTACTCCTTTGGCTTCAGATGGAAGTATTGATTTAGCTTTATGGCTTCATCAATTAAGTGCTAAAGGTTATTTGGACAATCTTGAACTCATTCGTAATGCATGCACGCTTAGTCAATTAGCAGGTCAAGATCATGCGACAGAAACAGGACAAACTTGCTTACAGCAAGGTTTATCTATGGCGGATTTACTTGCTGACCTAGAAGTAGACCAAGAAACAATTGCCGCTGCGATTATCTTTGAAAATGTACATTATGCTGGTCTTTCAATTGATGATGTAGAGGAGCAATTAGGTCCCAATATTGCAAAATTAGTTAAGGGCATCGAAAAAATGAGTGCCATTAATAATTTTCAATCGTTCAATAAATATCCTCAAAATAAACAGCAAATTGATAACATGCGCAAAATGTTATTAGCTATGGTGGATGATGTACGAGTAGTGCTTATCAAATTAGCAGAGCGTCTTTGTGTTTTGCGTACAGCTGGACATTTATCCGATAGCTTACGAAAACAACTAGCGACTGAAGTGATGGAAATTTATGCTCCTCTTGCTAATCGTTTGGGTATAGGTGCTATTAAATGGGAGTTAGAAGATTTAGCTTTTCGCTATTTACATCCAGAGGATTATAAAGCCATAGCTAAAGGATTAAAGGCAAAACGTCTTGAACGAGATAGTTTTGTTAACATGATTGTTGAACAGTTAAATTACCATATTCGAAAGCTTGGTATTACTCATTTTGCTGTTTATGGCCGCTCGAAACACATTCATAGTATTTATAAAAAGATGACAAGAAAAAATGTGTCTTTAGATGAGATTTATGATGCTACAGCCGTTCGTGTCCTAGTTGATTCCAACGCGCAATGCTATGAAGTATTAGGTATAGTACATAATTTATGGAAGCAGATTCCAGCTGAATATGATGATTATATAATTAATCCTAAACCAAATGGTTATCAATCATTGCACACTGCTGTTGAAGGACAAGAGGGACGTGTATTTGAAGTACAAATAAGAACGTTTCATATGCATGATTTGGCCGAAATGGGTGTGGCTGCTCATTGGAAATATAAAGAAGGTGGTGGCACTCAAAAAGAAAGTCATGAGCGAAAAATTGAATGGCTTCGTGATGTATTGGCTTGGCATCGTGAAATGGCTACAAATAAAGGGGTCTCTGAGACAGTAGCAACAGAATTTTTAGAAGACAGAGTGTATGTGTTTACACCTGATGGTGATGTATTAGATTTGCCTCATGGTGTCACGCCTTTGGATTTTGCTTATCATGTTCATAGCAATTTAGGTCATCGTTGTCGTGGTGCTAAAGTTAATGGTCATATTGTTCCATTAACGTATCAATTAAAAACAGGTGATAGGGTAGAGGTTTTAACAGGTAAAGAACTTAAGCCTTCAAGAGATTGGATTAATCCTCATCTTAATTACTTAAAAACAGCTCGAGCCAAGGCTAAAGTATTGCATTGGTTTAAAATGCAGGATTATGACAATAATGTTCAAGAAGGTCGTGAATTATTAGATAAAGAATTAAAAGCACTAGGAATTAAATCAGATAAATTACAAGAAATTTTTTCAAGCTTTCATCTTAAAAAAATGGATGATCTTTATGCCAATTTAGGCCGTGGTGATATTAAAATTGGGCAAATAATAAATCGCTTAGCTCCGCCTGAAAATACTGAATTCGATATTCAAAAATTTGTCCGTAGCAATCAGCCTAAACCGGAAGCAAAAGGAAGTGATTTACGTATTGAAGGAGTGGGAAATTTACTTACTTTCATGGCTCGCTGTTGTCAGCCTGTTCCTGGGGAGCAAGTTATTGGTTATATAACTATAGGCCGCGGTGTTTCTGTACATCGCCAAGATTGTCCTAATATTATTCATGCAAGCGAACGTCAAAAACAACGATTTCTTCAAGTTAAATGGGGAAATGCGACTCGAGAAAACTATGTAGTTGATATATTAATCAAAGCCTATGATCGATCAGAATTATTAAAAGATATTACTTCACTGTTATCGAATGAAAAAGCACATGTTTATGCTTTGCAGACCAATAGCGACAAACACCACAATATGGCTTTTATTAATTTAAAAGTAGATATTGATGGCTTAAATAGTTTGTCAAGATTATTAACTAAATTAGAGCAAATTCCGAATGTTTTGGAGGCAAGACGTCAGTTATAAGAGAGTGTAGCTGCTCTATTATTTTCTTCCTGCTCCTCTAGAAATAATTGATTTTTTTCTAAGTTTATAGTGTATAAATCTTCTAATTCTTTATTGGATAGAATATCAATTAATTCTTTTTTTAAATCTAAATTATTTAGGGTATCATTTAATTTTTTTAAGCTACGAGTATTAATTTGATTGTAATCGTTTTCAATACATTTACTAAAATAATTTAAACTCAATACAAAGAAAATTATGGATAATAAAAGAGCTGTAACACCTACTAAAATAGAAGGTAGTGAAGGAATATTAACAGCTATTCGAGCAATGCATAATGCAAATTCAGCAGCCAATGATAATACAGTAGTGGTAGCTGAAAAAATATAATAATAAGAGTATTTATTACTAAGTTTTATTTTTTCTTCATATTTATTCTTAGCATGGTTTACCCACAAAGGAGCTTTATCTAAGAGAAATTTAATAGTTTCAGAATATTTTATTGGAGGACTTTCAGTATAAAAATACTCGGTTTTTAAATAATAGGAATGGATATATGGGGCGCAGTTTTTAAAACCTACATTACTATCATGAACTTCAACAATAATAGATTCATTTTCTATTAAATTTATTAAAGCACTTAGATTTGGATATTGATTTTTTTTGAGTTTTTTAAAGGTCTTCAAAAAAATTAAAATTGATATCATTGTATTAGGATGAACAATACTTTCGGGATGAGTTAAGCTAGGGTGAGGGTTTGGAATAATGTAGCTTTCAAGTTCAAATTTTGAGTTCATAATACCATGAATGCAATATAAAAAGACATATTTTAAATTTTTTAATCAAAAAAATCAAATAGGGAGAATAATTCCCAATCCAACTGACCTTAATTCGCTCAACAAAACATTGTACCGACATTCCGGTGCACTTTCGTGGCGCACCGGAATGTCGGATTGTAAGTACGACAAGCAGCGCCTCACTGCCATTAAGTTAAGGAATTTTTATAGCCGTTCGTGCTGAGGAGTGTGCGTAAGCACACGTCTCGAAGCGTTACAGTGAAAGGCTTCGAGACGGCCTAAAAGCCTCCTCAGCCCGAACGGTTATGATGTGAAATTCCTTAACTTAATGGCAGTGAAGCAGCGCCTATCGACATAAATTCTATACCCATTCTACCTGAAGATCTTGGTTTTTTCGCGACTTGATTTTTGCGCCTGCGGAATTTAAAAAAGCGAGTAATAGCCAGCCCTATTGCGAGCTTTTTTAAATTCCGCAGGCGCAAAAAGCGATAGCGAAAAACCAAGATCTTCAGGTAGGATGGGTATATATGGAGTGTGACAATCATTGGAGTCGAATAAGCAGTGACCGTTGCCGGCCACCACTCTTCTAAGAACCGTGTATGCGAGTTTCTCCACACACGGCTCAAGCCTGATGTGGTCTAATGGACTTGGACACTCTAGATAAGAGATAATAATCTTAACTG
>CAMFHA010000072.1 GCA_945952115.1 uncultured Legionella sp. | reverse complement strand
TTAAACCTGTGCTTTTGAGTATTTGTCAACAAAAACTTAAGGCTAATTGGAAGGTCTTTCCCGCGAGGCATTGCGTTAAATACTAGTAAATTACATACTCCGTGAACGATTACAATAAAAATGCTTAAGCTTTTCATCAGTCCCCGTATATTTTACTAGGACTTTTTCTGAGATGATGTATCAGAAATAGTTGATAGCGGCCTAGAGTGCTTTACATCAGTAGTGCTATGCAATCCCGTAGGTTTGTTCTGTGCAGAACTTGATTTAATAGCCGGCTTTTTAATTAGATTTGATCCACTAGTTGCCGTTAATTTTTTAGCTTTTACTAGCTTAGATTTTGATGCAGTTGAAGTAGGTATAGTTGCAGTTGAGCTTGCTTTAGGTTTTGTAGTTACTTTTGTTCTACTGGAAGCTGTTTGCTTATTTTTTTTTGCGCGCCCAGTATGCGTTGCTTTAGTTGACAAATGATCTTTACTTAATCCATTAAATTCTTTACTAGTCTTTAACGTGGTTTCAAAATTTTTTAACCAGTGGTGCTCCATAATATCAAACATAGTTTGCATATAGGCTAAAGCAGTATGGCCACTTTCAACGAATACTTCTAAATTTTTTTCTATCACATCTTCTGGTCTACGTAAATTTAATAATTCATTAGGCATGAGGTAAGAAAAACGCTGAAAAGCTTTCATATTTAAATCCATCAAATCCTTCACTGGAGTTTCCAAAAAATTAGAAAATGGATTCATATTTTTTTGCTGAAAATAATGATGTAGCATGATACTCTCCTTATGTTGCGCCGCACAAAATAAGATTAGTATACTTTATTAATTTGTCAATAATTATTTTCTTTTTAGAGGGCTTAACTTTTCTTCAATTTCTAAAGTCTTTATTATTTCATTATGCCGTTTTACAAAGAATTTATATTGATTTTCTCTTATATCGTCATCCTCACTATCTGATTGATTTACAATAAAGTTATCTTGTCTTTCAAACGACTCGTTCTCGATTTGTTTTTTCTCTTCGTTATTTAAAGATTCCTCTATGCTTCCTTTGTAATTTTGATAGTATTCAGAAAATTGCTCCACAATTGCTTTTATTTTTTCTTCTGAAAAAAATTGAACAGTATTATAATAGGGTTCCTTTCGTTGAGTTTGTTGCTCCCAAATACCTGTCATATAACGCTCTAAAACCTCTGGAGTTAGCTCTTCATAAAACTCTCGATGGATATGATCTAATTTAATCTCATCAGGATTAGTATGATAAAATTTTATATGATACTCATCAGAGCCGCGAAACCAATTCTTATTATAATTATAAGGCAAGAGTTCTAAAGTAGATTTTTCAAAGATAGACCATAAATGAGAGGCCTTACTATTTTCTCCCTCTGATGAGTCAGTAAAATAAACAGTAATTGTATTTTTTAAAATTTGCAGTGCAATAGAAGGTTTAGTAGATGATACATTTACTTCAAAGGACATAAGATAACCTATCTTGTATTAAAATCAATATGCCCTATTATAAAAGAAAAATATTAAGACAATATTAAACAAAACGATACAAAAAGGACTTACGAAATACTCTAAGATCGAGGCAAAAAAATGTTTTACTGAAAAAATTTAGATACCTAGACTTCTTTCGAAACTCGCTGCAGAGAGCAAAGTGCGAGGAGACTCGGAGCGGAGAACCGGAGTGTACACGCAAGTACATGAGGATTCGAGCACCGAATCGACGAAGCAATTTGCCTCTGCAGTAGAGTTTCGAAAGAAGTCTACTAAATGACCAAATTAAAACATTCCTTTAATGAAGAAATTGAAGATTTTTCGTAAGTCCTGACAAAGTCAAAAAATTTTTATACATCACCTGTTTATATAAAATTAATTCTTGTGTTCTCAATTAATTTAGTTACACTGCAGAGCCTAATACTCACTTTTGTTGATTAATGAATAAACTAATTAATACGTTTAATGAGTCATTAAATAAACCAAAATTTTCACAAATTTGCTATTTTTTGATTCTTTTTGTCTCTCTAATGCTTCATCTCTTTTGTATGAGCCAGGGACGCTTATTAGTTGAAGAGGCTTATTATTGGAATTATTCACAACATCTAGATTGGAGTTATTTAGATCATCCGCCAATGGTGGCTTTGCTTATTAAACTCTTTACCACTATATTAGGTTCTTATGAGTTTAGTGTTCGCTTTGCTAGCTTGTTTTGCTGGTTTATTAGTTGCTTTTTTTCCTATAAACTAAGTGAGTTAATTCAAGCGCAATCTGGTCGGTATGCTATCTTATTATTGGCTATTTTACCTTTTTTCTTTTTTCAATCAATCATTATAACGCCAGACGTACCGCTTATTAGCGCCTGGTCTGCTTGCCTTTATTTCCTTTTTCGAGCCTTAGTCTTAAATCAAGCACGCTGTTGGTATAGTGCTGGCTTTTGGCTTGGCCTAGGATTGCTTTCAAAATATACGATTTGTCTTCTGATATTGGCAACTCTTGCTTATGTAATTAGTCAAAAAAAATTACATTTTTGGTTCAAGCGCAAAGAACCCTATTTAGCTTTGATTATAGCATTTTTATTATTTACGCCAGTGCTTTACTGGAATATTCAACATGATTGGGTTTCTTTTATTTTTCAAAGTAGTCGGCGCTTTAATGCCACTACCTCCTTAAATATTCATTATTTAATAGGAATAGTTTTATTTTTTATTACTCCATTAGGAATATGGGCGTTAATACACTTAATCAAGAAAAATACCTTTTTTAATTTAGCAGAAGATAAAAAAAGGTTTTTGCAGTATTTTACTTGTACGCCTTTACTTTTTTTTGCAGTGTATAGTTTAAATCATGAAGTGAACTTCAACTGGTCAGGCCCCTTATTTTTAGCTCTTATTCCATGGGTTGCATTACTTATTTTAAATAATCCTCTAAAAAGAACTTTATGGTTTAGCATGAGTATATTTTTATTAATAATTTATAGTACTATTTTAATAACTATTAGCTTAAATAAAATTAATTATATACAGCAAAAAATATTTATTAAGATTATTGCTTGGGATGATTTAATAAAAAAATTAAATGCCATTGCAAGCGATCAAGAGCAAACGCACCATAAGCCGGTTATATTTGTCCCTTTAGATAATTATCCTATAAATAGTGAATTAGCGTTCTATCAACAACTGCTATTTAAAAAAGGACTTATAACAAAATCTTATTCTTCATCAGGCGCACATTTATTTAATAGAGAAAGCTTAATGTATCGTTATTGGACTCAAAATGAGAACGTATCCGATGTTTTTTTAATTTTACTTTCTAAAGAGGCTTGGCGATTTGATGATCCTGGTGTCACAAAAGAATTAAGTTCAGTTTCTGAGCTTCAATATGTCTGGTCATTAGGACAAGGGCAAAACCTTAAGAATATTCCTTATTACTATAAAATTGCACAAATTAAAAAACTCACTCAGGAGAGCGCAGCAAATCGCTAATACTCATTTGCTCGTTTTCTAAAATTTTTGCCATGTAATGATTAAATAATCTTGCAATCTCATTTTGGCACTCTAGAGTCAAAGGACCATTAAGTGATAATTGATAAGTGCCATGTTGATCTCTCGTAAAATATACCCATAAGGCTTTATTTCCTATTGGAATATCTGCATAAGCAAAATAATTAGGGTAAGACAGTTGCAAATTGGCTATATGCTCACTAGCTCCTTCTTTAACAAAAAAACTAGGAGTTATACTAATTAAAGTTGACACAGATGCGGGCTTTAAAATAGCCCACCCCAATCGACGTTTAATAGAGATGAACTTATTTTGAAAACGAGTAAATGCAACCCTACCTAAATAAATAAGATATAATTTGTTAAGGTAGGGATGAAAATCACACTCGCTAAAATTTTTCTTGTATTTAAAACGACACCATAAATAACTTAAATATTCGCCTAGATTTAAACTCGATATGGTTTTAGATTTATCTTTAATAAAAAACGGACATTTTTGATACGATGCAGTTTTTAACAATTGCTCCTCTACAAAATGAATGCAATCAATAAATTGATTATTTTTATTAATAATATTTTTTATCCGTTTATATTCAGCAAATAAACCTATTGTACGCTCGTATTCTTGTCCTTCGCGTCCTGTATGAATCAATGTAAACGGTAAAATATTGTTTGCCCCTAAAGTATGGAAAACCAGATGAGTTAGGGCGATTAAACCGTTACTAATATTAAGATTTTGTTTTCTATGCCAAAGGATAAATTGCTCGACCCAATGAGTATCCAATGGATAATGCCGCATATAATGCTCTTGAGAAATAGAAGCATCGGATAAATGATTATTTTTACCCAGATATAAAGGTTTTACACCTCGATTATATTTTTTCCAAAATTTAATTTTTTCTGGTAAATTTTTCCAACAATGAGCATTGTGAGTTTGTACATAAGCCAAATAGTGATGCTCCTCAGGATAAATAGGTAGGCTCTTTTTAGAAACCAGCAACTCATAATTGTTTTTAAATTGTTCCATTACTAAATCACAGGATTTTCCTTCAGCAATAATATGCGGAATAATAAGATGCACTTCATGCAATTCTGGATTTATTTTACATAAATAAATACGAATCAAAGGTTGTTTATTTAGCGGCATTAGCGTAAGAATATGCTTATAAAATAAATTATCTAGGGTATTAATCTGTTCGTTAGTTGAAAAATCTTCGAAAATAACTTCTAAACTGCCTTGGTGTTTTAATGTCTGAAGAGGTGCTTTTTTATTAAAATCCATCCAAAAAACAGCATTATTTTTTACCACACTATCAAAAGCTTGTTGGAAATAATTCTTGTTGAGCTCACCGGTCAAACGAAACTGCACACCAAGATTAAAACACCAACCATACTGATCAATAGCCCAAAAGGGGTATTGCGTATCGGTTAATGGCACGTTTTCAATTGCAGGCTTAATCAATTCGGATTGATCATTAGATGATTTGAAAAAAAGCTCTAACTCATTAGAAATAGCTTTTACCATCTGCTCTATGCACGGCTTATTAATAAAATATTCCATTGAAAGGCTTAATGCAGGACAGCGAAGTTGATCATAAACTCGACTGCGGATATCAACAGCCATTAAGGAATCCAACCCCAGCGAAAAGAGTTCGACCTTGGCTGTTATTTGCTCAGGATTCACTTCTAAAATCTGCGCAGTTATCTTTCTTAAAATAGTTTCTAAAGTAGTTATGCGCTCTTCTCTAGTTTGCTCTTTCAAAGTCATTAATAAAGAAGGTTTAGTTTGGTCTAAAATCGAAGACCGTATTTCTAAAGAAGTTAGATTATGTGAGGCATCTTTATTTTTATCTGGCCAATACACTTCGCGATTAAAAGGATAAGTTGGTAAATCTACTTTATTTAATTCTATATTTAGACTTCTATAGAAAGCGTGCCAATCTATTTCCTTGTTTTTGAGATAGGCCGAAAGAAGGGAGCGGAGTATGGGATCAGTACAATGGGTATTATCTTCTCCGAAAGACAAGGCAAATAATCCTTCAGATAAATGTTGTTTTGCCTCTTGTGCTGTACGGGCAACAATCAAAAGACGGTAAGCATAATGTGTTCTGCAGGTAGCAGCAGTAAAACAAATATCTGCAAACTCATCTTGAGTTTTATCTAAATAATTCAGATAGAGTGCAATTAAGGATTCCAGAGATTTTTTAGATCGCGCAGACAAAACAAGTAAATAGTTCTCTTTTGAATGCACTGGTTGCGCTTGAGATTCATTATTATGTTCTTGCAAGATCAAATGAGCATTTGTTCCGCTAAAGCCAAATGCATTAACACCTGCATATCTTAATGAGGTCTTAGTTTGCCAATATAAAGTAGAAAGAGGAATAACCGTATTGTTTAAATGTATAGCTGAATTTAAACGCTTAAAATTTAAATGTTTATATATTTTTTTATTCTTTAAACTCAAAATAGTTTTGATTACTCCAGCAACACCTGAAGCGCTTTCTAAATGACCAATATTAGTTTTTACAGTACTTAAATATAAAGGATTATCTGAATTATGTTTTAAACCATAGACTTGATCAATGGCATGCGCCTCTATTGGATCGCCTAAAGGAGTGCCCGTTCCATGAGCTTCAATATAAGTTATATCAGCACTTGATAACTGTGATTGTTTTAATGCTTTAAGCATTACTTCCTCTTGACTTTTGCCATTAGGCACAACTAATCCCACTGTTTTTCCATCATTATTAACCGCTGAGGCTTTAATGACTGCTAAAATGTTATCTTTATCACGCACTGCATCACTTAAGCGTTTCAATAATAGAACACCGCACCCTTCAGCCCGGGCATAACCATCAGCATCGGCATCAAAGGCTTTACATTGACCCTCTGGAGATAAAGCCTGAGCCTTACATAAAGTAATATTGGATTCAGGCATTAAAAGGACATTCACCCCCCCTGCTAGGGCATAATCAATTTCACCATTGTTTAAGCTTTGGCAAGCATAATGAATCGCGACTAAAGAAGATGAACATGCTGTATCAATACTTAGGCAAGGCCCTTTAAAATCAAAAAAATAAGCTACTCGACCGGGAATTAAATTTAAAACATTTCCCGTAATTGAATACATGCTAAGTTCTTCATTGGAAAAACCATATTTTTCTAGATGAGGATAATACTCATTCGGTCCGACACCTGCAAAAACGCCGGTCACACCACTATTTAACTTATTTTGTGTATAATTAGCCTGCTCTATCGCGGTATAACAACATTCTAAAAATAAACGTTGTTGAGGATCTATTAATTTGGCTTCTCGAGGACTAATACCAAAAAAATTTGCATCAAATTCTTTAATATGATCAATTAATCCTAGTTTATCGACATAAGATTTTCCCGGAGCGGTTCTATTTGGATCGTAATAGAGCTTATTATCCCAACGATCACTAGGAATAATTTTCATGGCATTTTTGCCTTCTTCTAACAAGCGTTCAAATGCATCTATATTAGGCGCTTCTGGAAAAGAACAACTCATACCAATAATAGCAATTTCTTCATGATGCGTTTTAACTGGAGTAACAGAAACACTTTGACGCGTAAGTTTAGAACTCAACTCCTCTTCTATATAACTCGCTAATTTTTTAATGCTTGGGTAATTAAAACCTATATTGACCATTATTTTTAAACTAGGCTCGAGCTTTTTCTTTAATTCACTAGCTAGCTCAGCTACCATTAATGAATCAAACCCTAGCTCAAAAAAACCTTGCTCTTCATCTAACTCTTCAAGAGTGGAGGCATCTAATATTTCTCTACAAATAGAACTAACCATCTCTTTACAAGCAATAAAACGTTGATCATTGCTCAACTCAAGATAAGTTTGTAACCAAGCAGAAATTCTTTGTTCATTCAATAATTCTTTATGAAATAAATCCTGTTCTAATTGTTTATAAAATAGAGGGTAAGGCTGGGGAACAAAATCCAACATAAATTGAACATATTCAGGAGAAATAATAGTTAACTCATCTTGTTTAACGCGTAATAAAATTTTTAAGAAATGATGCCCTTGCTCATTATTAATCAATGCTTTTTTTAGATTTTCATCACGGGAGCGTTTTTGCGCCATACCCACCTCGCCCCATGGGCCCCATTGCACAGAAACTCCAGGCAAGCCTAAATGATGACGATGAGCAATTAATAAATCTAAACAACTGTTAGCCCCGCTATAAACACTTTCTTTATTACTTCCGAATACAGAAGAGATAGAGGAATACACAATAAAAAAATCTAAATTAAAATCTTGGCTCAGCTCATGTAAATACCAAGCGCCTTTAACTTTTGCTGCAAATAAATAATCCACATCCTCTTCTTGATGCTCTGTTAAAGGAGCTTTAATTGCTGCACCAGCAGTATGAATAATTCCTTTAAATTGACCATCAGCATTTAATTCATTTAATAAAACCCGAAGTTTATCTTTATCTGTTATATCTAAACTAACTATTTTAATACTGCATCCAGGATAATACGCTTTTATTCTTTTAATATTTTTTTGAAATTCTTGCTTATCGACATGACGCGCCACAAGAACAACTTCTTTAGCGCCAGCAGAGAGTAAGGCTTGCGCACTAACTAATCCTAATCCACCTGTACCTCCAGTAATCAAATAACGTCCTTTACTATAAAGCGATCGTTTATTTTCATTTACGTCAGTTTTCTTTAAGCGAGGAACTAATCGACTGTTCTGTCGATAAGCAACTTGATGTTCATAAGAGAGCCCATGATTATATTCAAGCTCTTTAAAGATTAAAGCCGCTTTAACATTGAGATCTTCTTCAGTACTATCAATTAAGATAGTGCTATATTGAGGCAATTCTAAAACTAAGGTTTTACAAAAACCTAATAAAGCAGCATGAGCATGATTTAAATTTAGCTCATCTTTAGCCAATTCAGCTACTGCTTGTGAAGTAAGTACTACTAATTGCAATACAATAGATTGCTGATGTAATGTTCTAATCCAAGACAATAAAGTTTTAAGGTTGTTTTTTTGTAACTCTAATAACTCATCCAGATTTGAAGAAGAGTCGTTGGGAAAATTAAATATAATTCCATCAAGTTGATGTAAGTTATAATTATCTTGTTCCAAAATAACAAACAGTCCTTGCTTGTTTAATGCTTCTGCTATATTAGTAGAGCCGACTATAAGCCAATTTTTACCAACTATTCTAGGGTTATTTTTTTCATAATTTTGCTGTTGCCATTTCAGATTAAAAACCCAACCCTTGGGTAATTGTTTATCTTTTATTTTATCTTTCTCTTCATACCAATGTTCTTTTCGATCAAATTCATATAAAGGTAATTTAATTTTTAAAAATTTAAAATCTAATGAATTATAGTAGGCGTCCCAATCTATTTTATAACCCCTTTGGAAGGCTTCTTGTATTTGTGCTAGCCCCTCATAATTGGTTGTAAAATCTTGTTCTTTTTTAATAGTATAAATTTGATAGTTTTTTTGTTTAATACAGTGCGCAGCTTGTTCTTTTGAAGAAGCAATAAGCGCTACTCGATATAAAAAATGGGTACGCCCAGTTGCCGCTGTATAACATATATCTGCCCATTCATAAGAAGTATTTAATAAGTAGTTTGAATAGGAGACTAACAATAAATCAAGTGCGGTTTTAGTTTTTGCAGAAATAATTAATATATTTTCTTCTGGCACAATACGCTGTTCAGCAGAGAGTTGAGGATATTCTTGTAAAATCGCATGCGCATTAGCACCGCTAAAACCAAAGGAACTAACTCCTAATGCACGTAATCCTTGAGTTTTAATCCAAGGCACCGTTTGTAAAGGAATAATAGTATTTTTTAATTCAATTCCAGAATTTAATGTTTTGAAATTCAAATGTTTAAAAAATTTTTTTTCCTGTAAACTTAAAACCCCTTTAATCATTCCAGCAACACCTGAAGCACTTTCTGAATGACCAATATTAGTTTTTATTGAGCTTAAATATAAAGGGTTAGAAGAACTATGCTCTTCAGAAAAAATAGTCATTAACGTATTGGCTTCAATCGGATCGGCTAGTGGCGTGCCTGTACCGTGTGCTTCAATATAGTCTATTTCTCTTGGAGTTAACTTAGCTTTTGCTAAAGCACTACGAATAACCTCTTCCTGTGCAGATCCATTAGGAACAGTAAACCCCCCACTTTTACCATCGCTATTAATTGCTGAACCTTTAATTACAGCAAGAATATTATCTTGTTCTGCGATAGCATTACTTAACCGTTTAAGGATAAGAATTCCATAACCTTCACTACGCGCATAACCATCTGCGTCCTCACTAAATGTTTTGCAACGACTCTCTGGAGACAACATCTTAGCTTTACATAAAGTAATATTTGAAAAGGGACTTAATAAAATATTAATCCCTCCAGCAAGAGCAAGATCACAATCCCCTGCTTGTAGGCTAGTACATGCATTGTGAATAGCTGTCATCGAAGAGGAGCAAGCTGTATCAATTACTTGAATGGGTCCATGAAAATCAAAAGCATAGGCTACTCGCCCCGCTACCGCATTTAACACATTCCCTGTCGCAAAAAAGATATTCAACTCCTCTAGAGTCACTCCTTCTTCTGCGAGTATGTCAGGATATTCATTGGTGCCAATTCCAACAAAAACCCCTGTTTTACTATCTTTTACTTTATTTAAAGACAAATTAGCATCTTCTAAAGCATGATAACTGCCTTCAAGAAACAGTCGAAGTTGAGGAGCCATAAACTTCGCTTCTCTAGGACTAATATTAAAAAAATCAGCATCAAAATTTTTAACATTATTCACTAAACCTAATTGATTAATATACAATTTGCCTAGAGTGTTTATATCTTTATCATAATATTTTTCATTATCCCAACGCTCTAAAGGAATATCGCTAATTCCATTTTTCCCTTCTTGCAAAAGCTCAAGTAATTCATTTACTGATTCTGCTTGAGGATAACGACAGCTCATTCCAATAATAGCTATAGGCTCATTATTTAAAACATTAACTGTAGGTTGTTTATATACAGGTTCTGGGAAACTCACTTGTTCAATATAGCGAGCCAATTTGTCTAAGGTTAAATAATCCGGTAAAGGAGTACTAATAGGGCAAGCCAAAGATTGTTTTATTTGTAGCTCAAAATCTTCTTTTAAAGAGGCAGAAATACCTAGAGTAACTAAATCCGTATGTTCATCAATTAATTCTTTTTGTAATAAAGAAACTAATAAATTGTGTAACCATTCTTTTATTAAAATAATACGCTCTTCTTTAGAATGGGAAAAAAGTAAATTTAATCCTTTGGGTTTATTAGACTCACGAGCTTCATGCCAATACTCTTTTCTATCAAAATAATAAAGAGGAAGATCTACTTTATTAAATAAAACATGCTCGGTATCTAATTGAATATTGTCACCGGCTAAATACAACTTATAAATAAGATCTGCATCAAGATTAACGCTGTATTTTTTTTTATTGCTAGAAATTTTTTTAATTTCATATTCTTGTGCTTGAAGTTTTTTAATTAAACTTTCTTTATCTTTAGCAAATAATGCACAACGAAAACGATAATGATCACGACAATGAATTAATGTACAACAAATATCATTTAAACTGGCTGAGGTATTTTGTAGATAAGGAATATACAGACTCAGCATTTGCCTTAATGAATATTCGCTTTGTGCAGAAACTATAAAACAATTTAGATCTGTATTAAGTATTGAATCCGTACTATTCATTAAAGGAGCTTCTTCAATAATAGCGCTGACATTAGTTCCACTAAAGCTAAAATTAGATACCTGGACTCGACGTGTTTTGTTTTTTTCAGGAGAAAAGGGATGAACTTGGTTTGGAATTAAAGCAGGAATCGCTTCAGGATGAATGTTTTTATTAGGGCTAGTATAATGTAAATTAGGTGGAATGAATCCTTTATTTAAAGAAACAATGGCTTTAAATAAAGAGGCCATACCGGATGAGGAGATGGTATGACCAAGAAGGCTCTTGACTGCCCCAATAATTAAGGGCTGTTCTTTATTGTGCTGCCCTTCATGAACTTGTCTTATCGCATTAAATTCAACGTTATCTCCAAGAACCGTGCCAGAACCATGCGCTTCAATATAAGCAATATCAGATGGAACCAGTTGCGCCTCTTGTAAAACGGCGTGATGCATCGCAATTTGAGAATCAATATTAGGTGCAGCTAAACCCGTACCATCTCCATCTTGGTTCATGACAATACTCTTTAAGATCGCATAAACTTTATTCTTCGCTTTAAGCGCATCACTTAAACGCTGAAGAATAATAACTCCACAGCCTTCGCTACAAACAAAGCCATCTGCTTCAGCATCAAAACTACTGCATTGTCCTTTTGCAGAAAGCATATTAGCTTTTGAAAAACCAAGCATCCCTTCAGGAGTAAGACTTAAATGAACACCTCCAACAATGGCAAGATCACATTGTTTTGTTTTTAAAGCAGTATTTGCTAAATAAAGTGCGGATAAAGAAGAGGAGCATGCTGTATCAACGGTGAGACTAGGGCCTTTTAAATTAAGAAAATGAGACAGGCGTCCTGCTGCTGCACTAGGCGCCATACCCAAGGCAGTATAAGCATTAAACGCGATATTATCTTTATAATTAAGATGACTATATTCATAAGTTGACATACCACAATACACAGCCGTGTTAGTTCCATTTAAAGAGCTCAATGGAATATTGGCATGAATTAAGGCACGCACTGCAACTTCTAAAAACAAACGATGTTGAGGATCCATTTGTTTTGCTTCAAGTGCAGAGATTTTAAAAAAAGCGGCATCAAATAAATGAATATTAGTTAAAAAACCGCCTTTTCGACTAATTATTTTATCCGTTTTATAACGATCTACATCATAATACTTTTCGGCATCCCAACGATCTAAAGGAATATCTTTAATGGGACTTTGCGTTTTAAAAAGAAGCTCTGTGTAGGCCTCTATTGCTTCAATATCACCATTTACTCCAGGAAATTGACAGTTCATCCCAACAATTGCCAAAGGCTCAACCAAAGCCTCTGCAAGTAAATGTTCTTGTACCTTTACCACGATAAACTCCATCTATCTTTTAAATGATTCGTATTTACAGTAATGACATTAAATTAAAAATTAACGTGAGTTCGGAATAAGAAATCACTTCGTTTAAATCAGAAGTAGATACTCGCTATGTTAAGTTAAAAGCAATATTTTTATGTGATTCTTTTATGAAATCATTAGAATTATCAATAGATTCTATCATGCGCTAACATTAAGAGCATGACAAGATGTATTTATTTTTCCTATCGGCTTAAGGTGTTAATAATTTAGCTCCAAGCCTTGAATCAAAATCTTGGGCTGAAACTTGAATCAGACTCTGGATTGTTTAATTCGTCATTTGAATTTTCTAAAGAAAGAAAACTAAAGTTATATTTTTCCTCTATTAAATTTCTAAGTTGACCGAGCATTGCATTGCTAAGCTGATTTAATGTAGCGTTTATAATATACTGTTGATTACTTAATTTTCCTTTAACCGAACAATTTATATTTAATTTCCAAAGTATTTCTGTAATTGCGCTATCTTCTCTAAAAATATCATTTGCTTCTTTTCTTGTAATACTGCATTGAGCATCACTTACAGGCTTTACTTTACTCAATAATTGCAGCAAATCCGACATTTCAGCTAAAACTTTCTTTTCGTAAATTTTAAAAAACTTTTCTATTTTATATTCACTATCTAATAACCTAGCTAACTTTTTCATTGGCATAAATATATAGAGATCTGCGGATTTATTTTCTACTGTGATATTAAAAGGTTCTAACAATGTTTGCATAAGTTGAGCCAATCCTTCAATCTGATTGCCACATATTTGGATGTCCAACTCAATAACGCAGGCTAAGGAAGATTGCTCATCGCGCTCTAAATTTCCCCATAGAACAGTCTCTCTCGCCGCTTCAAAAGCAACTAACATTAAGTCAGCATCTTTATCTCTTTGAGCAGCAGTTATTCTCTCTCTTAAAGAACGAAACATGTATTGATTTTAATTTAATCATATTGTATTTTAATTATAATTCCTCTCTTTGATAAGTCAAAAATCAAATTTTATTTATTATTCTTTTTTTGTACTTGCTTATCTCGTCATCCTAAATGGAGCGAAAGATCTCCTGAATTTAAGCACGTTGCACTATTTGGAGATCCTTCGTTACAAGCAATTCAGGATGATGTGCGAGCAGTTCCTTTTTTTTTGATTTTTGCTACTAATCGACGTTTTTCCTTAGGATCTGCATGAAGAGGTCGATATAATTCTATTCTATCTCCATTTCTAAGAAGAGTTTCTTTAGAAACAATTTTAGAATAAATGCCTATCTTTAAAGTATACGTTTCAGGATGGATCTCATAAATTTTAGATTGATTTAAAGCAGCACTTACAGTGCTACCATCAGGCAAGTCCATTTCTAAATAAAAAGTGGTTTGATTTTCTGCTATATAAACAAGCTCAATTTTTACCATAAATAACCTCTGCTCGATCACAAAAAGCATCGACCATTTTATCAGTTATCTGATCAAAGATTGGACCTAAAAACATCGAGAATACTTTCCCTGCAAATTCAAATTCTAAATCAAAAGAAATTCTACAACCTTGTTCATGTTCATCAAAACGCCAAAACCCTTCTAAATGACTAAAAGGGCCATCAATAAGACGAATTTCAATCATTTTATTCACTTGTAACAAATTACGCGTAGTAAATGATTTACTCATACCGGCTGCTCCAATAATAAGAGTAGCTTGCACTTCATCATCATTCCGATGATGAACTTTGCTTTCAGTACAATAAGGTAAAAATTGCGCATAATGCTCTACATCATTAACTAAGTTATACATTTGTTCGCAGGTATAATTTACTGTCCGAGCTCTTTTAACGACGGTCATGGTTTACCTCATTTACTTGCTTAATTATCCAAAGACTAATATCTTTTAATTCCTCAAAACAAACAGAATGCTCCATAGGATAAGAATGGAAATTAATTTGTTCATAGCCATGACTTTCAAGCCAAGCTCTACTTTGCTGAGTCCACGTAGGTAAGACCAAAGGATCAAATTGCCCATAAGCCATAAAAAACGAGGTGTTTAAATCTAACTGTGGCTTAATGTGCTGCGCTAAAGGCAAGTAACTAGATAAAGCAATAACACCACCTAAATGAGCGTTGAAACTCAAGGCTGTATAAAGAGCCATTGCTCCGCCTTGAGAAAAACCCGCTAAATAAATTTGCTGAGAAGAAAAGCCTGCTTTTATTTGCTCATCAATTACCTCACGAATAAGCACAGCAGAGCTCTCTATACCTTCTTGATCTTCTCTATCAGTTAACTTCATACCTACGATATCGTACCAAGCGGACATAACCATACCATTGTTTAAGGTAACTGGCCTTTGTGGCGCATCAATATAGACATGTCGTAAATCTATATCTGAAATTAATAATTGCTCTGATAATCCCATCATATCACTAGCATTTGCACCTAAACCATGCATCCAAATAATGCAGGCTTGAGCTTTGGTATTCGGCTCTTTCATATAAACACTCAAACTGGATCTCCAGAAAAAAAATAAATTATCGCTAAGGCATGAAAATAGCGCAAGTTTACAGTTTAAAATAATAAAATAGCCAGAAAAATCTGTTTCATAGTGCAGAAATATTTATCATTTTAGATATAATAAATCTATTAAACTCTGTTAAATAGATATTGATGCTTGAAAATATTCATACCGATCTGAAAAAGAGATCTTATTTTGAGAAGACAACACTAGATAACTGGTTCTTTTGGGCTGAAACTTACATCCTATTAACAATAAAAGAACAAAAAGAGTTAAGCACTCTGATTTCTACCCATACAGGTATTCCCTATTCTAGAGTAGAAGAGCATCTTAAACTAAAAAAACCAGATATAACGATTCTCCATCAAGATGAAGAAGAAGCCATTCATAAAATAAATATTTTTTTAAAAAAACAAATATTTAAATACTATTCTATTGATTCTTTAGCAATTAACCGTTTTGAATGGCTTGTTTTGCTTAAGGAATTTGAGCGCTTAAAGCGCTCTCATTTAAGCATCAATTTTTTCATTGATTGTTTAAGTAGCCTAAGAAAAGTCAGTTTTGAGAGCCTAGAAACCTTATTTGTAACCCCTCGAGTTATACGCCATTCAGAAAGAAACATCGCTAGAAGCGATACTGCCGTTTCTGGAAAAAGAAACAGAAATTCATTTTTTAACCCAGAAGAAAACCCTCTTATCGTGGATGCTAACATCGATCAAAACATACTACAGGCCTTGAAAAAAACCGGAGTATGCGAACGCGAGTTGAGTTTTACCTCCCCCATACGAGGTTACACCACCTTAAAAAGTACTGGTAGTGGAAGAAAAGTTAGGCCTGTTTGCGATATTAATAAAACTATTTTATATAAAGAAGTTACTCCTTATGGCAAAAATACGGAAAAAGCAAGGGCCGATTTACGCCAAGCATCCAGTGAAGCTATTTTAAATGAGCTCCCTCGATTAAATTATAAAAGAGCAGAAGATGTTGAGTTTATAGCCACACGAGAACAGATTGAGGAACGTCGTGGTAAAAAAAGAAGAAGAAGCCAAAACAGCCTTATGGGAGCGAGCGCTACCGATGTATTTCAAGCGCATGGAGTGGAAATAACTTATGCGCACAAAAAAGCTCACCATTGGGCTCATCTTATCGCTCATTTTTTATGTGACAGCAATGAAGTTGGAGAGATTAATTTAATTCCCTCCACTGCTGCTGCAAATTATAATACTTTAGAAATTATTGAACAATTCATCCGAAATACCTTAATGAATAAAGAAACAGAAGAAATTCATATTCATGTTAAACCTTGCTTTAGTGGCGAAGGAATGATTCCTGAACAGTTAATTTATACTTTAAATTGGAATAGTATTAATGCGAAAGGGATACTAACTCCTAAAACCAATGTTTATTACATTAACCCCCAATCCTATAATCGAATCACAAAAGCCATGCTCGCATCAATAGAATTATTAAATCAAATACCCAGCGATTCTATCGCTCTAGAAGAAGATGAATCAGATCTTGAATTTTTTCCTAAATACCTTTTTTGAGAAAACTAAGGCAACTCTTTTGAAATTCACAGGACTTTACGAAAAACCCAACCGCAAAATAGCATCTTGAAACATTTAAGGTATAATACTTTTTTTATTTAATTTTTTAGTTATGACTATTCGCCCTGTGTTTTTTTTAACTCCTGTTATTTTTTTATTATGTTCTTGTGGACAAAAAGGCCCTTTATATTTACCTAAAAAAGAAGCGTCTAACTCTTATTCTTATAAAACGCACGGACATTCCGTAGCACAGTATTTTTTAGATAAAAAGTTCAGTATTCAAGGCGCTTCGCTCAGAGCCAACTACGTTGGCGGGAAAAGAAAACCTAGAA
>CAMFHA010000071.1 GCA_945952115.1 uncultured Legionella sp. | reverse complement strand
AGATTATGCTTCGAGACGGCGCTAACGCGCCTCCTCAGCATGAACGGACTTTATAATCAAGAAAAACTTAAGGCCAATTGAAAGGACAAGCCACGGTACGTAGGCCTTTTTAAGGCTAATTGGAAGCGCTACGCTCAGGATGACGATTTTAGCTTTCCTAGCCTGCATCTAAACCTTGTTTAGAAAATTCTTTAGTAGCATAAATTAATGCATCAATAATGCCTGATTCTCTATCGGAGTGTCCTGCATCTCGTACAATTCTTAGATTAGAAGCAGGGATGGCCTGATGTAATTCCCAGGCATTGGCTAAAGGCGTTACTAAATCAAAACGTCCATGGACAATATAAGTAGGTATATGACGAATTTTATGAACATTATTCATTACTTGGTTATTTTCAATGAAATAATTATTATTAATATAATGAGATTCTAAAGTGGCTAATGCTAAAGCAAAATGTGGATCGCTATATTGATCAATGACATAAAGATGAGGTTGTAGGCTACTACAACGAGCTTGCCATAAAGCCCAGGATTTAGCCGCACTCATTCGTGCTAGTTCATTACTGCCTTGTAAGCATTCTGTATAATATTGGGGAATGTTATTACGTTTCTCTTCTGGAGCAAAATGGCTAAATTCATGCCAATAATCTGGATAAACTAAACTGGCTCCTTGTTTATAAAACCAATTAATATCTTCTGTTCTGCCTAAAAATATTTGATTTAATAATAAGGCTTTAATTTGATGAGGAAATTTTTGTGCATATAAAAGAGCAAGCAATGAACCCCAACCGCCTCCAAATAAAGCAAATTCTGTTAAACCAAGAAACTCGCGAATTGCATCAATATCATCCAGCAATAAATTACTAGTATTTTTTTTTATTTCTAAATGAGGAGTAGATCGTCCGCATCCTCGTTGATCGAAAAGGACAATTCGGTAACGTTGAGGATCAAAAAAGCGTCGTGCATAAGGATCACTGCCTGCTCCAGGGCCTTCGTGCAATACAATAACAGGAATACCATCGGGATTGCCGGTTTCTTCAACATATAAAGTATGAATATTATCAACTTTAAGTTCGTGTTGAGCATAAGGTTTTATTGCTGGATAAAGAGAATGCATGATAGTCCTTTATGAATACGTCAGTATATGAATTATAATATACCCAAAACCTAGTATTTTGAAGTTACTCAAAAGAATTGATCATTCTAAAAGATCTTTTGTCTTTATTATCTAAATTGACGATAATGCATTATCTTTTTTACTGGTACTACAATTCATGACTATGTCCACATTACTTAAAGGCCTTAATGCAAAGCAACAAGAAGCAGTAACGGCTCCTCTCGGGAACATTTTAGTTTTAGCCGGTGCTGGAAGTGGTAAAACTAGAGTTTTAGTAAGCCGTATTGCATGGCTAATCTCTGAACAGAATTTGTCGCCACATGCTATTTTGGCAGTAACGTTTACTAATAAAGCTGCGGGTGAAATGAAAGAGCGACTTAGTACTCTTTTAAACGCTCCAGTACAGGGGTTGTGGGTAGGAACCTTCCATGGGCTATGTCACCGTTTATTACGACGTCATTTTAAAGAAGCGAATTTGCCTGAGCATTTTCATATTTTAGATTCAGAGGATCAGGGTCGTTTAATTAAAAAAGTAATTACTTCTTTAAATCTTGATCTAGAGCAATGGCCAGTAAAACAGAGTCAATCATTCATTAATGCTAAAAAAGATGAAGGGCTAAGACCTCAACATGTACATGCTTTACATTATGGCCCCACTAAAACACTCTTAGCTATTTATCAAGCCTATGAGCAAGCATGCAAAAATTCAGGGGTGATTGATTTTGCAGAACTACTCTTAAGAACACACGAATTATTAAGAGACAATCCAGAGTTGCTGGCTCATTATCGCCAACGTTTTCAAGCTATTCTAGTTGATGAGTTTCAAGATACCAATACTATTCAGTATGCATGGATAAGGCTATTAGCTGGTGATAATACAGCAGTTTTAGCTGTAGGAGATGATGATCAATCTATTTATGGTTGGCGTGGTGCAAAGATAGAAAATATTCAACAATTTATTCATGATTTTAAGAACACTACCATTATTCGTTTAGAGCAAAATTATCGTTCAACTGGAACTATTTTGGAGGCATCTAATGCGTTAATTACGCATAATAGTTCGCGTATGGGTAAGAGCTTGTGGACTTCTGGTCATGAAGGAGAAAAAATTGTTATTTACACTGCTTTTAATGAATTAGAAGAAGCTCGTTTTGTAAGCGAGCGGATTATGGTGGAATTAACTCAAGGTGCAAGTACTGATGAGATAGCTATTTTATATCGTTCCAATGCACAATCTCGTGTGATTGAAGAAGCTTTGTTGCGTGCCAATATTGCCTATCGTATTTATGGTGGAGTCCGTTTTTTTGATAGAGCAGAAGTTAAAGATGCTTTAGCCTATCTAAGAATAATGATGAATCTCAATGATGATAGCGCTTTTGAGCGTGTGGTGAATTTCCCAACTCGTGGAATTGGTGAAAAAACTTTGGATGATTTGAGAAGTTTTGCAAAAACAGAACAATGCTCTTTATGGTATGCGGCAAAACAATTGTTAGAATCTAAAATTTTACCGCAAAGAGCCGCTTCTTCTCTGGTTAAATTTATCCAGTTAATCGAGCAATTACAGATAAATACTTCCGTCATGGAATTGGATGAACAGCTAGCTGAAATAATTCATAGTAGTGGTTTACATGCTCATTTTAGTAAAACTAAGGGTGATAAATCAGAATCACGGTTAGATAACTTACAAGAATTAATTAATGCTGCAAAACAATTTCGTTATGAAGAAAATGAAGAAGAGCTTTCTTTAATCAATGCATTCTTAGCACATGCTTCTTTAGAATCAGGTGAAATGCAAGCAGAGAAACATGAGCGTTATGTACATTTAATGACTTTACATGCTGCAAAAGGACTAGAGTTTCCTATTGTCTTTTTAGTTGGTATGGAAGAGGGTATTTTTCCTGGTAAGCAATCGATGGAAGAGCCAGGCCGTTTAGAAGAAGAGCGGCGTTTGTGTTATGTGGGAATGACTAGAGCAATGCATAAATTAATTATGTCTTATGCAGAAGTACGGCGTCAGTATGGACGGGAAGAATATCATCGGCCTTCACGTTTTTTGAGTGAATTACCAGGAGAGTTATTGGATGAGTTGCGTGTTAAGGCACGTTTCCAAGCGGTTAATAATCGTTCTTCAGCTAGTCCAGTTGCAGCAAAAGAAGCCGGAATTTCTATAGGACAAAATGTAAATCATGCAAAATTTGGACAAGGAGTAGTATTAGCTATTGAAGGGGGTGGAGCTCATGCCCGAGTTCAAGTTAAATTTAAAGAGCAGGGCGTAAAATGGTTGGTATTGGCTTATGCTAATTTAGAAACATGAACGAACTAACGTTCACAATTAGCATATAGCATTGTCCACTAAGTTTTAGACAAGGCGCATTTGAATGAGGCGAAGGAGTGTACACTAGTACATGACTGAAGCCGAGTGAGAATGCAACGAAGTATAAAGCTTAGTGAGAATTGCTATATTAGCTTACTACTAGCTTGATAGGGCAGATGTGTGTACGATGGAATAAACTAGGACGATATATAAATAACCTTATGGCAATTAAACTAATATTCTTTCTCTTATTGATAGGAGGGTTATTGAGTTGTACTAAAAAATATGAACCTCAAATTAATGCGACACTTAAGCAATTTCCTTCAAGCACAAAAGAATATAAACCAATTAAACATATTGCTTATCTTGCGTGGTGGCAGCAATTTCATGACAAAGAGTTAAATCAATTAATCAATTTAGGTTTAAAGAATAATAATGATATTCATATCGCTATTGGTAATTTGCAACAAGCTCAAGGCGCTCTGCAAGAAGTTAAATTAAGCTGGATTCCAATAATAAAAACGTATGCTGGTTATTCTACAAATCCCGCATTAGGAATACCAGGAGGATTTTATGGGGTGTGGCCTTATTATGCAATTAATATCATGCAACTCTACTCTCAACAAAAACAAGCGCAATATTATGTTAATTATGCTCAAGCAGCTATTTCAGGGGTGCGCTTGTTGGTTATTGGCCAAATAAGCGCATCTTATTTTACTTTAATGGCTCAATTGGAACAGCTACGTTTAATTAAACAATTAGATAAAGATTTAAAAATTTTAATTACTTTGAGCGAGCAAGATATTCATATTGGTTTAGCAAATCAAATTGATTTAGCTCAATTGAAAGCAGATGAACAGCAAATTGCTGCGCAAATTCCTCTTATTCAACATAACATTATAGTGAGTGAAAATGCGCTTCGTTATTTGATTAATGCTGATCCAGGTTCAGTGCGAACTCACAATAATTTTTCACAAATAGATTTTAGTCAATTTAAACCCGGCTCCCTTCCTATGGATGTTTTAAATAATCGTCCTGATATGAAAATGGCAGAATTTGATCTTAAGGCTGCTAAAATGGATATTAGCATTGCATACAGTAATTTTTTCCCTGCTTTACAGCTTGATGATTTTATAGGAGAGGCTCATCTTCCTAATAGTTTGTTTGTTCAAGTCACGGATGCTTATTTTAATAGCTCTGTTGCCTTAAGCACCTTAGGAAGCATCAGTGCTGCTAAAGGAGCGTATCATGTAAAAATTGCTGAATTTATTAAAACAGCGAAGCGAATCTTAAAAGAAGTTGATACGGATTATTCAGCTAATAAAAGAATGAATGAACGTTATTTAACTTATAGGCATGCTGAAAAAGTGTATCGACATAAATATAACTTACAACAAGATTTATTAAATACGGGCTTGATTTCTTATAAAGAATTAGTACAAAGTAAGCTATATTTGGATAATCTAGCCTTGTCGACAAATCAGGCAAAGCTGGAGTTAGCAATGTCTCTGGTTGTATTATATCAAGATTTAGCGGGTGGCTATGCTTATAATCCTAGAAAACTCAGTTGAATCGTAGCGAAAGTGGAGCTATGAATTAATGAAAAAAAATTCGCATTGGTTTCGAAGAAAAGCTAAAAAATTTTTTAACCGTTTAAAGCAATGGTTTACGTTTACCAATACCATTATTTTAATTGGTATTCTTACTACTATTATTTATCTTTTTTCTTATTTATTTCCTTTTACTGATAATGCCTTTGTAGTAAATAACGTTCGTCCAGTTGCTGCGCTGGCTAATGGGTACATCACTGGATTGTACGTTAAAAATGGTGAGCCAGTTAAAAAAGGTCAGAAACTTTTTACTGTGTTTAAAAAGCCTTATATTTATGCTGTGGAACAACTAAGCGCTGATTTAGCGGTTGCAGAGGCACAATTAAAGGCTTTAAACAAAACTTATGAGCGAGATCTTAAGTTAAGTGATAATGAACAGCGCACGTATATCAAATTGGCTCAAGACGATAAAAAATATCAACGAGGTTATCAATTAAAATCAATCTCTCTTATTACTATGCAAAATTCACAACAAGAAACTCAGGCTGCAAAAGATAAATGGGAAGCATCGGTAAAGCAATTAGAAATAGATCAGCATCAGATCCAAGCACAAAAACAACAGATTAAATCATTGTCTGCACGACTCAAAAACGCTCAAGTTAATTTAGAATTAACTGATGTCTATGCTCAGGGAAATGGGATCATCCAAAATTTATTTTTTACTTTAGGCACTCCAGTTAATGTGAATCAGCCACTTTTTTCTTTAGTGGATACAGACAATATTTATATTCAAGCCAATTTTAATGAAACTGATTTGCGCGATGTACGTAAAGGAGTTCGAGTGTTGATTTATCCTCGTATGTATTTAGGGCGTAAAGTGTTTCATGGCATTATTGAATCAGACTATTGGGGAGCTAATCGTCAATTGGTTGACAATCGTACTCAGCTGCAAAATGTAATTAATGAAAATCAATGGATTTTATTGCCGCAAAGGCTTCCCGTAATTATTCGAGTTACTGATCCCAATCCGCATTATCCTTTACGTGTAGGAAGTAGTGCCTATGTTTATGTCCAGGTTTAAAGATTGGTTGGATGAAGTAGATCCTTATACTATCCAAAGAAGTGCTTTTCGCAAGGGATTATTTATTGCAACTATCATGGTTTATAGTTATTGGATTTTCTTACCAGTTGATTACTTATCTTTTATTTTACCTCTCTTTATTTTATCTATTTATGAAATGCCAACCCTTTCTAGCTTTAAAAAGAAAAGACAGTTATTGATGTTTATTTATTCCGCTGTATTGTTTGTAAGTGTTTCTTTTTATTTGGTGTTCCCTTTTCGAGGAACTTTTTTCTTTTTTTGTTTAGCGGTTTTAGCGGGTCTTTATTTTTTTGTGTTGCGCTATTTTTATGCTTTAAAAAATTTAGTATTAATGAGCATGGCTATTGGAACTATTATTTTAAGCACGGAGCCCGAAGCTAATTTACAAATAGCTTATGGTTTTATTTCTTCTATTCTTCTTTCTTGTATCATTGTGATTGTGTGTTTAAGAATTTATCCTCATCAATATCTACGAATATGGAAACGTGCCTTAGAGCATTTTATTCAATATTTTGAGCAAGATATTGAAAATGCTCTGCGCGAAGATAGATATAAAATCATCATGGAAGAGATTGTTCATTTTGAAATGGTAAGAAATTATCAGCGTTTAGTCGATAAAAAATATTTTTTAACTTGTTTTCGAATAGCTGTATATATTCGCAATATACAACTTTCTCTTGATAATCTTTATTATGAGAAAAAAAATGACCTATTTTGGTCCAGTGTTAAAGAAAATCTTCATCGTCTGCGTTTAAATATGAAAGATTATACTCTTTGTGAAGCGCCTCAATTTAATTTTGAACCCGAAACTAAACTTCAACATTACGTTGCTGATTGTTTAAAACGCGCTTTTATTCATTGGAATGTTTTATGCAAACTCCGTTACAGCTAAAAAGAAAATTAGATTATGTCCGTTTTGTGCATTTAGCTTTAGTTTTTATGATTGCTCTTTTTTTCTTTTTGTTTACTACCTTGCCAGAAAAGAAATGGATTTTGTTAACAGTCCTTGTTGTTAGTGCAGGCATTGAACCCGGACTCATTATTCGGCGCTCAAAACATCGTATGATTGGTACGCTTGCTGCTTTATTAATACTTATTCCTTTAATCTATTTAGTGCAACTCAATTATCGTTTCATTCCTGTATTATTTATTATTGCAATTCTCGGATTAAATGTTAGTGCGCTAAATCTTAAACGCTATGACATTAGTGTTTTTTTTGTAACCTTATCTGTTTTTTTATTATTAGCTCAAACCACCGAGGCACATTCCCCTCAAAATCCTTTTACCATGATGGTTAATCGCGGGATCTGTACTTTGATAGGAATTATTATAGTCTTGACTGGTGATTATTTTTTATTTCAAAGTTACCGTTATTCACATAAGCTTTATTTTTTTCATCAAATGATGCTTTATAATTTTTTTAAAGAAAAAATTAAAGAGATAGATTTTTGTCAACAAAAAAATAAAAGTACCTTCCTTTTTATTGAGCGAATGCGAGAGCAAATTATTGATCAATTTGCTCCCATTGCCATAAGCTCAGAAAATTTAAAATTAGAAAATAAAGTCAGTAAACAAACTAAGGAGCAAATAGAAAATTTTCAATCCAGTGTGTGGGAAATTCGTCGTTTGTTGTTTGCTCTTTGTATGTCAGAACTCGTCTTAGAATCACCTAATAAAACAGAACGACACCGACAACGTTTTCATGATTTGATGATTAGGGCAAAAGAAAATTTTATTTACTAGTAACTATTCATGCCTGGATATAAATGGTTTATATCCGTTCTTATTCATAACTCACGTCAATTTAATAGCAGCGACTGTTAAGAAATTTTTCCTAGTTTATTCAACAAAGAGCTAATTTCAAAAATACATGCTTCAGCTTGAGTTGCATCAATGGTAAATTTAAGTCGTTGAGGCCCTTCCATTTGATAGCGTTTGGCATGAACTTGAATTAATGAAATAAGTTCAGCTGGATTGATAGCTGGTTTTTCGGAAAATTCAAGCTTACCTTGTTGACCCGCTGCGCTAATTTTAAGGATACCTAATTGAGCTGCTTTAAGTTTTAAGTCAGTAATAAGCAATAAATTTTTTACTGGTTGAGGTAATAAACCAAAACGATCAATTAATTCTACTTGTAAATCATGCAATTGTTCTTTTGTTTTGGCATTGGAAATACGTTTATACATAATTAAACGGTTATGAATATCGCCAATGTATTCTTCAGGAATAATCGCACTAATTCTTAAATCAATTTCAGGCCCTTGATTCATAGGCGCAGAAAGTTCTGGGGTTTTACCTGCTTTTAGATCGTCTACCGCTCGTTCTAATAATTCCATAAAGAGATTAAAGCCAATAGCGTGCATATTGCCACTTTGCTCTTCTCCTAAGAGTTCTCCTGCACCTCGAATTTCTAAATCATGTGTTGCGAGTGTGAATCCAGCACCCAAATCCTCCAAGGAAACAATGGCTTCAAGTCTTTTTATTGAGTCTTTAGTTAAGGATTTTTCATTAGGCGTTAATAAATAAGCATAGGCTTGATGGTGAGAACGTCCAACTCGACCGCGCAATTGATGAAGCTGTGCTAAACCAAATTTATCGGCCCGATCAATGATAATGGTATTTGCAGTCGGAATATCAATACCGGTTTCAATAATGGTCGTACACACCAGTACATTAAAACGATGATGATAAAAATCAGACATAATCTGCTCTAATTCACGTTCTCTCATTTGACCATGAGCACTACGTATTTTAGCCTCAGGTACTAGGGTTTGTAGATCGTGGCAAATTAGTTCAATCGTTTGCACTTCATTATGTAAAAAGAAAACCTGCCCACCTCTTAAAATTTCGCGCAAAATGGCTTCTCGAATAACGGAGTTTTTCTTTTCTTGCCAAAAAGTTTTTATGGCTAAACGTTTAGCGGGTGGAGTAGCAATCAATGAAATATCACGAATTCCTGCCATTGCCATATTTAAGGTTCTAGGAATTGGGGTTGCGGTCATGGATAAAATATCCACATGAGTGCGTAAAGACTTCATATATTCTTTTTGCTTTACGCCAAAACGATGTTCTTCATCAATAATTAAAAGACCTAAGTTTTTAAAGGCGATGGTGTTTTGAAAGAGTTTATGAGTTCCAATCACAATATCTATTTTACCCGAGCTAAGCCCTTCAATGACCATTTGTGATTCTTTAGCACTGCGAAAACGTGATAATAGTTCAATATTAATAGCAAAATCGACAAAACGATCACGAAAAGACTCAAAATGTTGACCTGCTAATAAAGTAGTAGGCGCTAGAATACATACTTGTTTACCATTTTGCACTGCCACAAAAGCTGCACGCATAGCGACTTCGGTTTTACCAAAGCCTACATCACCACAGATTAAACGATCCATGGGACGAGGAGATTGCATGTCTTTAATGATTTGGTCTATTGCGTTTAATTGATCAACTGTTTCAGTAAAAGGAAACGCAGAAGCAAATTTTTGATATTCCGTTTGATTAAACTCATACTGCTGTCCTGCTTGAGCTTCACGTTTAGCATATAAGTCTAAGAGCTCAATAGCGACATCATGAATTTTTTCTGCCGCTTTTTTCTTTTCTTTCTGCCATTGATCCGTACCTAATTTATGCAAAGGCGCATGATCACTATCTACACCAGTGTAACGGCTAATCATATGCAATGAGGTGACTGGCACATAAATTTTATCATCACCAGCATAGGTCAGAACTAAAAATTCATTGCTCGTATTGTTTGAGCTAATATATTGCAAACCCTGATAACGACCGACTCCAAATTGTAAATGGACTACGGGCTCACCAAGACGTAATTCGGCCATATCACGAATAATTAAATCAGGATCAATTGCTTTTTGACTGCTGCGGCGTTGAGGAACCGCTTGCTCACCAAATAATTGAGATTCCACAATAAGAACAATGTTCTTATCACGAAGCTCACAGCCTTCAATTAAAGGACCGATAGTAATATTAATTAATGCATCATCGTTAAGAAAATCTTGCCATGAAGCTTGTATTTTAGGAATTATCCCACTCATTTTTAATAAATCGAGAATCACTTCGCGCCGACCAGCACTTTCTACCACTAATAGATAGCGAATATCCGCTTGAGTACAATAAGCACGTACTTGATGTAAGGGCTCAGGATTTTTCCTATCAATAGCTAAAGAAGGGCCGATTACACTATTTAAGTTAATAGCTCCTTTTTTTTCTGTTGGCTTATGGAAGAGACGTAGTTGTTTATAGGTATTAGCTTGAGTTAATAGCTCTTGAGCGCTAATAAAACAGGTGCTAGGCGAAAGAATAGGGCGACTGAGATCATAGCGTCTTTGTTCGTAGCGCTCGCTAATTTCACTCCAGAAGTGTTCTCCATAAGTTTGAATTTCTTCCACAAGACAAATAGTGCTGTCTTGAGGCAAATAATCAAAAAAACTAAGCGTTTTTTCAAAAAATAAAGGAAGATAATATTCAATACCGGAGGGAAATTGACCTTGACTCACTGCCTCATAAATAGGGCATTGGCTTGGGTTTCCAGGAAATAACTCTCTAAAGCTACGCCTAAATAAAGTTTGACTTTGTTCATTTAAAGGAACTTCTCTAGCTGGCAATACATTAATCTCATTTATTTGCCGAATGGTTCTTTGAGTTTCCGTATCAAATTCTCTTAGACTTTCAATTTCATCATCAAAAAGCTCGATTCGAAAAGGTTGACCGCTTCCCATCGGATACACATCAATAATGGAACCACGTAAAGCAAATTCTCCATGCTCTAATACCTTATTAACGTGATGATAACCTGCTTGTTGTAATTGACTACGAAAGACTTCTAAATCAAATTTTTGCCCTTGCTTTAATAATAAAGCATATTGATGAATAAATTCCTGAGGGCAAAGACGATGCATTAAGGTGCTAACTGAACTAATAATTACTGCATTAGTGGCATGCTGAATACGGCTTAAAGTATATAAGCGCTGAGAAATAATATCTTGATGCGGAGAAAACTGATCATAGGGCAGTGTTTCCCAATCAGGGAATAAAAGCAGTTCTTGAACAGAGCCTTGTGGATCAAAAAAGAACTTTAATTCATCAAGTAATTGAGTCGCACTTAAAGTATCTTGAGTAATGACTATTTTTACACCAAGCGTTTTTTGACAATATTCGGCTAAAGCAAGACTTAAACTGCTACCACAGAGGTGCCCCAAAATTTGTTTATTTTGTGTTGGTTGGTAGAGTAAATCTGCTGTCATGATTTTAAAACATTAATAAAAATGGAAGTAATTATACAGTGATATACTATATTCTTACCATATTTACTTTAAAAGTAATCTTTTTGATCAAAAAAATACATTCAATTATTATTTGTACTAATATTTAGATAAGGTGATCTTTTTTGAGTCATTATGGCTATCTCATCGGTTTTTTCTGAACCTAAAACAGCTGACTTTATTTATATCGACTCTCAGAATAAAGTACATTTGTTACTTCCAATAGTGGGTGGTAATACAATTGGACTGGATAATACCTGTAAAACTACAATGGAGATTCGCTGTTTTTTCTACGGACAACCCGAGCTTCGAAACAGTAAGAACGAGATTATACAAGAAAAAAGACTTTCTGCATTGGAGGTATTGGCAGACTATCAAAATAAATTAGAACAAGATATTAAACTTTTAGAAAAATTAGATAGTTTTCCTCAATTAAAAGCTGAAAAAAAACAGCGTCTTAAGCAAATTGATGGATACTCAGCTATTTTACAAACAGTACAAAGTAAATTTATAAATAATTTAGCTGCTTTCCCTGACTTTCCTAGCGAAATACATCATTTTTTAAAAAAGCAAACCAATTGTGTTTCGGTAAATCTAAGTCCAGAGACTCCTGATTATTATCTTAGAACTAATGACCCTATTTTTTCTTTAAAAAGATCGAAACCGAAAGAAGCTGAAACTCATGGTTTTAACACTTATTATTCCCAAGGTGATCCGGTTGCCGGTCTTGGTTTAAGTTTACGCACTAAATTACAAGAAGCTTTAAAGCAAAAGGCTTTAAAAGGAGCAGGAGATTCTGTTAACCCTAAAGAACAATTATCTAATGCAATACTAGCTCATTATGCAAATGAACCATCACCTTCTTTGAATTCTTTGCAAGACTATATCACTGAGAAAATACAAGAAAAATTTTCAAAGGAAGTTAATTTAAAAAAAGACTCCACTGGAAGAGTAGATATTGATGAAGCGTATTTCAATGCTATTGGAGACTCATATGACGGTTTAGAGATGAGTGAAGCAATAGAGTACATATTGAACGCTGCGTTAAGTGAGCAGTTTTGGCTTGATATTCCACCAGATAATTCTTTATCAGAAAAACCTACGTCACCATTTTATGATTTTGAATCAAAAAAAGAGCTTGTTTACACAAACGCATCTAAATTAGACACAATGACACAATTTTTTTTAGCAAATACAAGTGTTTACCTTAAAAGTATAGGTGTTTTAAAAAAAGAGTTTTGTTTAGAATTAGATAAAAGAGCTGATGATATTGCAAAACGTATTGCCGAAACTATTGTAAAAAATGGCTCAGTAGAAGATGAATTATTCAAGATCATCAATGAAATACAACAGTCTTTAAGATCACACATTTTAACTACGGAGGATAAAAAAAATATTACGGAGAGTTTTACTGAGCAATATAATATTATTAAAGAATCCCCTCATTTTGATGAATTTATTTTTTTTCTTCCCGATATAAAAGGAGATTTTTTCAATCATAAAAATAGAATATCACTTCATTTTTTAGATTTAATTTCTACTTCAATAGCAGAAACACAAACGTTGAATCCAAAAGAAAAACAAGAAATTACTCAATTAATGTCTTCGCATCAATTGCAAACCAATGCAAAGGGTTTAAAAAGTAAGGAGCAGAGACAATTAGATCCGAATAATCCTATTGAAAATACTACTTTTCAACATTTCTTGAAATTAATTAATGAAAAAAATTACCAGGAATGTGCTATCAACCTTTGTTCGCAAATAAAAAATGAAGCTGATTTTGTAAACCAATTAAGCTTTAAAGAGCTGAATGATTTATATAATCATCCAAATTGGAATCAAATGAAATATCAAATTGAAAATACTCCAGATTGGAATAAGCGAAGACTTTACGTTGATGCAATTGAATATGGAAAAAAACATTTATCATTGATGCATGAAAAACTTTTATGTCCTACAGGAGGAGTTATTAATGATAATTTAATAAACAAGAATGAAAATTGGGATAGTGCAATTCAAGATTTAAAAGGATGTATTACTTCATATAAAAATCAATTGAATTATTTCTTTAAAAGTTCTGTTAAAAAATCTCGAATTGAAAAATTAGAAAAGATATTGAATGATTGCCAACAACAAAATGAAAGCGCTAATCTCAGTAGCAAGAGACAAATTTTAAATAATACGTTAATGTCTTTTAATACTTTAATTCAAGAAATTAAAGAGTCTCAACCAGGTAAAAAGAGCACTTTACAAGGAAAAATTGAAGCCACGCGAGATAAATTTATATCTTTATTTCAATTGGAAAACACACCTATTGGTAGAAAACCTGAAGATCCTGAACAAGAGTTATTGGATTCTGAAATTATGCAATTACCTGATAGCGTTCATTATAAGTGTTTGCATCATTTAAATAGTGCTTGGTGGACTGAGAAAGGAATAGAAGTTATAAAACAAATTCCATCATCTTATTATATCAATGAAAATATTGATTTTTTTAACTCTAACCCTCCTTCGAATTGGAGTGAATTTCATTTAAAATCAATTCAAATGGGTAAGATATCTTTGAACAAAACTAATTTTGATGAGTTACATTCACGTGGTGTGTTTATTAAGAGTCTAGAGCAACATTGTAATACCTCTCCAATACCCGAACCTCTATTAAATTTGAAAAAAACGTGGTGGACTGAAGAGGGAATAAAAGTAATAAAACAATTTCCTATATCTTATTATACTCAAAATAATATTGATTTTCTTAATAATAAGCCTCTTTCTGTATGGGATCCGCTTCGCTTAAAAGCTATCCAAACAGATCAAATAGCTCTTAATGAAACTACTTTTAATACTCTACAATTACGTGGCTCATTCATTAAGAATCTTGAGGAGCATTATAAACCCTCTTCAATACCTCAATCTATATTAAAATTGGAGAAAAATTGGTGGAGCAATGAAGGGATAAATGTAATAAAACAGTTTCCTGAGCGCTATCATACTGACGATAATATAAAGTATCTTAGTACTACCAACCCCTCTAGTTGGAATTCGTTTAGATTAAAAGCAGTTAATGTGGATTTAGTGGTGCTTAATAAAGACACTAATTTTGAGAGTTTACATGAGCGCGGTGCATTTATTTTTAAGCTAGAGCGTGATTATGGAAGTTTAGAGAAATGTAAACCCCTATTAAAGTTGGATAGGGCTTGGTGGAATGATAGAGCTTTAAATAAAATTAAACAGTTAAATTCGAGTTGTTTGAATGAAACAATTATTACAAAATTAAATCAGAGGGGGCCAGAATGGCTGAATGAGAAACAAATAAAACAATTAAATAACAATACTTATCTTCAACCTAAAGTGGTTCATGAGGCTAATAATCGTAAAGTGGCTCATGAGGTTAATAATGGCACAACGATAAATATAAATATTTCTCCAAGCAAAATAGAGATTAATCGAGAAACTATGAAGGAGAAATTACAAGCAGCAAAAAATGAATATCAAAAACATACTGAAAGCAAATGGTTTGATTTTAAAGGAAGAACTACAAGAAAAAATGAAACTATTCAATCTCAGTTGGAAGTTGCTAAAAATGCATTAGACAATAATGCGTACACTTTAACATTCATTAGAAGCATTATTAATAGTGCTCAATCTTCAGTCAATATGGAAGGCAATGGAAAAACTACTTGGTCTTGGTTTAAATTAAGTTATGTAAGTACTAAATCTAATGAAATATTCACGAAACTTATTGATGAGCTTGATAGTTATATAGAACAAGAGATGAAAGAAAATAAAAATAATCCTAGTAACTTGTATATGTCCTATCAATAATTAATTTTTGCCGCAACTCACTCTAATTTGTTTGACCACTTATAAGGATATCAAAACTTGATTTTTGGTTTTATCTTCGTTGCAAATAAATGAGTCCTTCTAAAAAGAAATAATATGTTATTATTAATTTTTTCTCTAAACAGGAACTTATCAATGACTACATGGATTGTAAATTTTGTGAAATTATGCTGTTTTTTTATTATGTTCCCCGTTTTTTCAGAACCCGGGATTGTGGTGTTTCAAAGTGATTTTGGTGTGGCTGATGGAGCTGTGAGTGAAGTTAAAGGAGTGATGTATTCTGTTGATCGTTCTTTGGTTATCTCAGATCTAACGAATGAAATTCCTCCTTATAATATTTGGGACGCTGCTTATCGGTTGTATCAAACAGCATCTTATTGGCCGAAAAAAACTGTCTTTGTGAGTGTGGTTGATCCTGGGGTTGGAACCAGTAGACGTTCGGTTGTTGCTTTAAGCAAACAGGGGCATTACTTTGTCACTCCTGATAATGGAACTCTAACTTTTATTGATGTGATGGAAGGAATTGAGGAAGTCAGAGTAATTAATGAAGTGACTAATCGTCTTAACGGATCGGAAAAATCCTATACTTTCTTTGGTCGTGATGTGTATGGTTATACGGCGGCGAAGCTTGCTTCAGGTAAAATTTCTTTTGCTGAAGTAGGTCCTGTTTTGAAGCTACCTATTGTGAAGTTAGATTATCAAAAACCTAAGGTGCAAGGAACTAGCATTGAAGGGACTATTGTTATTCTTGATCCTAATTATGGGAATGTATGGACTGATATTAATCAATCTTTATTAAACTCTTTAAAAGAAGGCCAAGCCTTCAAAGTGACTATTTTTCATGATAATGAGGAACATTATTCTAAAACAATAAAGTTTTATAATACTTTTGGGCAAACAGCAAAAGGGGATGATCTGTTATATATGAATAGTTTAATGAATTTATCTTTAGCGACTAATCAAGATTCCTTTGCAAAAAAATATCATATTAATTCTGGAGCTGATTGGACAATCAAGATTGAGCCTGTAACTAATTGATGCGTTTATTTTTTATCAATAATAAATCTGAAATGTCAACAGACACAAAGAAACAAGGATTGTTTTATGCTTTTTGATGCTAGAAAAATGGTAAAATTTTTTTCGTTTTTAATTGGAATAGGTGCACAGGCTGTTTTTGCAGCAAATGAGGCTAATTTTCGTTCTTTTCTAGCTAATCAAGGCTATCATTCTTTGCTTACCTTGACGATAGGCCCTGATTTTGTGAATCAAGGGCGGCCTGAATATTTGACTTTATATCCCTCCTATCAAAATTACTACACCAACAGCCATGGAAACTCCACAGTGTTTGATGGCGGTGGGATGTTAGGGTTCGAACGGACTGTGAGTGATAAATGGTCACTGCAATTGGGAGCTTCTGGTTATGGTAACAGCCAAATCAAAGCTCAGGGAGATATCTGGCAGTTTGGTCTACCTATTTTTAATAATTTAGCTTACAGCTATCAAATACAGCATGCTCGCGTAATGGCTGAGGGTAAGTTTTTAACTCAGTTTTCGAAAGCCCCTTTATGGCGTCCTTATGTGTCTTGGCAACTGGGTACTGCTTTTAATATTGCAAAGAGTTATCAAGAGGTTGCAAATCCAGATAGAACGCCTATGGCTACTCCTTTTAGCAATCATACTCAAACCTCGTTTGCTTGGGGAGTAGGTGTCGGTGCTGATTATTTATGGAAAGAGCATGTGCGATTAGGAGTTGGATACCAATTTCTAGACTTAGGCGCAGCCTCATTAGGCTCTACCACCGCTGCTGCTACCAATCAAACGTTAAGCTTCCCGCATTTATATACCAATCAGTTGCGGTTTCAGTTGACTTATCTGATAAGCAGACCTCATTAAGTATCTAGAAAAATTATGTGGTAGCGTTTATCCTA